>JAZLLB010000114.1:0-21526 GCA_045597925.1 Acutalibacteraceae bacterium
AGCTTACATACCCCGACGGCGAAACAATAAGCTATGACGTTCTGATATACGGCGACCTTGACGGTGACGGAATACACAACGGCATGGATATGATTATTGAAAACTGCCTGACAGACGGTATGCTTTCAAAAGAAGATGTCGGCGAAACAGTATATGCGGCATCCGACTGCAATCATGACGGAGCGGTTGACCCGCTTGATACTGACCTGCTTAAGCAGGCAGGTATTTTCATTGCAGATATTGCCCAGTCCGGAAGATAAGGAAAATATCAAATAATATAATACCAATTAAACGGAGGCATGATATGAAAAGCACAAAAGCCGCGATAGTCAAAAGCGTTTCGGCTGTCTTATGTACGCTTTTAGTTTCATACGCGGGCATCACGAACACTCAGAAAATATGCGACACCAACCTTGCGATAAATGAACTGTCTTTAAAAGCGGCCGGGGATTACGGCACATCAGCCGATGATTTCATGACTCAGACTGACAGCTCATATTATGAAGATATTATTTCTGACAACAGTGACAACACAGACGAAACAACCGCTCCGTCAAAGGAACAGACGGCAGGAAAAATCGAGCGGAGCGAAAACAGCTCAACATCTGAAGCAAAAGCCGAAAAGCCGAAAGCCGCAAAGAAAAAAATCACTCTGACCGGCGGCCTTACAAGCTCGGATAAAGAAGATGTTCTTGAATACTACAAGCTGGTTTCACGAAAAAACGCCGACCTTTTATTCACAAAAACACTCTCACTTGTTTCAATAAACGGCGGTAAAAATATTTCTCAGAAAATGATTGATATTTTTACTAAGGTTGCCCGAAAAGCTCTTGCCAGAAATACTGTCAATGATGAACCGTATCCCGGAAAGCCTGATAAAATCAAAGCATCTGACTGGCGGGAAGCGAAAGCCGTAAACGATGGGACTTACACCACACTGTATATTAAGGTGGTTGAGCAGACCGACGGATACAACGGCAGCGAGTACGAGGGTACCGCCGGCAGGTCGCTGCGTGTTCTTGACGGAATCGACCGCGCTCTTAAGGAAATGAACATGGTGTCAGTTGATTTCAGCAAAACCAGAATGACCGTAAAGTACCTTGAACCAACTATAAAAATTAAAGTCAGAAACTCTACCGGCGAGTTGGTTAAGGATTCATGCGAGTGGAAATATACCACCGATGTTTATATTGAAACAATGGAATCAAAATTCCTTGCGTTTAACTTTCATCTTGAAGACGCAGGCGGAACAGTAAATTATTCTGTGACATATTGATTTACGGGGCAGCTTCGGCTGTCCTTTTTTATTCAGGTAAGAATCATCCGTATTGGCGAACATATTTTCAAATATGTCATTTTTGTTAAATATTACCAACAATCTGTATGTATAATAAAAGTGCTTAACCTTATATTACCAAAAATTATATTGTATGCGGCATATATATGGCACAATATATTGTTCAAACGCAAAAAACTGTTTCAATTTTCAGCGTTTAATCAGCTTTAGATGTTTTATTAAAAGCATTTTTTAGATACTTTTTTGTAGAAAGTGTCCAAAAACGGAACCATATCCGTAATTTGACATATCTTTTTTTTAGTTATATAATGACAATGCTTATTTATGCTTATAAAAAGGCAAATTTTGTATAACGGAAAGGAAAGATCACATGAAAAAAAGCATGAAAGCGCTGATCTCTGTTTTGATGGTCGTAATCATGGTTTGCGGCATTTTCGGTGTCGGCTTTACCGGATTTGACTTTAATCTCAAAGCGAGCGCAGCTGAAAGAAAAGGTACGCCTGTTACCACAAAAGGTGAAGCCTACTGGGATTTCTATGCTGACGGTGAACTTTATTTCACCAAAGACATTCCCGCAATTCCCGAGGGTACAGACGCTCCGTGGAAGAACTACCTCAACGACATTAGCATCGTAACAATCACAAGCGGAGTTACGTCAATCGGTGCTTACGGTCTTAAAGGGGTTAAGACAGCAGTTATTTTTATTCCCGAAAGTGTAAAGAAGATTGACTCAAACGCATTTGAAGGAACATCAATCAAAAGAATTTATTATCCCGGTTTAGAGTCTGATTGGGATAACATAGGATTTTCTAACAATAACATTGAGGTCTTTTTCAACCATGCTCATACAGAAGGGAAGCATTTACATTCATCAGTTGCAACCTGCAGTGAAGAAGGCTATGAGGGCGACATTTACTGCGCCGTATGCGGCGCGTTTTATGAAAACGGCGCGAGCATTAAGAAAACCAGCCATGAGTGGGAAAAAGACTATGTTATTATAGAACAGCCCACCTGCTGCAAAATCGGTATTGAAGCTCAGAAATGTAAACACTGCGATGCATACTGCAAAGAAACACAGAAAGAAATTCCCGCGACAGGCGAGCATAACTGGATAGTTCTTGATGAAGACAGGATTGACAACTGTGAAAGTCACCCCGGTGAAATTTTAGTAATGCACTGCGGTAATGATGGCTGTCCCGCCTGCAGCAATCAGAAAGAATTCCAGGTCTTTGAGCTTAATGATGATAAAACAAATAAAAAGCAGGTTGATTATAACCTTGCTTTAAAGGAGCTTGCAACTGTAACAACAGCAAAAGACAGCAATCCTGAAAAAGGCGTTCATCACTACAGTTACGAAACAGTGGAGCCCACCTGCTTAAGTGAAGGCTCTGTAACAACGACCTGCGCCTACTGTAAAATCGCACCGGAAGTAACAGTGCTGAAGAAACTTCCTCATAATAATAACGGCAGATACAGAGTGGAACCCACCTGTACAAAAGACGGTGAGGAGGGCACATTATGCACAGGATGCGGCGGTCATCAGAGCAAAAAAACTCTTCCGAATCTTCATACAGAAGGTTACCGCAACGCTAAATATGTTCCGAATCCCGACCAGCCCGCAACATGTGTAAATCCCGGATATGAGGATCTTGTCTGCAACATCTGCGGTGAGAAAATCAAAGATAAAGACGGTAAGCTGGTTCAGAGAGAAATTCCCCAGCATCCCGAAGTTCACGCAAATTCAAGATGGGTAAAAATTACTGACCCCACCTGCACTGTACCCGGCGAAAAAATCCAGATCTGCACAACTCCCAACTGTCCTTATTATTCGGATTCGACCCTCGGCAAAGCAATCAACAAAGCGAGCAACCGAGAGGCTCTTGACGCTGTAATCAAGGTCGTTAAAGACACCAATAAGGATAACTACGGTTTTTACAATGATGTATCGGCAGAAAATCGCGTTTATGATGTAGCTGATTCTATCTGTCTTAAAATTATTGCCGCTTATCATAACGGCTTCGCTTCAGCAGACGTGTCTGATATCAAGGCGATTTTTGATACCGCTATGAAGCATCATGTTAAAGCGGAAACAGGTAAAGAGCCTGTCAAAGACAGTGACAAATACATCGATAAAGCGGCATGTGCCGATATGTATGTATACTCTGAAATCGTTAATAAAGCCGTTGCGGCTATTGTTAAAGACGGCAGTGTTATCAGCACAACCAAAGATATAGTTGATTATCTCGAAAACGCGTGGCTTGAACTTGGTGATAAAGACATAGCTAAAGCCATCGCAGATAACCCCGGTCAGAAAGCCGCGGTTATCAGCAAAGCAATAGAAAAAGAACCGATCGCCAAAACCGGCCACACATATAACAGAGTAGCATATTACGTCAATAATCTTACCTCTGAATGTGTCCCCGTTGCCCAAAAAGGCGGAAAATGGTATGTAATTTCTTACGATTCAGGTTCTTACGCTCTCACAAGCACTGAAATCGCGGCTGACAAGGTTATTGAAAAAATCGACTGTAATGTAGGCGGCATTGTAATTACTCAGTGTAAAGACTGCGGTGTCAAAAAGTCAAATTATGTATCGGGAAACCATGAGCTCGAAACTACAGTTCACAATCCTACATGCACTGAGAACGGTTATACCGAATATAAATGCAAAAAATGTGACTATTATCAGACAGTAGTCGGAGATGCCAAAACAGGCCATGACTATCAGAATAAAAAAATTAAAGATTCGACCTGTTCAAAGAACGGCATATCAGTTGACGTTTGTACAAAATGCGGAGACATTGATAAGAGTACTTATCAGACAATCGGTCTTGCTCCCCATGATGATGTTAATATCAGCCAGAACGCAACCTGCCTTGAAGACGGCTATATCGGCAAGCAGTGCAGGGTATGCAAGCGCATTGACAAAACAGTAATCACAAAGCTCGGTCATAACTATCAGGAAAAGGTTATCAACCCGACATGTACTGAATACGGTTACACAGCGGTTACCTGCTCAAGATGTGATTATTATGAGAAGATAAACATCGTTCCCACACCCGGTCATCAGTACGGTTCTCCGAGACATATACTCCCGACCTGTGAAAGAGGCTCTTATACCCTTGAAATCTGTGAAATATGCAAGTACGAAAGAATAACCAACGAACTTGACAACGCTCTCGGTCACTCATGGGTAATCGACAATGCTGTTCCGGCAAAATGCACAACCCCGGGTCTTACAGAAGGCAAGCATTGTGACAGGTGCGGTGTGGAAGCAATTAAGCAGGAAACAATTAAACCGACAGGTCATAAGTCTGTTGATATTCCTAAGAAAGATGCAACCTGCACTGAACCGGGATACGAAGCATATAAACAATGTGAGGCATGTAAGATAAACCTGACTGATTATATCGAAATCAAGGCAAAAGGACATACCGTAAAGGACATTGTCGCAACCCCCCCGAAATGCGAAGAACCGGGCTGTACCGCTGGTTCTTACTGCTCAGTCTGTGAAGAAGTATTTGTTAAATCCACACCTATTCCCGCGAAGGGACATGATTTCGATTACAGCAACGGCGTCATCACAAAAGAAGCAACAGCGTTCAAAGCAGGCGAAATATCATATCCGTGCAAGAACTGCCAAAAAGCCGATGTTAAAGCTTACACTTTAACATTCTTCCAGAAAATCGGCTGGTGTGTTAAGAAGGTTTTCGGATTTATTCCTTCTCTTCTTGCGGGACTTTTTACCTCTAAATAATCCTGTCAGATAATACAAAAAACTACTTGCGGCAGTCGCGTACTGATAATTCAGCAGCGGCTGCCGCGTCTTATTTTGCTTAAGACAATATCACATACACTCTTAAGTCAAATTCAACATAATTCAGCATAAAATAGCTTGATTATTATAAAAAACTATTGAAAATTATTTCTATTCGTGTTAAAATTCAGGTTGATTAAACATATTATGTTTAAGTTAAATCTACCGTACGGAGGTAATATGTATGAGCTTTCCTGTTGCTGTTCAGCTTTATTCGGTGCGTGACGCCATGGCCGAAGATTTTGAAGGCACAATAAAAAAAGTTAAAGAAATGGGCTATGACGGCATTGAATTCGCTGGTCTTTTCGGCAGAAGCGCAAAAGAAATTAAGTCGATCTGTGATAAAAACGGACTTGTTCCGATTTCCGCCCATGTAAGCATTGACGATATCATGGTTGACCCCGAAAAGGTTATCAGTGATTATGCTGAAATCGGCTGTAAATATATCGCTATCCCCTATGCGCCCGAAGACAGACGCCCCGGTGCTCCCCTGTTTGACGATACAATCGAGAAAATCCGCGAGTATTCGGCTATCGCAAAAAAAGTCGGAATTCAGATGCTTTATCACAATCACGACTTTGAATTCGTAAAAATTGACGGCGTTTACGGTCTTGATCTCATTTATTCTCTGCTCACTCCCGATGAGCTTCAGACTGAGCTTGATACCTGCTGGGTAAACGTAGGCGGCGAAGACCCCGCAAATTACATCGAAAAATACGCAGGCAGGGCACCGGTTGTTCATCTCAAGGATTTTGTTATGAGCGGCAAAGATAAGCCGCAGAAGCTTTACGCTCTTATCGGAATTGATGACGGAGCGCAGGATGAGGAAGAAAATGAATCATTCGCGTTCAGACCCTGCGGATACGGAGTTCAGGATATGCCCGGTATTCTTGAAGCCTGCAAAGCGGCCGGCTCGGGTTGGGTTGTAGTTGAGCAGGATCAGCCTTCAATGGGCAAAACTCCCCTTGAAAGCATTAAGATGAGCATTGACTATCTCAAAACAATCAATAAATAATCGGAGGAACTTATAATGTCAGATACAGTTCTCAGTCAGTTCACTCAGGAAGTTGAGGAAGAAAAGAAAGTCAGCTATAAAAAATTCAGAGTCGGTATCATCGGCACTGGCTGGATTGCCGAAGCTCACATTGAAAGCTATCTTCAGATGGAAGATGTCGAAATAGTTGCGGCAGCTGACCTTATCCCCGGCAAAGCAGAAAAATTCATGGAGCGTTACGGCGTTACAGGTGTAAATTTTTACCCCAGCCACAAAGAAATGCTTGACAATGAAGAGCTTGATGCTGTAAGCGTTTGTACATACAACATGACTCATGCAGAATGCACAATTTATGCTCTTAAGAAAGGCGTCAACGTTCTTCTTGAAAAGCCGATGTGCGTTACTACCGAAGAGGCGGTTGAAATCTGCAAAGCTGAAAAAGAAAGCGGCAAGATTCTTTCTATCGGTTTCCAGCCCCGCGGCGATGAAAATATGAAAATGATTAAGAAAATCGTTCAGTCCGGAGTTCTCGGAAAGATTTATTATATCCAGACCGGAGGCGGCAGACGACGCGGGGTTCCCAACAGCACATTTATTGAGCAGAAAACAGCGGGCATCGGCGCAATGGGTGATATCGGTTGCTACTCTCTCGATATGGTTCTTAACGCTATCGGCTATCCGAAGCCCTTAACTGTAAGCGGTTACACGTCAGCGTATTTCGGAAACAACCCGAAATACAACAATCCCGCTGACGCGGCAAGATTTGATGTTGAAGATTTTGCGGCCGCTTTTGTTCGTCTTGAAGGCGGTATTATTCTTGACTTCCGTATCGCATGGGCTATGCATGCCGATACTCCCGGCGATACAATCATTTTCGGCACAGAAGGTGCGCTCCGTATTCCTTCAACCGAATGCTGGAACGGCTCAACCGGCGGCCCGATGAAGATTTATCATGACGTTGCCGGTGAAAGAGTTGAAACTATCATTCCCGAAATCAAACGCGATAAGAATGACAAAGGCTTATTCTATAAAAAAGTCCGTTCTTTCCTTGACGCCATTGCGGAAGGCGGCGAAGCACCCGTTCCTTCCAAAGAGATTCTCTATAACCAGGCAATTATTGACCACATTGTAAAATCGTCAAAGCTCGGTAAAGAAATCGAAGTTGTTATTCCCGAAATCTGATTAATCAGTCATAAAAAAATCCGTCCGTAAAGGGCGGATTTTTTATCGCTAATCTTTATTTTCTTCCGGAGCTATCTCATACTCCTCACCAAAATCGTCGTCATATTGCTCTCTGAGAAACTTTTCTTCCTCAGGAGTCGGCTGCGGAGGCGGAAACTTCTTTTTCATCATTTTGCAGTATAAGAATGTGAAAAGCAGCGCGATAAGATTTATTATTGACCATCTTATAAAATCGGCAATATCCTTATCCTCTTTCCCTCCGAGTCCTGTAATTATAAAGTTAAAAGTAATGAAATTATACGCAAAGGTTGTTACCACACAAGGCCATATAGTATTGCATACCAGCCTGATATATCCCTGCCTGAACGCGAAAAGGAACTGCGCGACAAAGAAAATCAGCATCATTACAACAACTCTACCCCTGCTTGTATCACCGTTAAAAATCAACGCTCTTACAGGCACTATAAGAAACCATACGGCATAAAGCAAAGATGAAACTGTATTGCAGGTATAAAAATCAGTTTTCTTTCTTAAAACTCCAAAACATAGCCCTCTGAAATACACTTCGAGAAACATGGCACGAAGCACACATATTATCGCACCGATTAATGTCCATGAAACCAGAATGGTATTATCGGCTTTTGACAATACATAGCTTATATGCTGATTAAAGCACACAAAATCAAAATACGGGTCTTCCGCATCTGTCAGACTGCAATAAATCAATTCAGGCACTATAATCAGCGCGGCCGAACCAATCCATATTAAGGCAGGTAATATAACCTCATGCCATGTGCTGTTAATCGACCCTCTTATACCAAAATCGCTGAGTGCCCAGCAATGCTTTCGGTTAAAAAGGAATATAAAAAACAAACCGACGATATATGATATGAAAGAAAGCGTCGGTATCATGTGATTTCTGTAAAAGAAGTATTCATAAACACGAACAATCATGAGCCCTAAAAAAACGTCAACCATGTTCCTGGTTTCGGTACGTATCTGTTCTTCCAATTAAATACCTCCCTTTAATTGTAACGGCAGTCTGCTGAAAAACAGACTGCCGTTTTCGTTGTTTTTAGCCGTTAAACCAGCCGCCTACGCCGTCAGAACCAATGATAATCGCTCCATTGAAGTTACTGATAAATTCAAAAATATCATCATCCTGACTCGGAATACCGTTTCCGCTTGCCATGGCTGCATCATCAAGGAAGGTATCTGTATGAAATTTTTGAAAAGAAATTTGCGGTTTTTCATATGTCATTCTGAAAACTCCTCCCTTTTACTTTAATTATTGTAGATTTGTACGTCACTGTATATCGGTTCATCTATACCCGCGACTTTAATATAAGAACGCAGATAAATCTTATTGCCGTAACGCTCCGGGCTTCTGATTGAAAGCGTCCACAAACCTGTTAAGCCGTCAACTTTTGAAACTCCGTTGTAAACACCGCTTGTGCCGATAACGAAGCTGTTTGTATTTGTGCCGACTGACTCATTAGCAGTGAATATCAAACCATGCTGTATAAGAGTATACTCCGGTGCAATATTTCTTTCTATATAAACAGTGAACCAGTCATAGTCTGCGGTATATTCGCCGACACGGGATATTCTTGTGCTTGCCCTTACATTTGCTGAATTACCGTAAACCGCGGTAAGCATTACATCACAATGAACATAGAAAGTATAGTTTCTGTAGTAGCTTGCGACTTCACCAGGTTTTACATTTCCGCTCGAATCTATTTCAGATACTGCCCAATAGCTGAACGGATTACCATTGCTGTCATACTGATCTGTGGTAGCTGTATACATTTCATACTGACCGCAAACAACTTCAGAATCACTGCCGTTAATGATTATCTGGTACTTTTCAGCAGGACTGACTTCCCACTCAGCATGAACCTCGATGTCATCTTTAAGGTTTCTGTAATACTCTGAGTTGAAATCTATATCCCATCCTGTAAGCTTGTAGCCGACTGCCTCATTAAGCTCATCAATGTCCACCGATACGGGATCACCGATTTTTACTTCAATATAGTTATTACCATCTTTATCGAGTATAATCGGATAACCCTTGTAGCCGTAGAAATAAACCCTATGCGTGTCGCCTCTTTCATTCCATACAGCAGTGTAAGATCTGTCGCCTGTTGAACCTACAGGAATCTTTACCGTTTTCTGCGGTAAGCCTGAAATTCCCGTTCCGGTCCAGCCAGCGAATATATATCCTACCTTTTTAGGTGTGGGAAGTACTATCTCACTTGACTCACATGTATATGACCTGGTCGCTTCTGTGCTTGACGTGCCGCCATTATAATTAATTGTAATTGAATAGTCAATAAGCATCCAGTTCGCCTTATAAGACTTATCACCTGTTGAGCCGGCAGGAATAACAACATCCTTGGTTTCGGTATTAAGATCTGTTCCTGTCCAGCCTAAGAATGTGTATCCGTTCTTTACAGGATTCGGAATGTTGACACTATCATCAGAAGTATATGTGTTAATCCTTTCGAAAATAGCTCCGTCTATACCGCTGTAAGAAATGTTGTAATTTCTGGCACTCCAAACTGCTGTGAACGCCTTATCACCTGTTGAGCCGCGGCTGATTCTGGCATTCAATTCAGGCTGGCCACCGTTTTGCTTCCAGCCGAGGAAGCTGTAACCTTCCTTAGTGGGTCTGACAAGAACTATGTCAGATGTTTCAACTGTATACTTTGCAGGATTTTCACCGGATAACGTACCGCCGGCTAAATCATAAGTGATACTGTATTCAGTTGTCTTCCACTGTGCTGTGTATTCCTTATTGCCGGTTGTACCCTTTTTAAATTCTACTGTCTTTTCAGGGTTAACTGAGTCTGTACTCTTCCAGCCGAGGAATTCATAACCTGCTTTTGTAGGATTGTTGAGTATGAACTGATCGTCAACTGTATAAGTTGCGGGGTTTCCGGGATTCGAAGCACCGGTAAGACCCTTGTAGATAATCTTATAGGTAGCCTTTGTAAATTCCGCTTTGTAAGATTTGTCGCCTGTCGAACCCGATGAAACAGTTACATACATCTGTGTGCCGGTGATTCCGGTTCCTGACCAGCCTATAAATGTATAACCGGCCTTTTCAGGATTAATTAATGTAAATGTCGGTGTAAGAACCGAGTAGTTTATCGGATTATCCCCGTCAATTGAACCGCCGTTGTAATCATAAGTGATTGTGAACGTTTCCGCAATCCAGTTTGCGGTATAAACTCTGTTTCCGGTATTCTTACTGACTGAAACTGATGTATTATGCGTTCCGTTTAAGCCTGTACCTGACCAGCCTTCGAAAGTATAGCCGGTTCTTGTGGGATTATTAAGTGTGAAAGCATCTTCAACTGTGTATGTTGTCGGATTTCCGGAAGCAGTTCCGCCGTTAAGGTTATACGTAATTCTATACGCCGGCATAAGAACCCATTTTGCCATGAATCTGATAGTGCCGCCTGCTGAAGTATCAATAGTAACAGACTTATTAAACGAGTTTTCTTCTATTCTGATATTCGGATTGCCGCATTCATACAACCAACCGTCAAACTTATAGCCATCTTTCGTGGGATTAACAAGCGTAATCGTTCCGGAATTCGTCGTATAGCTTGAAGGATTGGGATTCTTTGGTGTCCCGTCGTCGTAAACACCGTACGTGCCGCCGTCAAGGTTATAAGCAATAGCGTTGCTTCCCTGTACCCATGTAGCGGTATAAGTTCTGTTTCCGGTTGAGCCTTTCTTTATTGTAATTTCAGGTACCGGGGAGCTGCTTGAAATTCCCGTTCCTGTCCAGCCTGTAAATGACCAGCCGGTTCTTGTGGGACTTCCGATTGTGAAATCATCTGTCGTGTAAGTGAATTCGATATGCTCCGCCTGACCTGAAGGCAATGTACCGCCGTTGGCATCAAGATCAATTGTATAAACGCCTGTGTACCAAACAGCTTTGAAAGCCTTATCGCCCATTGAGTTTGTCGGAATGGTGACAGTCTCCATCGTGCCGTCGAAGTAGTCGCTCTCCCATCCTACAAACGAATAACCGGTTTTTACTGGGTTATGGAGTGTTATCGCATCTGCAAAATAATCATAGCTGTCAGGGTTGGTAAGGGTTCCTTCCATTTCACCGCCGACTAAATCATATGTTAATTTGTAACTCGTGAGTTCCCAGTGTGCATAGTACACTCTGTTGCCCATTGAACCCTTGGTAACTATTACATCACTTGATGTACCTATTCCTGAAATTCCCGTTCCTGTCCAGCCTAAGAATGTATATCCCGGCTTACTGGGATTAGGAATTCTGAAATCGTTCGTTACTATTGTATATGAAGTTATTTTATCATATTCATATGTAGCACCTGCATCTTCACGGTACTCGATTGTGTAATAGTCTTCTCTCCATGTTGCCGTGTATCTTCTGTTGTCTACTGAACCCTTGGGAATTGTAACTTCAACTTTCGGTGTTGAAATATCTGTTCCTGTCCAGCCCGCAAATACATAGCCCGATTTTACAGGAGGTACAAGTTCGATGTTTGGAGTTTCTATGTTATACACAGTCGGATTTGCATCATCTGCAACCTGACCACCAGTGAGGTCATAACTGATAGTATAGTCAATCGGTTTCCAATTGGCTGTATAGCTTCTGATGCCATAAGAACCGGATGGTATAATAACATCGATTTCCATAGTACCGTTATCAATACCTGTTCCCGACCAGCCTATGAAGTCATAACCAACTCTTGTAGGTCTGTTAAGGCGTATATCGCTGTCATCAACTGTGTAAGTCGACGGATTGCCGGAAACGGTTCCGCCCGCAAGATTATAAGAGATACTGTAACTCGGAATATTCCAGTTAGCAATATATTTTTTATCACCTGTTGAGCCTTTGGCAATTGTAACATTTGTTGACAGGCTTTCGCTGCCTTCCTCTGACCAACCTGTAAAATTAGTACCGGGGCTTACAGGATTCTTAAGTGTAAACGATTCTGTCTCTACTGTATAAACATCAGGATTTGATACAGACGCGCCTCTGAGATTTTCATACTCTATGCTGTATACAATAGGAGTCCACGTTGCAGTATACTGTCTGTTACCGATAGAACCGAGGGCAACAGAAACACTCTTTGATGCGACGGATATTCCGGTTCCTACCCAGCCATCAAACGTATAACCCGATTTTTCAGGATTATTGAGTGTGAAGGCATCATTAACAGTATATGTTGTTCTGTTTCCTGTAACTGAAGCACCCTCAAGTCCTCTGTACGTGATGGTGTAATCAGCAATTTTCCATTCTGCTGTATATGTTCTGTTACCTGTTGAATGTGCTTTAATAACAGCAGATGTTGAAACCACTCCGTTATATTCCCATCCTGAGAAAGTATAGCCTGTTTTTTCAGGATTCGTAAGCTGAATATCACCACTGTCATAATTATAAGTTGTGGGATTGGGATTATCTTTGGGATTTCCGTCCCCGTCAACTCCGAATGTGCCGTCGTTAAGCACATAGCTTATCGTATAATTCTCACGCGACCAGTTAGCTGCAAACTCCATGTTACCCATGCTGTTTGTCTTAACATTATAGCTTAACGGAGTGCCTGAAATAGCGAGTTTGGCATCTTTATATCCCGCCGTACTCTGATTTTCCGCAACTATAAACGCAATACAGTCTGAGCTCGCAGTATAACTGCCTGTATATGAACCGATAAACGCTGACAAATCGCTCCTGAATACATAAAGCTTAAGTCCTGTTACTGAGCTGACTATTGTATATTCAGAATCCTTCTGAAGTGAAACCGGATTTGAATAATACGAATTTGATGCCTGAACGAATTTACCGCTGCCGTTTACTGCACCTGCTGTCCATGTAAATCCGTTGAAATCAATGCTCCAGCCGCTGAATGTGTAGCCGGGTCTGACGGGAGCGCCGACTACTGTGTCTGTTGTTACGGTGTATGAAGCAGGAAGACCTGTATTCGTACCACCGTTTAAATCGTAGTTAATCGTGTAAGTATCAGCTGTCCACGCAGCAGCATAACTTCTGCTTCCGTATGAACCTGTGGGGATAACAACTGTCTTTGCAGCCTGGGTAAGACCTGTGCCGGTCCAGCCTGCAAATGTATAACCCGCTCTTACAGGATTGACGAGAGTGAAATCATCGTCAGCGGCAGTGTAAGTTGAAGGATTTGAAAGATTTGAAACTATCTGTCCGCCGTTGAGCTCATAGATAATATCATTTGTATTCGCAGACCATTTTGCGCTGAATGTGATATTCTTGTTGTCAGTAGCATCAATAGTACCTGTTTCCTGCTGAATATTTACCCCGCCTATGGTTTTTGTCCATCCGAGGAATTTATAACCGTCTCTTGAAGGATTATTGATGATAAATGACTGACCGGGTTTGTACTGAGTAGGATTACTGCTGCTCATACGTCCGCCGTTAAGTCTATACGTAACTGTAAGTGCATCATTTTCAATCCAGATAGCTCTGAATGAAAGATTGCCGGTTACTTTACCCTTTTCGATTGTAACTGAACCGTCATCCTTAACAAGCTCATTATTATCTGACTGCCAGCCGCCGAATGTATAATTCTCTCTTTCAGGTACGGCAAGAGTAAACGTATCTGACAAAACATTATATGTGTTCGGGTTTGTTAAAGGAACTTTTGTTGCTTCGTTATAATCGTAAGTAATTGTGTAATTTTCAATATCCCAGTGGGCAATATAATTCTTATCACCCGACGAGCCCCTGGGGATTTCAACAGTTGATGCATAAATGCTGCCGTTGGAACCCGTCCAACCGAGGAACTTGTAGCCGAATTTCGTAGCAGGCTGAATAGTTACCGCCTGTTCGGAATTATACGCAACGGGGTTATCCGGATAATTTTCACCGCCGTTAAGGTTATATGTGATTTCATAACCGTTTACATCCCAGTTTGCGGTAAATGTAAGATCTCCGGTTGAACCGCTCGGTATCGAGTAATTCGTTTTCAGACCTGAGAAGCTCTGTCCGCTCCAGCCTGTGAAAGTATAACCTGATCTTACTGGCGCGCAGAGTGCCACAGCAGCTGACGAAACATAATATTCTTTAGGATAATTGGGATCTGCGAAAATACCGCCGTTAAGATTGTATTGAATGTTGTACTTAATCGGAATCCATTTCGCGTAGAGCGTGTGATCCGCAGCAATTACAACTTTTGATGATGCATTAACAAAGTAAGCCGATGTACAGTGGGGATCGCTGTACCATTCAACTGTGTAGCCTTCTCTTGCTACTGTCGGAAGAGTTCCGTATAATTCACCGTAAGTGACCTTAATATTACCGGGTGTCGTTATCTGTTCACTGCCTATATCGCCAAGGTCAAAGCTTACAAAATAATCAGAAACTTCCCAGCTTGCAACCAATTCTGAATCTGAAGCTATATTCCATGATATCTGGCTGCCCGGCGTATGAACATCGTCGCCACCGTTGAGAATCCAACCGGCAAAATTGCTTCCTGTTTTCAGGGGAACATCCGGGCTGATTGAGTAGGTTGAACCATAAGCTACCGTCTTATACTCATCAGCAACATTAAATTCGCTGCCGTCATCAAGCCTGTAAGTAATATTGTATTCGTTTGAACCCCACTGTGCGACAAGCTCAGCGTCATCTGCAACATTCCACTTGAATTTCTCGCTGGCGGCATATGTCTTTTTAGCACCGTCGAGATACCAGCCGTTGAAAGTGTAGCCCGATCTCTGTACCGCCGGTGCGGCAGTGCATTCCTGACCAAACAGAACTTTCTGACTCGGAACGGTTACGCCCGCGCCGTTGGTGTTATAAGTCGCAGTGTATTCGTTGGGAGTGTAATAAAATCTCCATTCATAGGTGCTGCCCTCAGCGTGAACATTCGAGAAAGTATCAGTTCCCGAATGAATGAGTATATCTTCTGAATATACATCAAACTCATTCGCGTATTCATAACCCGTAATTTCCTTTGCGTTCGCCGTAAGGTCTTCGTTGTATTTATAGGGATAAGAATCCTCTGAAAGGAACATGCCTGTTGTACCGTCCTGAAGCTTCCAGTAATACTTAACTGTTGCTAAGCCGGTGTTGAACTCGAAATCGTCAAAGGCTACTTCAAGATCCTGTTCAGCTGTTTCAACTGTATCGTTGTCAACCACGGGATTACCGAGAATCTTTGCGGCATGAACAATTGCGTTCTGATAAGTGTCAAACGCAGCCGCGTTCTTAAACCATCCCGGCTGATATCCGTTTTTAACCGCGTTATTAAATTCATCACGAAGCGCACTCTTATCATTGTTTACAACTGTAATATGAACGCCTAAAGCAAGAGAGTCGGCTCTGCTTTCTTTTGTACCGTAAATATAAGCCGAAATCGGAATTGTTGATTCCGGAGCAGTCGCAGACGGAAGCGGATGAGAAAGAACCTTTCCTGCGACATTATTGTCTGACTTATAAAATCTCTCATAGCCAAAAGACGCAAGACTGTTGGACTTGGTGCCGCTTCCGGTTGTTTTTGTGCTGTCATCAAGATTATAGTCGATTGTAGTTGTATAACTTGACTTGCTTGAGAACTGAAGGTTATAAAGTATATGATCGGGATCATATGTTCCGTCTGTAACACTATCCGTAGTTTCGTCAAACGCGAGTCTCGCGCACGCGTTTCCGCCATTTTCACCCGTTACCTGTTCAGCTTCATTAAGGTCAAAGCCGATTCCGAAATAGGGAATCTGAGACCAGTTATCAACACGGCTTCTGTCAGCGTAAACATACGCATCGTCCGTGTTATTCAAAGTAATGTGCACTGAACCGCTGCTGGAATCCTCTGATTTGTATAAGAAGCCCTTACCTGTAGCTGTTATAGATGTACCGCTTTCAAGAGGTCTACCAGTGTAGGGTCCGAATTTATAGGTCGCATTAGCGTCAGCAAGAGTTATATTATGCTTGTATAGGCCGAAAACATACATAGATGCCGTAACAGACATTGTGGTGTGCGCCCATTCTATTATATTCTTCTTGGTTTTCGCAAAACCGCCCGCGCCGACAACCGATGTTTCGTCTGACGGAGGACTGAAAATATATGAATAAGTATAGGCTTCGTAATCTCTTCCCTCATACTTATACTTCGCCGTCCACTTTACAAGAATATACTCATCCTTGCTGAGCTCTCTTTCAACAGAACCTCCTGTAACAGAGGTTGAAAGCGTATTTCCTGAAGCGGTTGTAGCTCCTATCGTCATGCTGCTGACAAGAGCTGCACCTTCCTGAACTGAGTATTCAAGCTCAATATCATACGCACCGTTTCGTGTGAAGAAAATATTACCTTCACTGCAGACGCCCGCATGAATCGCACCGTTAATGGCGTTATCTCTGTCAACATACTTATCAAAGGTCTGGTTATCATTCGGGCTGAGATAAATTGTTTCCGGAGCGTAGAAATATCCGTAGTCGATATTACTGAGTTCCTCAAGCTCAACCGGAATCTTCTTCTGCACGCCTTCCGCAATCTCGGCGGCAGCAAGTGAGAATTTACCGGTGCTGTCCTGATATCCTCGTCTTGAAGCGGTATATGTGTAATTACCCGCCGGAAGGATATAATAGAAGTTATCATACTTGCCTTCAGTCACAACAGAGCCGTTGGAATCCTTAACAACAACCGCAACGTCGGATATAAGCTTTGTGTTGTTAGGACCGGTGAACTGAACCGTAGACTGATGAGACTTTGTTTTAGTAAGAATGAAAGGCTGAAGATATGTAATTCCGCCCGCGCCTGTAAGATAGATACGAACATAGTTGTTGATTTTTTCTTCGTTTCTGTTAAGGTCAAACATAACAGTGTTAACGCCCGCGTCTTTCTTGTAGGTTTCAACAACCTCACCGTCAGCAACCATGCGGATCTTTGTCGCATCTTTAAATGTAACAGAAATCTGATCTTTATCATTATCAACGCTTATATTTGAAATGCTGGGATACGGACCATTCGAAACAAAGCCGTTACCCAATTCGTAAGCGTTCTTTGAGTTCTTTGAGGAGGCGTAGAACTCACCGTAGAACATAGCATCACGGTAATAATTCTGAACCTTGTCAATCGGGTCGTTATTATCGTTTTTATACGCTGATTCTTCATCATCTTCAGCTTTGTTTGAAGCGTTATATTCAGCTTCGCTTATAGCAACATCTTTGGAGTTATTAATAAGGAAATACTGCGCGTTTCTGTCGCAGTCCGAAGGCTCATGAGAATCGTCTTCACAGAAACCGAAAACGTTGATTCCCTGAGGAGCGAGAATCTTCAGAATTTCGTCATAAACAAAACGGCGGTCATTGTGAGTACGGCTGTCGGCAGTGTTAACAAGCTCCATGCCTATACAGCCCGCTTCACCGTTATGGGAACTCATCCACGCCGTCTGTGCGGATGCTCCTCTGCCGCCTCGGTTGGGGCAGTAACTCTGATAAATAGAAGCGAATCTTGTAAGCCAGCTCTTTGAATAAACAGAGGCGTCATCATTACCCTCTGACCATTCGCCGACATGGTTGATGTGGGTAAAGCCGCCCGCGTTGTAGTTTTTTACAACAGCGTTCAAAGGCCAGTCCTCTGACATACCAATTCCGCCGTGGTCGGCATCGGCATAATAGCCGTTGATGTGGCACTTAATAGTTGACATACCGTTAAGCTCAATACCGAGAGGTATTTCCATCATACCCTTGCCGGAATTGATGTTTCTAGCTTTTGTTCCGGTAATAATGCTCTTATACTCTTCCTCACTGAGTTCGTCCGTTTGACCGTGAACAAAATACTGGTACTCGAAAATCGCGAGACGAGCCTGGTCATTCGTCCAGCCGTAGTTAATAGTACCGTGGTCAGTGAGAGCCATCGCATCATAACCTAAGTTATAATAATTGCGAATCATGCGGTTAATTTCTTCATCCGCGTCACTTCGTACGGTATGTACGTGTGTTGCTGACTTATAGGCTGTTACGTTATCCCAGTCAATATCCTTATAAGGATTAGTGATGGTGTAATCATAGCTGCCTATAACATCATTACCGGCGGCAGCATACGCTGAAATGCCGACAGATACTGTTCCGAATATGAACACAACCGCACATAAAACGGACAATATCTTTAATGTTTTTTTCATATGAGTCCCTCCATCTCTTATAATTACCTAATTGTAATTATAGTTATTATATACCACATATATATAAATTTCAAGTACTGTAAGTTATTTTTTATTGTTTTTTATTAAAATTTATTTCCACATGTAGTCATTTGATGTTAAATCTCAGCTATATATTGTTAATTTGGAATTATGCATGCTTTTGCGTAAAAATTTATCTGAAAATATCAGTTTCTCTGTATACATATATAAATGTATAGCAATTTTTAGCGCAATACCGCTTTTGAATTTTTGTTAATATTGACTAATTTATCGCGAATAAATTTTTGTTTACAAAAAAATGTTTATATGTTAGAATATATTTGGAATTTTTCGTCGGTTTTTATCGGCGTTACAGGAGGTAATTGTTATGGATATTATGGATTTAGTCTCAAAGGGAATTATTAAAATTACAAAGAACTACGGCAAAAAGTTCGGTAAGAACCACAGCACTCCCGCTATTGAAGATGTTATGCCTGTTGAAATCAGAGGCGGCAAATTCAACGTTGGCTTTTCCAGAGATGAAATTATGCCCGACACCGGCACGGATAAAACATACTGGATTGCGGGTCACGGCTCAGGTCATAAAATGGAGGGCGTAAAGACTCCCGTTTATGCCAGCGCGGTCTGGATTGACTGCGGAAACAATGAAGGTATTCTCTGGATTGGCGCGGATATTGTCGGCTTCACAGGCGTTGAGGTTAACAAGGTTCGCGAAATGCTCGCCGATTTCGCGAAAAAAGTCGGCTGCAAATGCATAAATATCAGCTCAACACACAGCCATTCGGGTATTGACACTGTCGGCTACTGGGGCAAACCGTTCCTCTCTGTTCCCGCAGACGGAAAAGATCCCGAGTATATAGCTATGCTCATGGAAAAGATGGTCAAGGTTTCAAAAGAAGCCTACGCTAACAGAAAACCCGGTAAGCTCTATGCCGGCAATAAAGAGATTAAAGAGAGCCTCGCGAACAGACGGGCGCCAAAAAAGAAACCCTTCAAGAAGGTTACAAGAATCCGCTTTGTTCCCGAAGACGGCGGCAACGAAACATGGATTCTCAATTTCCCGGCGCATCCGAATTCACTCGGCGGCTCAAACAGAATGCTCAGCGCGGAATATCCGTACTATCTTCGTGAGAAGGTTAAGGCTGACTGCGGGGCCGACGTTCTTTACAGCATCGGCGCAATCGGCGCGGTTGACGCTCCTGAGTTCGGCGAGGATATAAAGGGCTTTGAACTTATCAAAATGCAGGGCGAAATCATCGCTGATGCCGCTATGGCAATAGATAACGATGTTGAGCTTACTCCCGAAATCAGATTTATTCAGCAGCCGTTCTATTATCCCATAAGCAACAACGTTCTTACACTTCTTGCGATGCGCCATACATTCAACGCTAATGTATTCCCCAGTGAAATCGGCGAAATGGGGCTTGCTCTCCGTTCTGAGCTTACATACATGAATATCGGCGGCAAAAAGCTGGTTACATTCCCCGGCGAAATGTTCCAGCAGACAGTTTACGGCGGATACGACAGCGCGGAGGAATCCGCAACAGGCAAGGGTCCCGAAATCAATCCTGTGCCCATTTCAGAAATCGCCGGCGACCCCGACCTTATGGTATTCGGCGTAACCAACGATATGACAGGCTATGTTGTTCCCCCGAATGATTTTGTTCTGCACAAAACACAGCCATATCTCAACAAGGCATACGACCGCAACAATCACGACCACTATCATGAAACAAACTCAATGGGATTTGAGTCGCAGCAGATAATCGCGGACACATTCACAAAGGTTGCCGCGAGACTTGATAAATAAATTATAAGCTGATAAAAATAAAAGTATGGAAAATATAAAGCAGATTATTTTCCATACTTTTTTGTTGAATTCTGTTTTACGGGATAATCCTGTTTGTCACAAAGTTGCTGACACCCGCATTATAATAAAAATCAAAATCTTTTTTGCTGTCAACAACCCAGCAGAAAAGCTCAATATCGTTTGAGAGCAGCTTGCTGATTTTTTCGGCATTGTTGTGTCTTTTATCCGCCTTGAAGCTTACGCCGATATCCGGATGCTCAAAGCATTTATTAAAATGTTCATCATCAAATTCAGAAACAAGATACGCCAGCCTGATTTCCGGATCAGCCGAACGAACAGCCTCGAGAGCTTCATAATCAAAAGAAATAACACGGCAGGATTTTTCAAATCCGTGACTGATAATTGAATCGGCAAGCCGCTGAATTGATTTATCGGTGTAATCCTTAATTTCAATCATCGGCTCAAGGCTGTTTTCAAGACAACAGTCAAGCGCGTCATCAAGTGACGGCATTTTAAGATTATCATATTTTTTTATATTCGCGCCGTTATCAATTGTGAAATCCGCAATATCAAAAAAAGTGTAGTCCGAAATACTGCCATTTCCGTCGGTCATGCGTTTGAGAGATTCATCATGACTTACGACCCAGACATCGTCTTTTGTGGGATAAATATCAAACTCAACGGTTTTCAAGCCCTTCTCAGCGGCAAGCTCAAACGCCGCCAGAGTATTTTCGGGAGCCTGCGAGGAAAGTCCTCTGTGCCCTACAAGAGTGACGTCCCGCGCGTTTGAAATTTCTTTAAGACTGATTGTGTCAGTCGCTTTGATTTTCGGATTCAGAAACAGATATACAATAACCGCCGCGGCGGCAATCAGCATAACCACGGCAGATAATACAAATTTTTTGTTACTTAAAAGTGGTTTTGTTTTTTTCATTTAAGCACCGCCTCCGTTATATTTTATCATTAAAGGCGGCAAAGTCAAGAAAGACGGTGATTTTATGTACGAAAATCTTCAGAAAATTATTGACGAAAGCAACAATATTGTTTTTTTCGGCGGAGCAGGCATTTCAACTGAAAGCGGAATCCCCGATTTCCGCTCGGTTGACGGGCTTTATAATCAAAAATATGATTATCCGCCCGAAACAATACTCAGCCACACCTTTTTCAAAAAGCACACGGCGGAGTTTTATCGCTTTTACCGCGACAAAATGCTCATTGAGGGTGTTAAGCCCAACGCCGCCCACTTAAAGCTTGCCGAGCTTGAAA
>JAZLLB010000115.1:0-15797 GCA_045597925.1 Acutalibacteraceae bacterium
CTTTCGCCAGCTTTATAGCCTCCTGCGCTATGATAATGGGGTCTGTCTGCCCCATTTCAAAAACAGGAACGCCTGCCTGCTCACCCACAACCTCAAGCTGTTTGATAGCCGCGGGACGGTATATATCACACGCCGCCAGCAGCGGTCTGTGACCCTGGCTTTTGAGCATCATGGAAATCTTTGCGGTATGTGTGGTTTTACCCGAGCCCTGAAGACCGTACATCATAACCACCGTCGGGGGATGATTCGCGATTGCGAGGCGGGATTTTGTGCCGCCCATAAGCCCCGTCAGCTCTTCATTTACGATTTTTATAACCATCTGCGCGGGTGTAAGGCTTTCCATAACCTTTTCACCTACGGCGCGTTCGGTAACAGTTTTTGTGAAATCCTTGGCAACCTTGTAGTTTACGTCAGCCTCAAGCAAAGCCATTCTGACCTCGCGCATAGCGTCTTTAACATCAGCTTCTGTAAGGGAGCCCTTGCTTTTAAGACGCTGGAACGCTGACTCAAGTCTGTCTGAAAGACCTTCAAATGCCATAAATTCACCACCATGGTTGCTTTTTATTCCGTTATCAATGTTCTCGCAACTGCTTTGATTTTCGCCGTGCAGTCGTTGACCTCTCTTGAAAGAGCGTGAGTCCGGTTGTATTCTCCGATTTCGTCGGCATACGCCATTATTTCCTCAAGTCCGCTTTTCATGCTTTCAAATCTGGCGGCAAGCCCCAGCTTTTTTTCCATATCATAAAGCTGAGTTTCAGCGCGTTTAATCGCGTCACGCACTCCCTGACGGGTTATGCCCTCATTCGCCGCTATTTCGGAAAGAGAAAGGTCTTCGTTATAATAGTAGCTCAAAAAGGAGTGCTGTTTTTCGGTAAGCATATCGCCGTATAAATCTATAAGCATGATAACATCAAGATTTTTCGCCGTAAAAACGCACCTCCCGCAAGCATTTTATTTATACGGCAAACTCTGTGTAAAACAAAATCCACCTGTAAAGCTTTTAATCTTTACAGGCAGACATTATACAGTATAAAGAGACTGTTGTCAAGAGAATTTTTTGCACTTTTCAGGCAAGTTTTGCACATGGGACTGTCAATAATCTGTCAAATAGTTGTTGATAACAATATGTCCGCAACAGGTTGTGGTATGCACAGCATAAACTACCGCATATTCGCATTATATATGTGCAAAACCGTGTGCAAAAGTTTTTTGAAATTATTTTTCATCCCACATTTCTCTCGCGCGTTTCAGAATTTTACGCACACTGGCAGCAAAATATCCCGTTACCAGAAATCCCGCGGCAAGGAGCAGTGCGGAACGCGTCATCTCAATCCGAACCGAACCGATTTTCAAAACAAAACCGCCGAGATTAATGATAAAAAGTACCGTCCCCGCTAAAAGCACCGCTATTCCCACAAGTCCGACAGGCAAAAACGCTCCTTTGATTTGCTGAAAAACGTAATCCTTTTTTATGCTTCTGCTTGCGAATCTGTCATTTTTAGAAATAAACTTAGCTCCCGAAATATCAGCTGCATACCCTACAAAAATAACATCCTCATGCAGAGTTTCTATACCCTTTATATCCTGAATAACCGAAATTGATGCCCTTGATGAGTTCACATCAAAGCTCAGCTCAGAATCGAGCTGAACGTGACTTCCCGGTTTTTCGTCCCGCTCCGTCATCGCATCAATCCCCTTAGGAGCGTTATCCTCCCTACCGGTTTCTTTCGGTATTCTTTTTCTGTGAACCTTAAGGCAGTGAACGCCTTTGTCCTTATTCTCAAAAAATACACTTTCACCGTCGGCAAGCTCTTTTTCTTCGCCGTCAAGCGTTATTATTATATCGTCATCAGATTTATTTTCAATTTTTACCGTGGGCATAATTTTCCTCTCAGTAAATTGAGCCGCTGTGGAAGCGGCTCTTAATGGTGTCAGAATAAATTTTTTATCGAACGGTAACTGTTCCGTCCTCAGCGATGTCGATTGTCATACCGTCTTTAACATAATCGAGAAATTCCTGCCCGAGGCAGTCAACAACAGGCATGGGACTGTCTGCCCATACCGCGCCGAGAGCCGCGCCCGCCGCCGCGAGAGAGTCGATATGCTCAGAGAAAAGAAGGCATGAGGGGCATTTGCCCAGAACCTTCGCGCAGTAAAGAATCATTCCGCCTGTGGTTGAACCGATTGTCTGCGGAAGGCAGAGAGCCTTGTTGAGCATAGGCTTTCGGTAAAGGTCTTTATTGTTCTGGTCATCGCATTCAGTCTGCTTGTATTTGCTGCCGTAAATCGGAATATCACCGAACTGAAGCGCGCCCTGGAAAGAGGCAAGTGTGTTGAATCCGCCGCGGGAAACAAGTGCGGGAGCTGTGCATTTGCCGGGTACTACCGGACGGCCTTTAAACTGTTTCATATTACTTTACCTCCTTTGTGATTATTGAGAGAATCTCATCACTTGTGTAATAACGAGAAGTTGTATATGTTCTGAGTTTATTTGAGTTAGTGATAACGGGCATAGACTTCGCGAGCGGATTGTTCATATACATAAGCGGGCAGATATAGCTGAGAACAACGCCTGTCGCCTTGAGCTTCCCGGCATACGGAGTTTTATTGAACTTATCGATAACTCCGGGAGCCGCCGTGAATACCGTAGGAACGGAAACTTTGCCGAGACCGTTCTTTTTAAGTCCGGCTGAAACATTTTCAGTCCATTCAACCAGCTGATTGAACGAAAGATGGGGGCAGCCTACGAAGCAGAGCTTTGGAGCCGCGTTCTTATCTTTCCACATAACAGGATAATTATTTTTAACTCTTTCAAGCTCAGCGTCATCAATAACATAAGTCTTAGCGCCGTCCGCAATGATTTTTTCACCCTGCTCAACTGCTTCGGGAGTAAGATTTTCAATATGATAAAGACCCACGGCACCGTTTGAAGCCGTTGCGGCACCGAAATCCTTAAGATACGCGCAGGTATCGCCGTCAAGCTCTTTGCCGAGCCATTTGTCAAGTCCCTTAACAAAAGGAACGTCTTCCATAACCTTCATTCCGATAGCGGAACCGAGAATCTGAGCCTCGGGCTTTTTGGTTGTCTTAACCTCAACAATCCATGTGGCTTTTCTGCCTTCGTCAGTGAGAAGTCCGAAATAAGGAACACAGCCTACGATTGAGCCGAAAAGCTCAATAATGCCTGAATTACGGTTGCATTTCGCGCCGAGAACGGAGTTTGCGTAAACAACCGCTGATGATTCAGCCCATGAAAGAACCTCGCCCTTGTTAGGCTTGTTGCCTACCTCGTCCATATAGCAGGTACAGGTATAGGAATTTTTATCAATAAGACCGAGTTTTTCAAGCTGTGCGTCATATTTATCCTGAACTGAATACATGAATTTATTGAACACAACATTCTTGAGAAAATCTGAGGGAACATTGGGGTCGAGGGGCTTGGGGTCAACAGAGAATTTCTGCGCCGAAATCGCGCCGCCGTTAATAAGTGTATCCATAAGGTCGTGAACGGGCTTCATAACCTTAAGACCGAAGCTTGTAACAAGATGACCTTTTTCGCTTGTAACAGGAACCATTTTTTCAGCTTCAAAGGCATCACCGTAAAGAACGAGAGTCTGCATAACCTTCGCCATGGTTTCGCCCTTTGAGCCGTGAAGAATAGCAGCCTGCTCATCAGTCAGCTTCATTTTATAAGTGAAGTTTTCATTCATGGGGAATTCCTCCTTTAAAATATAAAATCAGGCGTTTATTGTTAAAAGATAAACACATTAAATTAATTATACACAACTGTTAAAACTTATTCAAGTATTTTCAAAAATTTTGTCGAGGAATATTAAAAGAAAAACCTCCGCGTGCAAATGGGAGGTTAAAGAGTTTTGAGAAGCTCAAGAAAAAGATTTTGCTGAGCGGTGTTCAGCTTGCTCCACTGTTTTATAAGCTCAGCCTGCCGAGGGGTAAGGCTTACGGATTCCGTCCCGTCATAATCGAAAAACTGTGGCATTGTAATATTGTATGCTTTGCAGATTTTTTCAAGAGACGGCACTGACGGACAGACACCTTTTCTGAACCACGAGGAAATAGTAGTCTGTGCAATCCCCGATTCCTCGGATAAGCGGTATTCGCTCCAGCCTCTTTCCATTCTGAGTTGCAAAATGCGTTCAAGAACAGTCATTCAATCATCACCTCTATCGTAGATTATATACGAAATGATGTTGACAAATAATAATCTTTATGGTATTATTATTACGATTCTTGTCAGTATTGAGGTCAAAAAATATGCTGTTCAACTCATACATATTTATATTACTTTTTTTACCGCTGGCCTTATGCGGATATTATCTTTTTAATAAAATCGGATATAATACCATAAGCAAAATCTGGCTTTTGTTTTTCTCCCTATGGTTTTATGGTTATTTTAATATAAAATATCTTCCTATTATTGTAATAAGTATTGTTTTAAATTACTTCTCCTATCTATATTTTCAGGCATCAGAAAATATAACATTAAGAAAGTTGCTTCTTTCAGTAGATCTCATAATAAATATCGGATGTTTGTTTGTCTTTAAATATCTGGGATTCTTAACCGAAACCGTTAACAGTATTTTTTCAGCAGATTTTTTTGTTATCAAAGTTGTACTTCCCTTGGGAATAAGCTTTTTTACCTTTCAACAAGTCTCGTTTGTTATTGATTCCTATAAAAATGATGTTCCGTCATACAACTTCATTGACTATGCGTTATTTGTTGTTTTCTTCCCCCAATTAATCGCCGGACCCATTGTTCTTCATGATGAAATAATTCCGCAATTTAACAACAAAAACAACCAGATTTTTAATTCGGAAAAATTCGCAAAAGGAATATATGCATTTGCTTTCGGATTAGCCAAAAAAGTCCTTATTGCAGATACAGTAGGCAACGCTGTTAATCTGGCATTTAACGACACTGACTATTTCTTAAATACAACTAACGGTATTATTATTATGCTGGCATATACCATGCAGATTTATTTTGATTTCAGCGGATACTGTGATATGTCCACAGGTCTCGGACTTATGTTTAATATAAAAATCCCAATGAATTTTAATTCTCCGTACAGGTCATTGGATATAATTGATTTCTGGAAAAGATGGCATATTACATTAACTAGATTCTTTACCAAATATTTATATATTCCTTTAGGCGGAAATCGAAAAGGCAAAGCGCGAACATATGTAAACAATTTCATTACTTTCTTTGTCAGCGGAATATGGCATGGTGCAAACTGGACATTTATTTTATGGGGTTCAATCCACGGAGCGGGTATTGTTTTTAACAAAATATTTAAATCAAAAATAAATAAAATTCCCGTAATACTCCGTTGGTGTGTAACTTTTGTATTTATAAATTTTACATGGCTGTTATTCAGAGCAGACAGTATATATCAGTTCTTTTTTATTATGAAACACCTGTTCTCATTTAACTTCCATCCGATAAGCAGTGAAATAACCGAATCTTTTATCAACAACAATTTATTGTTTATTTTTGATAAAATCGGTTTTGCAAATATTAAGCTTGCATTTGTTTTACTGCTGTTAGTTCTTATTCTTTTAGCTTCTGTATTTATGAAAAATACATCTGAAAAGCTGAATAGCTTTAAGCCAAGCAGAAAAAATGCTGTTATTTCATCTGTTTTATTATTTCTAAGTATTGTTTCTTTTTCCGGTATATCAACCTTCCTTTATTTTAATTTTTAGAGGACAGTTATATGAACATATGTAAAAAATGGATATTAGTCTCTATCTCAATACTGATAGCTTGCCTTATTCTTGTTTCATCAACAGTAATTGTTATTGACCCGTTTTTTCTGTATCACGAGCCCCTAAAGTCTTTAAATTATTATTATGATGATTCGCTTTATCAGGGAGCCGGCATTATCAAACATTTCAACTACGAAACCCTGATAACAGGCACATCGCTCATTCAGAACATGAAACCTTCTACCGTCAAAAAGCTAACGCACGGGGACGCAGTTAAGGTGCCTTTTTGCGGAAGAGACATAACAGTCGTATGCGATGCCGTAAATTTGGCAATTAAATATAATAAAAATCTGAAAAATATTATTTTAAATATTGATACAAACCTCTTAACTACGCAGAAAAAAGATGATGGCTTCCCTTCATTTTTATACGATAACAATATATTTAATGATGTAAATTATTTTTTAAATAAAGATATCGCCTTTGAAAAGTGTATCTCCGTAATCAACAACCAAAAAGCCCTTGGTTCTATGGACACAGCTTTTTCAAGTGAAAATACGTTCTATTTTGCAGAGTTTTCAGCAAAAACAAGAAAGCCTGACCCTTTTAAAGATGAAAAAAGTTTTTACGATAAAATTAAAAACAATCTCAGCGTTCTCGAAAATGTCATCTCAAAGAACCCAAATATAAAATTCTACTTGTTTATCCCTCCACGCAACATTCTTTACTTGCAACTACTTGCTGAAAACAACCAGCTTGATTCCTATATTAACGCAAATAAGATTATTTACGAAACATTATCTGTTTATGATAATGTAAATTTGAGTTTCTTTCAAAATAATGTTGATATAATCGGAAATCTATATAATTATTGTGATTACATACATTTTTCATCCTACGTTTCGGATATAATTGTCACCGATATTTTCAACGGTCAAAAGCGTCTTAACGATGGGAATTATATTTCTGAGCTGGAAAGCTTGAAAAAAATATACAACGACTTTGATTATACTGTTTTTTCTTCAGAATGTTTCCCGTTTAAAGATGAAGTCAATATAAAAAAATACGTTGATATGGTCAGGGACTATATTGTTATTGTAAACTGCAGCAAAAACTTCGTTCCAAACACCGAAGCAGCAACAGTACTGGAACAGCTTGGAATTAAAGGCTCAGATTATCATGATATGAACAAGGTTTATTTAAACGGCAAAGAATATTCACCTGAAAAATTCAACTGCAAAATTGAAAATAATTCAATTTTTATTGATAAAATAGACTACTCTCTGCAGCTTGAAAACGGAATAAACTTTGTTATATATACACCAGATTCTAAACGTGTGATTGACAGTGCATATTTTGATAATAATAAGATCGTTCATGAAAGAAACGTCAGAAAATAATTTTGATTATATCATATCCGAAACATTTTTACGCAAATAGTAAGCTTAAATTTCACAAGGCACCCTCATTGAGAGTGCCTTGTTTTTGTTATTCCGTCTGTGCCGCGCTGTTGCGAATCTGTTCATGTGAAAAAGTTCCGTCTTCCTCAATCATGAGCTTTGTGTAACCCTGAAGCCAGTCTTTTTCTTCATATCCGAATTTGCTCGAGGTTGTATATGAGCCGTAGCCCGACGGTTCAATATAGCTGAGAATTATGCCGTCAAGCTCAAGCGCGAATGTATTGACATGGTCATGCCCGAAAAACAGCCATTCTGTATTTCCGAGTAATTTTATTGCATCGAAAAGTCCGCTGTCAAAGCATGATGAGCAAACACTTTCAAGCTTGTTTCCGTAAAGGAATCTCGTTTTTTCAGCCGCTTCTCTCATTTGATAAATCGGTATGTGCATAACGAGAACGGATTTAGATGTCTTGCCGTATTTTCCGGTGTTTTCCTTAACCTTTGAGGTGTACCACGCGACCTGAGTATCTTTAACTCCGTCATAGATATAGCGTCCGTCACTCGCCGCGGGATATTTTTTCATATCCTCTTCGGAAGCTTCACTTCCCGAGTCCATAAAATAAAACGTCTTTTTAAGGCTGCCGTCAGCGTTGAGAATATTTATGCAATAGTTGCCGTCACCCCACACGTCTTCAAGGCCTTCACGCATAAGGCAGTGCTTATATGATGAAAAAATCTCAACATTTTTCTTTCTTGAAATCGCGAACGGTCCCGATCCTTCATGATTACCCAGAACTCCAGCCCAGTAAACGCCGAGCCTTTCAAAAATTTCGCAGAATTGCTTTGCTCTTTTTCTGTTGAAAACAGATGTTATTGTGTCGCCGCCGAAAATAACAAGGTCGGGCTTTTCTTTCTGAACATTTTTGACTATATTATCAACCGTTATCTCTGATGTTTTATTTTTGCCGTCAAGATGAATGTCCGTGAACATGATAACCTTAAATTCGCCGTCTGCTTTTTTAATTGTAACAGCGTCAGCCTCATCAGCTGTAACTTCAACGCTGCTTCCGACGCTTTCAATGCCCTTAACATCATAAAAAAGCGGCTGAGGTATTCCCAGTGACTCGCCTATTCCGCCGAAGAAAGCGGCAATCGCCATGAATAGTGCAATAATTTTTTCAAACATTTTTATTCCTCCCGTTATTTTAAATCAAACGAAAAAATTCTCATCGTTTTCCCGTTACTGTTTGCTTCTTTCATTGTAAGACCGACAGCAATAAACTCACCGTCAGCCTTTATCTTCACAAGACGCTGTGAGTTTTCGTTTTCTTTCTTCAGAATTATTTTTTCGCCGTCACGCTTTATTCCGTAAACCGTATAGCTTCCGCACAAAGTCTTCGGCAGACGCATAACAGGCGAATCCGGCAGCACATTGCACCTTGTCATGTGCGTTCTCTCGCACCTGTCTCCCGGAAGTGTTTTCCTGTTTAAATCCGAGTCAAAAACAATTCTTATTTCTTCAATTTTTTCAGCTTTTTCAAATCTGTATTCAACCGTACCGCCCGGCTCAAACTCAAAGACATTTTCTCTGTCGTTTCCGTCACGGACAGCCTCTGCCGCTTCGCATTTTTCACCGTTAAAATAAAGCCCGGCATTACGCGTTTTGCTGTTGACTTTTCTCGGGCAGTGAGGAAGAAAACAGTCATTCCAAAGCAGAATATTTTGCAATTCCTCAATATAATCAAGATAAACTCCGTGAGGCACTGTGCCGTGCTTTTTTGCGACCGCGGCCGCCGTACCCGCCGCCTGACCGCAGACAGCGCAGGTTGCCATAACTCTTGTTGAGGACATCGCCGCGTGGGTCATTGAAATATTTCTGCCCGCGAAAAACAGATTTTCAATGTTATCTGAATACAACGCTCTGTACGGAATCGCGTAAGTATCCGGTGTATTGTACGCCGTATTCGGATGACCGTCATAATAAAATCCGGCGGGGTCATGATCATCAAGCGGCCAGCCGCCGTATGCGACAACATCGGGGAAGGCTCTGTCTGAAAGAATATCATTCTGATTCATTATAATTTTGCCGACCATTCTGCGCGACTCTCTTTTGCCGGGCAGAAATCCTATAAAATCAAGCTGCCACAGCTCCGCATCTTCATATTCGCCGCTGTTTTTTATGTAATCCCACATTCCGTAAGCAAGCGCGACAAGCTCGTCACGTATTTTTTCGGCATCACCGATTGTGTCCTGCTCTCCTCCCAGCTCAAGATACCAGTAGTTCTCATAAGATGAGTTCATATTCGGTCTGCGGAATTTCAAATCCTCAGCCGTCAGCTTTTTCGCGAAATCGGGAGCCGTAAAACTGACGGGAACATTTCCTTTGTGAGCCTGGATAAGGCAGGAATTACCCATGGTCTTTTTGTCGGCTGTTTTCGCGCTGACATTTTCCGAAAATTCATCTGCCGCCTCTCTTCCGATGCGGAATTTCGCACCCGTCAGCGGAGCCAGAATACTGTCTCCCGAGCAGTCGGCAAAATAATCCGCGCTGACTTCGCAGAATTTCTGCGTTGTCATCTGCCAGCCCGTGACAGATTTTATCTCGCTTTCCGACTTCATTTCGGCACTCATGCATGAGCAGTTGAGAAGCAGAGTGATGTTCGGCTCTTTTTTCACAAGATTCCATAAGAGAGCGTCAAAAACATAATGATTTTTATATGGATTTATTTTTAAATTCTCAAGAAAAATTTCTTCTGTTATTCCTGTTTCGGCAACATTCTCTCCCTGCGCTCCGCACACCCACATTCTGATTTCAGACGAAGCGTTGCCGCCGAGAACGGGTCGTTCGTGCATAAGCACAACCTTTATTCCCTCTCTCGCGGCCGCGACAGCCGCGCAGACACCCGCAAGACCTCCGCCCGCAATGCACAAATCAGCACGGTATTTCAGTGTTTCAATGCTCATATCAACGCCTCGATTCAATAAAAGGCATGGATAAAACTCAACCCACGCCCTCTCATTTTATTTTTTTATCATATAATAAATATCGTCTATACTGCCGCACACAATATCCGGCACAAGCACGCCGCGTGCCGCGGCTATTTCTTCTCTTGTGGTTTCTCCCGTAAGCACAGCCACGCTTGTAATCCCCGCGTTGTTGCCTACGGCGATATCAGTGTAAAGCCTGTCTCCTATCATGCATGCTTTTTCAAGAGGAAATCCGGATTTTTCAGCCGCCATATATATCATAGTCGGGTCGGGCTTGCCCGCGTAATGAGGCTTTTTGCCTGTTGCCGCCTCAATGCAGGCGGTAATCGCTCCGCAGTCGGGAATAAATCCGTTTTCAGACGGGCAGGCAAGGTCGGGATTTGTGGCGATATAATCAGCACCGCGCTGAATAATAATACACGCTTCTTCAAGTTTTCTGTATGTCAGCTCTGTATCAAAGCCGACAGCAAGCAGCTCTATGCCGTCTTCAAGCTCATCTGTTATATTAAAACCGTCTTTCAGAAGCGATTTCTTAAATGACTCCGTGCCGACAACATATGTTCGTTTTGTTTTTCCGTATTTCTTTTCGATGTAATACGCCGTTGCCTGGGCCGAAGTGAAAAAATTATCTTCCCCCGCTTTGAAGCCGATTTTATTAAGCCGCTCAATGTATGTTTCCACACTCTTCGAGGAATTGTTTGTCAGGAACATATACTTACCGCCGTTTTCAATAACAGCGTCAAGAAACTCAAGTGATTTGCCGATAATTTTTTCGCTGACATACAAAGTTCCGTCAAGGTCAAGCAGGAACAGCTTTTTATCTTTAAGTGTATTCAAACTCTCACGCCTTCACTTTTTTACGGGGTTTTTCATCTTTGGGAATTGTAATATAATAAGCGAATTCCCATACGGCAATCGCGAACATAATTATCATAGCTCCGTACACCGCACCGCCGAGACCGCAGGTGTCAACGCTTACGGCACCCTTCAGGGCTCCGACCGCTATTGAGCCTAAAAAAGACTCACTGTCTACAAAATACGGCAGAAATGTTGAGGCAATATCAATAGTGCCGTCAATCAAAGGTCTTGCGGCTTTGCCGAAAAGCACAAGAGCCGCCATAAAGCTCGCCCCTCCCGCGACACCGAGACCGATAATTGTTTTATACGCTCTTGTGAAAAGAGCGCAGCCCATAATTATAACCGTGATTAAAATACCCGCCGCAACAAAAACAAGCGATGATATAACATATTTTTTAAGCGGCTCAAATTCCGCGGGCAAATTTGAAATAAGCCCTTTTAAATCAAACGAGCCGGTTGATTTGCCGGTAATATAATTAAAGAAATCAATAACCGTCTTTTCGATTCCGATTCTGTTGCCTGTGAACTGATTTTTCTCGCCCAGAAACGCGTTCGCAAGAGTATAAACGAGCGACTCCTTATCAACAGAAACAATAATTGAAATAAACGCCTGCATTATAATCACGGGAAAAACCGCGGCTCCCGCAAGAAAAGTAATTATTCTGTTTACAATTTTCATAATATCAGAACCTTTCTGATTTACGGCAGCACCACGCAATCCAGGTATTCGGATTGAATTGTGCGGTACTGCCATATTTATTACCACGATGATTTAAGGTCAACCGTACGGTTGATAATCATATTGTCAGGAGTGCTGTCTTTATCAATGCAGAAATAGCCCTGACGCATAAACTGAAAAACATCTCCGGGTTTTGCGCATTTAAAGCCGCCCTCAATAAGGCAGTCGCTGAGAACGGTCAGCGAATCGGGATTAAGGTCTTCCGCAAGATCTTCGCCCATGCCGGGCTTTTCAACTTTGAAAAGTCTGTCATAAATATTAACAGTAGCCTTAACGCAGTCATCTTTGCTCACCCAGTGAAGCGTACCCTTTACCTTTCTGCCGTCAGGTGAATTGCCGCCCTTTGAGGCAGGGTCATACTCGCAGTGAACGCAGGAAACCTCGCCGTTTTCGTCAAGGTCATAACCGACGCATCTCGCGAAATACGCGCTCTTGAGCCTTACCTCATTGCCGGGGAAAAGTCTGAAATACTTTTTAACAGGCTCAATCATGAAGTCTTCACGCTCAACATAAATCTCTCTGCCGAAGGTAACGGTTCTTGTTCCCATTTCGGGGTGGTCGGGATGAAGCTCAACCTCAATCTGCTCAGTCTGCCCTTCGGGATAATTGTCTATAACAACCTTAAGCGGGCGCAGAACCGCCATCGCTCTGGGAGCGTTCGCGTTAAGATAATCTCTTACGCACGCCTCAAGCAGACCGTAGTCAACAACGCTGTCCGCTTTGCTGACACCGATTCTGTCAATGAAATCTCTTACAGCGGCAGCCGGGTATCCGCGTCTTCTCATACCGCAGAGAGTAACCATTCTCGGGTCGTCCCAGCCTGTAACATAGCCTTTCTCAACAAGGTCAAGGCACTTTCTCTTGCTGGTTACGCAGTAATTAACATTAAGACGCGCGAATTCAATCTGCCTGGGCGGCTCCTCAAAGCCTATTTCGTCAACAAACCAGTTATAAAGCGGTCTGTGATTTTCAAATTCAAGTGAGCAGAGCGAATAGGTTACATTCTCTCTCGCGTCTGAAAGCGGATGTGCGAAATCATACATGGGATAAACGCACCATTTGTCACCCGTCTGATGATGCGGTGTATGAGAAATTCTGTAAATAATCGGGTCTCGCATATTGAGATTGGGTGAAGCCATATCTATCTTCGCCCTGAGCACCTTCGCGCCGTTGGGGAATTCGCCGTCTGTCATTCTTTTGAAAAGCTCAAGATTTTCTTCAACCGAACGGTCACGGTACGGGCTGTTTTTGCCGGGCTCCGTAAGCGTTCCTCTGTATTCTCTTATCTCCTCGGGTGAAAGGTCGTCAACATACGCCTTGCCTGCGTTTATGAGCTTCAAAGCGCACTCATAAAGAAAATCAAAATAACTCGATGCGTAATATGTGTTTGCCCATTTGAAGCCGAGCCACTCAATATCTTCCTTTATTGAGTCAACGTATTCAACATCTTCTTTTGACGGGTTAGTATCATCAAAACGGAGATTACATATTCCGCCGTATTTCTCAGCTGTACCGAAATCTATGCATATGGCTTTCGCATGACCGATATGGAGATATCCGTTAGGTTCGGGAGGAAATCTCGTCTGAACTCTTGTATTGACTCCGTTTTCAAGGTCTTCGTCAATAAAACTGTGTATAAAATTTGATGATTTTACTGCTTCTTCCATATTGGTATTTCCTCTCATTATTCGTATTCTCTGATTGCCGTTTCTATTCTCGCCTTAACCTCGTCATTGCCTAAAAGAGCGGTAATTGAGTGAAGGTCGGGGGTATTCTTTCTTGAAGTAAGGGCGATTCTGATAACCGTTGAAACATCGCCCACATGACCCTTGAACGCATCGGGATTCTTTTTATATTCTTTCACATTCGGCGTAAATCCGAGCGGCTCGCAGAGAGCCTTGATTTTACCGAACCAGGTGTCCTTATCATCAGCGCAGTCAACAACCTTTATATACTCCTTAAGTATTGCCGCCGCGTCTTCTTTTGCGATGTTTTCGGGAAGTGTCAGGTCGGAAACATAAATCTCATTGAAAAAATATGAGAAATATGCTTTGACTTCGTTCCATTTCGCGATATCCTTTCTGGGCTTCGGAACCTCACGGTCAATATTGAGCATATTAACTGAGAATTCTTCATCTTTTATAAGAAGCTCATAGAATTCCTCATCATAAGCCTTTGTCCAAACCTTAAGGTCGTCAAAAATCCTCTGTGCGCTCATGGTTGAAATAATATTCTTACTGATATCTGTGAGCTTCACAAGGTCGAAAAGACAGCCGCTGGGGCTCATCTTTTTAAGATTGAACGGGAAAGAAAACGCGTCCGCCTTCGGATTCGCTCTGCGCCAATCCTCAAAGTTTGAGTTAAGAAGTGTGAGAATGTATTCAATAAGGCTTTCTTTCGGGAAGCCCTGGTCAACAAAGTAGCTTACAGCCGCCTCGGGGTCTTTGCGTTTAGAGAATTTACGCTTTGTACCGTCAACCTCGTCGATTTTCATAAGCTGCGGCGTGTGCGCGTATTTGGGAAGCCTGAAGCCGCACGCCTTGAAAAGAGCGATATGCTTCGGAACAGATGAAATCCATTCCTCGCCGCGGATAACATGAGTTGTTCTCATAAAATGGTCATCGCACACATGGGCGAAATGATATGTGGGGATTCCGTCTGATTTAAGAAGAACCTCATCAATGATATTTTCGGGCATCTCGATTTTGCCGCGGATAATGTCATCAAAGAAAATTCTCTTATCCTCGCTTCCGTCTGAACGGAAACGGAGAACGTACGGCTTGCCCGCTTTTATGTTTTCTTCTATTTGTTCATATGAAAGGTTACGGCACTTTGCCCATTTGCCGAAATATCCCCAGATAAGCGTTTCCTCTTTCTCCTGCTGCTCTCTGAGAGCGGAAAGCTCGTCGGCGGTGCAGAAGCACGGATACGCAAGTCCTTTTCTTACAAGCTCTTTCGCGACTGTCTGATACACCTCAACACGCTGACTCTGAGTATAAGGACCGTATGCTCCTTTTTCACTGCCGAAGCCCGTAACGCCTTCGTCAAACTCTATTCCGAAAGCGTTGAAGCCGTTGATAACAGCCGAAACGCCGTCTTCAATTTCACGCTTCTTGTCGGTGTCTTCAATTCTTAAATAAGAAATACCGCCTGTTGCCTTTGCGGTGAGCACGTCAACCAGCGCGCCGAAAAGTCCGCCGATATGAAGATACCCCGTAGGGCTGGGCGCGAATCTCGTAACACGCGCGCCTTCTTTAATATCTCTTGCGGGATACAGTACTTCGTAATCCTCAACTGTTTTTGTAATATTCGGAAAAAGCAGTTCCGCAAGCTTGTCGTAATCCATCATATTAAAAATCCTTTCACGTTCCCGCCGAAGCGGAAACACTTATTGAGTTTATAAATAATCACATTATATTATCGCAGAAAATTGCAAATGTATCAAGATGTAAACACAAAAAAAATTGATTTTTTGCAAAAAAATAAAGGAGGTCGGCCTCCTTTCAGTCTTTATCTGCGGGAACATATTCAAGCAGATCTTCAATTTTGCAGTTGAGCGAATGACAAATACGTGCAAGAACGTCAACATCTAACCGGGTAATTGAATTATTGCAATAACCGTTAATCTGACTGCGCTGCATTTCAGCTTTATGGCTAAGTTTGTTTTCACTCATATCGTTTTTTGCCAATAATTTATCCAGCTTTATTCTAACTGTTCCGTATTCTGACACCTGTACCACTCCAAAACACAAAAAAATGTTACAAACATATTCTATATGTTTTAAACTGATTTAAACAGATGCAGAATGTCTTGTCAGACTTCTTGCACATACAATGAATTCAGAGGGTTCTTGTGAAAAAAGATATCATTTTTTCAAAAAGATTTGGGGAAATTCTTGAAAAAGACCTCTTTCCAAAAGATTATAAGATTGTTTATAAAAACGATAATAACAAAGTTTTCTTTTATAAAAAAGAGAAAAAAGCACATGTATTCATAAAAGAAGCTAATTCCCTCGCTTTATTCTATTCAACAAACAGATTTTCCGATGAATAATCTACATCTATCTCATCAACAAAAT
>JAZLLB010000116.1:0-9519 GCA_045597925.1 Acutalibacteraceae bacterium
CCCTGAGGGTCAAGGTCAAAGAATGTTTTGATGTCGTCGTTCTTTTCAACAAGGTCGATTTTTTCGAGTGTTTCCTTGCTTGTTGTGCCCTTGGGATTATTTCCGCCTGCGCCGTTGAGAAGAATGTCGCATGTGCCGAACTTTGCGTTTACTTTATCTCTTGCGGCCTTCATGCTGTCCTGGTCAAGCACGTTGCAGCCGACAGCCATGGCTTCGCCGCCGTCAGCGATGATTTCATCGGCTACCTTCTGCGCCGCCGCTTCGTTGAGGTCAAGAACCGCGACTTTTACGCCCTGCTTCGCAAGCGTTTTGGAAAAGCCGCTGCACAGAACTCCGCCGCCGCCTGTAACAACGGCAACCTTGCCTTTAAGATTTTCATGTATATTCATAGTAAAGACTTCCTTTCAGTTATTTATTTGCTTTTTCGCAGGCTTCCCATAATCCGTTGATATAAGCCGCGCCCAAAGCTCTGTCATAAAGTCCGTAGCCGGGACGCGCTACCTCGCCCCATATCATTCTGCCGTGGTCGGGTCTTATGTAGCCGTCAAAGCCGCTGTCCTGAAGTGCCTTGACGATTTCATACATATCAAGACTGCCGGCGGATGAAAGATGAGCGGTTTCGTTAAACCAGCTTTCTCTGATTTTTACGTTGCGCAGATGGGCGAAATAAATTCTGCTTCCTACCTCCCTTATCATTTCGGGAAGATTGTTTTTCGGGTCACAGCCGAGGGAACCCGTGCAGAACGTAAGTCCGTTATAAGGTGAATCGACCAGCTTTAAAAATCTTCTGATATCGTCAATATTTTTGATGATTCTCGGAAGGCCGAAAATATCCCATGGCGGATCGTCCGGGTGAATAGCCATTTTGACATCGCATTCCTCACATACGGGGATAATCTCTTCAAGGAAATGCCTGAGGTTATTCCACAAATCCTCGGAGGTAATGCCCTTGTATTTCTGAAAAAGCTCTTTGATTTCACCCATGCGTTCGGTTTCCCAGCCGGGCATGGCATAGCCGTTGGAATTGTCGTCAATCTCTTTGAACATATCCTCTGGGCTTTTGCCCTCAATCTGTTTGCCGTTATAGCAAAGGCATGTAGCTCCGTTGCCCATATCCATGGCAAGGTCGGTTCTTGTCCAGTCAAAAACGGGCATAAAGTTATAGCAGATAACCTTAACACCGGCTTTCGCAAGATTTCTGATGCTTATTTTATAGTTTTCAATATATTTTTCCGCACTCGGAAGACCGAGCTTTATATCCTCATGAACATTAACGCTTTCTATACATTCCATGGAAAGACCCGCGTCTTCGATTTCCTTCTTCATATCCATGACCATCGGGAGCGGCCACGCTTCGCCCGCGGGGAGCTTATGAAGAGCGGGAACAATACCCGTAACACCGGGTATCTGCCTTATCTGCTCAAGCGAAACAGTGTCTTTGTCCGCTCCGAACCAGCGTATTGTCATCTGCATATTCATTCACCTGTCTTAATAAATTTATTTTAAATAGACCGTATCATTTTTTTCTGAGGATTCATAAGCGGCAATCAGCTCAATAACGGCTCTTTTCGCTTGTTTAATGTCAATCGCGAAATGTCTGCCTGTCTTTACGCAGTCATAAAAATCCGCGATAAGTCCGCTGTGTCCGCTTCCCCATTCTTTTTTGCCTGTACTTTTTTTCTGCTGATTTTCAGAAAAAAGATGCTCAAGCACACCGTTTTTAATAAGAAAAACATTGTCTCCCTCAAGCCGCAGCGTAACCTTATCGGGGTAATTAAAATCTATCAGCGGATTCGAGTTTACTCCTGCCGCGGTCGTTGCGTAATAAACCGCCCTCGTTCCGTCTGTGAATTTAAAAAATACATTTGCGGAATCCTCAACCTCAATTTCATTTTTCAAATGGAAATTTGAAACAGACGCATCAATCGAAAATGTTTCTTTCCCGAGAAGGTACATCATCAAATCATGGGTATGAATCGCCTGGTTTATAAGAACACCGCCGCATTCCTTATCTTTTGTGCCACGCCATTCATCGGCGTTGTAATAATCGGCGTCTCTCTTCCATGTCAGAAAAGCTCTCGCGGAGCAGATTTCACCGTAAACGCCCGAATCAATCAGCTCTTTCAAAAAAACAGTTGAGGGATTGTATCTGTTCTGAAAGCATACAGCAATCTGTGCCGAGGATTTCACTGCCGCTTCTTCGAGCTGTTTCACACCTTCAACGGAAGTTGCGCACGGCTTTTCAAGCACAACATTGATGTTTTTGCCGAGTGCCTTGACCGCCATATCAACGTGAAGACAGTGTGGCGTGCAGATGTGAATCACATCCGCCGCTTCACAGTTTATCATTTCATCATAATCGGTGTAAGCCTTGCAGCCGAATTCCCGTGCGGCTCTTTCAGCTCTTTCGGGAATTATATCACAAACAGCGATAAGGTTTGCGCCGTCGGTTTTCATACTGTCAATCGCGGCTAAATGGCACTTTGAAATGCCGCCGCAGCCTACAAGGCAAATATTCATAAAAATGCTCCTTCGCGCAATCAATACGTGCTGCTCATATCCTCGTTAACTGTTTCTTTAACATCTTTCTTTGCCTTTGAATTTTTGACCTTTTCCATAAGCTTCTCATAATAAACATCGGGGTCAACGGGAAGTGTAACGGTTTCGCCCGTCCAGCTTGAAAGATGCGCCGCGTTGGAAATCATAAGGCCGTTAATGCCCTCTGTTCCGTCAGCGACAAGAGGCGTGCCGTGAAGAATATGACCCGCGAACGCGTTGAGAACGCCTGAATGCTGGTCGTTAATTCCGTCCGTTTCAACAGGAACCTCTTTGATTTCGATTTTGCCGAAGCCTTCCTCGCTGTTTTTAAGATGCTCACTTAAGGGGGTGTCAAGAACCTCAAGAGTTATTTTCTCGCCGTCTTCAACAACAAGCTTTGCCTTGTCCATTGTGATTTCAAGACGGTTTGAACCCGGATAATCGCCCGTCGTTGTAACAAATACGCCTGTTGCTCCGTTGGGATATTCGGCATAAATTGAAACATCATCCTCAACCTCAATATCATGCCATTTTCCCTCATGACAGAACGCGCGGATTTTCGAGGGCATTCCGCAAATCCACTGCCACAAGTCAAGCTGATGCGGACACTGGTTGAGAAGAACTCCGCCGCCTTCGCCTGACCATGTCGCACGCCATCCGCCTGAATTGTAGTACGCCTGGGTTCTGTACCAGTCCGTAATGAGCCAGCTTACTCTGCGGATTTCGCCGTATTCATTGCTGTCAACAATTTCTTTTATCTTTCTGTAAACGCAGTTTGTTCTCTGATTGAACATCATCGCGAATACTTTATCACTCTTTCTGGCGGCTTCGTTCATTTCGATAACCTGCTTTGTGTAAACACCCGCGGGTTTTTCCGAAACTACGTTGATGCCCTTGCTGAGAGCCTCCATAACAAGCGGAGGATGGAAATAGTGAGGTGTCGCTATTACAACAGCGTCAACCAGGCCGCTGTCCATAAGCTCGGAAGCGCTTGTGAATCTCTTTGCCCACGGAAGAGCCTTCTCAGCCCATTTAAGCTTTTCGGGGTTGCTGTCGCAGACCGCCGTAATTCTCATTTCCTTGATTTTGCCGTTAAGGAAGTTTCTGCAGTGAGCCGAGCCCATGTTGCCCATACCGATAACACCGAAACGAATCGGCTGTGCTTCTTCAGCGCACTTATGCATTGCGTCTGCCGCGGCCTTAAAGGATTCTTTATGAGAAGAGTAAACATTCTTCATGCCTTTTTCTGTTTCATCGTCCGCTTCAAGAGCCTTGAGACCGTCAAAAACCTTAAGATGAGGCTCGAGCGAAAGAACTCTTACGCCGTCTTTCATTGCGAACTTTTTAAGAAGCTCTTTAACATTACCTTCGCCCTCGCCTGCCGGAACAACAGAACCGTCGGCAAACATAGCGTCTTTAACGTGGAAATACTCAATCTTATCGCCTATAAGCTCATAAGCCTTAAGAGTGTCAACACCGCACTGAACGAAGTTAGCAGGGTCGAATACACCTGCAAGACCCTTTACGTTGTCAAGAAGGTCTTTGCATCTTTCGCCGTTGTCGCCGTAAATTCCCTTTTCGTTTTCGTGGCACGGAATAACGCCGTTTTCGTTAGCGTAGTCAGCCATGAGCTGAACACGTCTGAGAACCTCTTCTCTGTATTCATCATAGCTTTCACCCTTTGTGAAATAGAAGCTGAAAATTCTTATGTATTTCGCACCGAGGATTTTCGCAACCTGAACGGTGTTTTTGAATTTTTCGAAATGCTCACCGAAATCGTCTGTAATCTCAATTTTGCCGTAGCATGAGCCGATTGAGGATACTGCGATTCCGCCCTCTTCATCAATTATTTTTTTCATTTCTTCCGCTTCGGCGACGGTAAAATTGTTGATTGATTTATCACCGAATCCGCGAAGCTCCATGTTTGTAATGCCGTTTTCCTTGCAGGCCGCAATCTGACCGCGAATATCTTTTTCGCCGGACTCGTCACAGAATGCCGAAAAAACAAAATGCGCCATAAGATAATCCCCTTTTGTGTGTATTTGCAATTACATGCATACACGGTTATTTTAACACAATATGTTGGGAAATTCCATAGAAAATATAAATAAATTTTGAATTTTTTAAAAAAAGTAAACACTCAAAGTAACTTCCGCAGCGGAAATTACGATTAAGGTTCGTACGAGAATTTACTTTAACAATATTTACCGCGCAAATACAATTTGACAACCGGTGGAAAAGATGATACTATGTAATAGATTATATGTATAAAGGGCGTGTTTTTTTGTATTTTTCAGATATCGGCGTATTTCTCGGGGATGTTTCCCGCGCTCAGATAAATCACTTTTCAAAAGACCCTCTTAAGGCACAGAAGACTGTGCTTAAAAAGATAATCCGCCGCAATAAAAACTGTGAGCTCGGCAAAAAACTCAATTTAAAAGACGTTCATTCAATTGAGGATTATCAGCGCATTGTTCCGCTCTCGACCTACGCGGACTATGAGCCGTATGTCGACCGCATGATAAATAACAAAGAAGACAGAATTATGTTCTCCGGCAGGAACTGGCATTACGCTTCATCTTCAGGCTCTGTCGGCAAACCGAAAATTCTTCCCAAGGGTCTTAACGACCTGTGGAAAATGCAGTGTATAGGATTTTCCGTTTCTATAGCGACAGCGTACCATTATATGAGAGACCGCGGAATAAGAATGAGCAATCAGAAAGGACCTCTTGCACTCAATCTTTCAGGTCACAGACTCAGCGACGGCAAGCAGTGCAACGGCGCGGGTCAGATTCCGCTCAGGTTTTTAAGGCCGCTGCTCCCGTTTTTCTGCACATCTCCCCTTTCGCTGCTTTATCCCAATCTTGAGGACAAGCTCGATACTTCATATCTTCATCTGCGCTTCTGCCTTGAAAACAAAAAGGTAAGCTATCTGGGTTCGATTGTTGTAACTCTTCTCACAACAATGTTTGACTATCTTGAAGAAAACTGGGAAATGATGTGCGATGACATCGAAAAAGGCATCATTAATCCGAATATTGATATCCCCGATGACCTTCGCAGAAAATACGCGAAAAAATTCAGACCGAATCCTGATAGAGCAAACGAGCTGCGTGAAATTTTTAAAGGCGGCTTCAGTGAGCCCGTAGCCCCAAAAATCTGGCCGGGACTTCAGTGGGCATACGGCATGATGGGCTCGAACCTTTCTGTTTATGTTGAAAAGCTCCGTAAGGTTATAGGACCGGATGTGCCCATGCACAACATGGGCTACGCCGCCGCCGAGGGATTCTTCGCGGCTCCCACAGAGCTTGACGTAAGCGATTACGTTCTTCTCCCGTGGTGCATATTCTTTGAATTTCTTCCTGTTGACGATCTGGAAAACTCAGCGGACGATAATGTAAGACCTCTTCTGATAAATGAGCTTGAGGTCGGCAAGAACTATGAAATGATAGTCTCAAATTTCTCGGGACTTTACCGTTATAAAATGGAAGATGTTGTTCATGTTACAAGGATGTACAACAACACTCCGCAGATTGAGCTTCTTTTCAGACAGAATCTTTCAATGAATGTCGCTAACGAAAAAACAACCATTGATATGATTGACGCCGCAATACAGAACTCTGTCGGAGAAATGGGCGTTGAATACAAGGGTTTCAGCTTCTATCCCGATTTTTCAACAAAGCCTCCGCGGTACACTCTGCTTATTGAGCTTAAAGACGGACCGCTTGACGAGGACGGCAGACAGAAGTTCATCAGAACCATTGACCATCAGCTTGATGAAATCAACGAAAAATATTATAAATACCGCCGCTGGGGTATGCTCAACACACCCGAGGTTCTTTTCCTTGAAGCCGGAACCTACGTCGGCTATAGCGAAATGCTCGCTGACAAAGGCGTTGTTCTTAACCAGATAAAGCCGGTAACCGTTATCAACAGCGAAGAAAGAAAGGATTATTTCCTCTCACATGTTATCAATAAGGATTCGTCTGCCGTAACAGAGTGGAAAAAAAGTAAAGAAAATAAATAAGGTACGCAATATGAAAACTTTTTCTAAAAAAGTAATATCTATTATTTTAAGCATTATTTTTATTTTTTCGGCGGTTTCCGTTGCATTCGCTTCAGAAACCGTTGACAGAATCCCCCTTGTATATGTCGGCGGTCAGGGTTCCCCTATTGTGGTTGATGAGCCTGACGGAAGCGAGCGTACGATATATCCCATAACTCTTCCTGATGATTTTATCGAAAAAACCGTTAAGGAAAACATCGGAGTGTTTACAAAAGCGTTTTTCACCCAGCATTGGGATGAGTTCTGCGATGTGGTTTATGAGATTTTTTCAGACCTTTTCTGTGAGCTTAAGCTTGATGAAAACGGAAATCCCGTAAATAATTCCAGAACCTTTTGGACATGGGAAAAAGGCAATCCAGTCGCGGAACCGCTGAGAGAATCCGCTTCATATGTAAAATATGAGTTTTATTATGACTGGCGTCTTGACCCATATACAATCGCCGATAATCTTCATGAATTTATTGAAGATGTCAGAGCTGTTACAGGGCATAAAAAGGTGGCTCTTTTAGGCAGATGCCTCGGTGCCTGCGTTGTTGCCGCTTATATGGACAAATACGGCAGCGAATGTGTTTCCGATTTAATTTTTTACGCCAGTGCTCTCAACGGTGCGACACAATGCTCCAAAGCGTTCTGCGGTGATTTTTATATTGACGCAGACGGTGTTGAAAGGTATCTGTATGATATTGATATATCATCAGATCTTAACATCAACAGCCTTATTCAGTCGTTCGTCACGATGTGCAACGACACACTCGGTCTTGACTTCGCCTGCTGGAGCGTAAACAATGTTTACTCAAAAATTTATATGGATATCCTCCCGCGACTGCTTATGGACACATACGGAACGTTCCCCGGCTTCTGGAGTATGGTAAGCCATGAGGATTATCTTAAAGCCAAGAAAACTGTTTTCTACGGCGCGGATATGCAGAAATACGCGAATTTTATTAAGATAATCGACAATTACCATTACAATGTGCAGCATAAGGCAAAGAAAAACATCAAATCATATATCAAAAACGGCATAGAAGTTTCCGATATAGTTAAATACGGCTATCAGACCGTACCCGTCACCAGAGACGGAGCCGTTCTTTCAGACGATGTCTGCGATGTTTACAGCGCCTCTATGGGAGCGACAACTACAGAACTTACAGAACAGTTCAGCGAAAAATATCTCAAAAATGCCGCAAAAACGGGTACTGATAAATTCATTTCGCTTGACCGTCATATTGACGCTTCAACCTGTCTTATTCCCGAAAGGACATGGTTCATAAAAAATCTTGAACACAGGGATTTTCCTGATATTATAGAAAATCTGATTGATGAAATAATAAAGAATGACGGCTTTACTGTTTTTTCGGATAAAAATTATCCTCAGTACCTTGTTTACAGCAAAACCGATGAAGAGGAAACTCTTCAGCCGATGTCCGCCGAAAATCAGGCGACCTATAAAAAATATAAGGTTTCTTTCTTTAAAGCTCTGTTTAACTTTATAAAATCCTTATTCAAATTTTTAAACAGTAAAATTTCAAATCTTATTTCAACCCAAAAGTAAAGGAGGCATGATATGAAAAAATTATCTTTCAGAATTATTTCTGTATTTTTATCTTTGACGGTTTTATTTTCCTGCGTAAGCTCAGTCGGTGTTCTGAGTGCTTCAGCCTCATCTCAGGGTGACATAATTGAATTCGGAAGTTATCCGCAGACCAGAGTAACCGACCCCGACCTGCTTCATAAACTGAATCAGGATGACCACGAGACATTTACGGATTACGACATATTTGACATATATGAGTGGAAATCTTTCGGCTATTATACGGGAACAGGCTATGAAGACGGGCTTATGCAGCCGAATGATTATATGAAATATACCGATGTTGTTGTCGGTTTAGAAAAATACCGCGGGGTTATCTTTTCCCAGCAGAGAAAAGCAACCACTGCGCTGTACCAGAAGGAAACCAAACAATATCCCACAGATAACGGGTATTATGTAGACACAGTATACTGGTTTAAATATGAGCCGCTTAAATGGAGAATCCTCAGTGCCGAAGAAGGGCTTGTCATGTGCGAAAGCGTCATAGACTCTCAGCCTTTTCATAATTTCGTCTTATTTGATGAAAAAAATTATGAACGCTACGGTGATATTCTCAGGGAGCATTACGCAAGCGATTATTACTGCAGCTCAATAAGGCAGTGGCTGAATAACGATTTTTATAATCTTGCCTTCACTTCTTCAGAAAAAAATGATATTGCCTTTACCGAGCTTAATAATGACTGCCACCATGATTATTATCCCAAATATAACGCTCCCGATTGCAGCGACAAGGTATTCCTTTTAAGCTATAATGACATGATTAACGAGGATTACGGATTTTCCTCCAACCCCAATGACGCGCAGGACAGCGCGAGAGCCGCCGGAGGTACTGATTACGCTAAAATTCAGGGCGTTTTGGTTAATCATGGTGTCGGCTCACGGTATAACGGCAACTGCGACTGGCTGCTAAGAACCGCTTTTGACAGCTGTAATGTCTGTTTAGTCACCTGGAGCCAAAACGTTGCCAAACAACACCTTACTTACTATTCATCTGGCGGAATACGCCCCGCGATTGTTCTTTCAAGCCTTAAAGCGCAGTCACATAAAACTCATAAATGGAGCGAATGGACTGTAACCGTTCCGCCGACAGCGGCTTCCGACGGTCAGAGTGAGAGACACTGCACCGTCTGCGAAGAAAAGCAGACTAAAACGCTCAGTCGGGCCTTTGATTCATGTACCGCTGACGGAAATGTTATAAGCGGGCTTTCATGCTTGCTTTCCTTTAACGATTTTCTGTCAGACTACACATTAAGCGATATTGCCGAAATTTCGTCTGACATATCATCGGGCGGCATTCTCGGAACAGGTTCAAAAATAAAGCTTA
>JAZLLB010000117.1:0-8304 GCA_045597925.1 Acutalibacteraceae bacterium
CTGAATGTTTGTGTCTGTATTTGTGAAGTATGAATTATCCCAATCCATCCACTGACCCAGACGCTTTGACTGTTCGGTTATAATGCCCGAAAAGTGCTTAACTCTCTCAACGCATTTGCGGGTGAATTTATCCATACCGTAGTTTTCAATATCTTTCTTTGTTTTGAAGCCGAGTTCCTTTTCAACCTCAACCTCAACCCAGAGACCCTGAGAGTCAAATCCGTTCTGATAGCGGCAGTCAAAGCCCTGCATTCCTTTATAGCGAAGGAAAATATCTTTAAGGCTTCTGCCCCATGCGTGGTGGATACCCATTGGATTGTTCGCTGTGATGGGACCGTCAAGGAAACGGAACATCTCATGACCTTTATTCTGTTCACGGAGCTTGCCGAAGCAGTCGTTGTCTTCCCAGAATTTCATCACATCGTGTTCCATTCCGATGAAGAAGTTGTTTTCATTATCAGCCATTCTTTATACCTCCTGATGGTACATAAATATACAGATATCATTATACAGCAAATAATATTTTTTTCAAGTGCTTTTAACAATAAATATTTTAAGTGAACTGTGTTTTATATATAGGTTATGTGCCGCAAAAGATAAAATAAAGCAACCCTGTTCTGATTCACAGTGTTACAATACAAATACACTCAAAAAAATATGCAAATTGAATGGAAATTTTAATATTTTTTATAAATTTTTTGTTTTTTTTCTATTTTTGACTATATTTTCACATACTGTATGATATAATAGCTTATAATTTCAGCAGGAGGCTGTATATTTTATTCGAAAGTAGGTGTACCCATGAGAACCAGAGAGCAACAGTTAGGTGCTAAAAACATAGTAGGAGCCAAGGTTGAGCAGCAAAGGAAAGCTATCGGCATGAAACAAAAGGATCTGCTTGCTCAGCTTCAGGTCAGAGGAATTGACCTCAATGCATCCGGTCTCTCAAAGCTCGAAGGTCAGATCAGAGGAGTGTCTGATTATGAGCTCAAAGCACTCGCGGAGGTTTTGGGTGTTTCCGTTAATTGGTTACTTGGCATCGATGATAAGGCTTAATTCAGAATAGTCAGAACAAAAAAATCCGGGGCTTGATTTTTTCAAGCTCCTTTTTGTTGACTTTTTTTGCAGTATGTTGTAGAATATCCGAGGTTAAAATAATATGTTCCGAAAAGGAGTTTTACACAATGGCAATTTTCAAACCCTTCAAAGCAATCCGTCCGATACCCGAAAAAGCAGGCGAAATCGCCGCTCTGCCCTACGATGTTATGAACAGTGAAGAGGCAAAGGAAATGGTTAAGGGTAAGCCTTATTCTTTCCTTCATGTTGACAAGGCAGAGATTGACTTTGATCCCATTCCCGAAAACATCTACACCGAAGCAATTTACAACAAAGCTAAAGAAAATCTCGCAAAGCTCGTTACAGACGGTGTTGCGAAACAGGACGAGACTCCCTGTATCTATATCTATCGCCAGATTATGAACGGCAGAAGTCAGACAGGTCTTGTAGGCTGCACGGCAATTGACGATTATATCAATAACATCATCAAGAAACATGAGCTTACAAGAGCCGATAAAGAGGCAGACAGAATTAACCATGTTGATTACTGTGACGCAAATACAGGTCCCATATTCCTTACATATAAAAAGAATGACGATATCAGCTCGGCTGTTGACAGCTGGAAAGAGAGCCACGCTCCCGTTTATGATTTCGTAACAGAAGACGGTGTCGCAAATACAGTATGGGTTATTGACGACGCGGATATAATCAATAAGATATGTGAGAAATTCGCGGGTGTTGATTATCTTTATATCGCTGACGGACACCATAGAGCGGCTTCCGCTGTCAAGGTCGGTCTTAAACGCCGCGAGCAGTTCCCGGATTTCACAGCCGAAGAGGAATTCAACTTCTTCCTTGCGGTTCTTTTCCCCGAGAATGAGCTTGAAATCATGGACTACAACAGAGTCATGAAAGACCTCAACGGCAACACGTCAGAAGAATTTATCGCGAAGCTCAGTGAGAAATTCACGGTTGAAGAATACGGTAAGGATGCGTACAAGCCCGAAGCAAAGCACACATTCGGTATGCTTCTTGACGGCAAGTGGTATAAGATGACCGCAAAGGAAGGCACATTTGACGACAGTGACCCGGTTGCCCGTCTTGATGTTTCAATTCTTCAGGAAAATATGATTTCACCGATTTTCGGCATTGACGACCCGAGAACCGACAAGAGAATCGACTTTATAGGCGGAATAAGAGGTCTCGGCGAGCTTGAGCGCAGAGTTAATACGGACATGAAAATTGCGTTCTCGATGTATCCCACAACTCTTGAGGATCTTATGGATATCGCAGACGCAGGCAAAATCATGCCTCCGAAATCAACGTGGTTTGAGCCGAAACTCCTCAGCGGACTTTTTATTCACAAGCTTTCATAAAACAGCAAGCCGACTGTAAAAAATCAACACAAAAAGGGCTGCAATCGCACCGGAAAAGGCGGGGAAGCGATCCTTTCAGAACTGAATAAACTGCCTCGATGTACTTTTTACAGCGCATCGAGGCTTTTTCAGATGTATTTATAAAGTTTATCTGATTTTTTTTGAAAGCAGCGTATGACACGCTCTTACCGTGAGCGGACCTGCAAATCCGTCCTGTTCGAGTCCCGCCGCCTTCTGAACCTGTTTTGTGGCTTTTTCCGTGCCTTCACCGAAAATGTTGTTATCATCAACATTCTGTAAAATAACACCTGACGCTTTCAGAAGTATAAGCATTTGTTTATATGCGTAAACTCCGTTGCTTTTATCGCCGTTTTTAAAGTATTCGACCGTTGTCAGCATTTTATTCACCTCATCGGCAATATATTTAAATTTCCCCGAAAGATACGGTCCGGGGCAGTCTGTTGCCGCAAAATATTTGTGCATGGTAAGATTCCCTGATGCGTCACCTGTAAAATTAAGCTTCTTGATGTTATTGCGTCTGCATATGTCGGCGCAAAGCTCAATAAGCGATTTCATTGCCGCTTCGGAAATTTTCCAGTCCGGCGCGCCTGTGCTGTTCGCGACCTCAATCGTAATTGCTCTGTGGTCGTTCGCGGGGCTTGAGGAGCACCAGCTGCGGTTCTTTTCCTCTACCGACATCGCGATTTTTCCGTCACTGCCTATGCAGTAATTAGACGATACCTGTCTTTCGGTTGAAGCAAAATAATCCGCGCATTCTTTCGCGGTCATAAATCCCGCCATGTGATGAACGGTGATTTTATCAATTACGTGATTTCTGGGCTTATTGCAGTTTTCGGTAAGATTTTTATAGCTTATAAGTGAGCTGTCAGACATTTTAGCCCTCCTCGTTTCTGTCGTTTGAATTATTTCTTAAAATTTCAATTGCCTGCCGCAGTTTTTGAGGAATAGGTATACCCATCAGCCCCGCGTTTTCAACAATTGATATAGACTCGTTGACAATATAACCTATAACTGTCGCCGTGCGTACAAAATCAACGCCGAGAGCAAGGTCTACCCTGTGCGCTATAAGCACTATAAGAAGTGTAACGCCTTTACGGAATAAGCCCTTCCAGCCTGCCTTGCTTTCGATTGTTCCGCTGACGGATTTGCCTGATTTTTTGAAAATGCCCGCGACAATAACACCCATAATACAGTCTGTTGCCATCAGAATAACGAGCGTTATCAAATCTTCTCCCCAGCCGCCGAACAGGTAAGCTATTGCCGAACCGAACGTTCCCAGTGCCGTACACACAGCTCCTTTGATTACCTGAAAATTTTTCAAAGAGTATCCCTCACATTCCTTAATAATAACTTCGTAGTAGTTTATGTTAAAATACAAAAAATGTGAATTTTTTTATTATCAAAAAGATATCCCGCAGATGCAGATTGTTTTTCTGCCTCTGCGGGATTATTTTACTGTTTTTTGTATAATGCCAATGCCTTAATAATCTTCATCTTCGCCGCCGTACGGTTTTTCTCTTGCGGGGGAAGCATTGCCCAAAGCGTTCATTTCCATCCACTGTTCTCTCGAAATAAGAACCTGACGCGGTTTGCTGCCTTCGAAAGGACCTACTATTCCGCGTTCCTCAAGGGTATCCATAAGTCTCGCGGCTCTCGCGTACCCGAGCTTAAGGCGCTTCTGTAAATCGGTTGTTGAGGCTCTCTGCCTTTCAACCACTACCTCAATTGCTTTCGGAAGCATTTCGTCGGCAGAGTCATCAGCGTCATCATCGGAATCGCTCTGGAAAATCGCCTTTTTCTTTTCGCCTACTTCTCTGGCGTTAATTTCAATTGCTTCATTGACGGAATCATCATAAGCCGCTTCGCCGTCTTTCTGAGACTTGATGAAATTAACAACATTCTCAACCTCTGTGTCAGAAACAAAGCAGCCCTGAACACGCACGGGCTTTGAAACACCTATCGGTGCGTAAAGCATATCGCCGTTGCCCAAAAGAGTTTCCGCTCCTGACTGGTCGATTATGGTTCTCGAATCCACCTGCGATGATACCGAAAGAGCCACACGGCTCGGAATATTGCCTTTGATAACGCCTGTGATAACATCAACAGACGGTCTCTGTGTTGCGATAACAAGGTGCATACCTGCCGCGCGCGCCATCTGAGCAAGACGGCAGATTGAATCCTCGACTTCTTTTCTTGCCGCCATCATAAGGTCGGAAAGCTCGTCAATGAAAATAACTATCTGCGGCATAACCTCAGATTCCTCCGCTCTCGCAAGACGGTTATAGCCTTTGATATCTCTGACGTTCTTTTCAGAAAACATCTTATATCTCTTAAGCATTTCGGTAACAGCCCAGCCCAGTGCGCCTGCCGCTTTTTTCGGGTCGGCGACTACGGGAACGAGCAGATGCGGAATGCCGTTATATACAGTGAATTCAACCTGCTTCGGGTCAATCATGAGAAGTTTGACTTCATCAGGTGTGGAATTGTACAGAATGCTGATAATCATTGAGTTAAGACATACGGATTTACCCGAACCTGTCGTGCCAGCAACAAGAAGATGAGGCATTTTTGCAAGGTCGCAGATAATTGACTCACCCGCGATATTTTTACCCACCGCAACGGCAAGCCTGCTTTTCTGAACCTGTGTTTCATATTCGGGAGTCTGAATAATTTCACGGAGCGAAACAGTAGCTCTTGATTTGTTGGGAATTTCAATACCCACGGCAGCTTTTCCCGGTATGGGTGCTTCCATTCTGACACCGGTCGCAGCCATAGCAAGAGCGATTTCCGCTGAAAGTCCGGTGATTTTGCTGATTTTAACGCCGGGCGCGGGCTGAAGCTCGTATCTTGTGACAGAAGGACCGCGGCAGATGCCGACAAGCTTTGCGCTGACATCAAAGTTATGGAGTGTTTCTTCAAGAATCTGAGCGTTCTGCTTAACCTCCTGCTCATAATTGAGCGCGCCTGAAATGTCGGCAACGTTAAGACAGCTGATATCCGGCTTCTGATATTCATGCTTTTCTATGATTTCGCCGTTTTCGGGATTTTTTTCTATCGTTGCTGTTCCTTCGGCGGGGTCTTTTTTATCTTTTTCCTTAACTTCTTTCGGTTCGGCTTTTGTAACATCAACATCAGCGGAAGGTTCTTTAACAGGCGTCATATTTTTTATTATATCGTCAAGATTTTCCTGCTTCTGTTTTTCTTCCTCCTGCTTTTTTGAGTTCCCCGCAAGTTCTTCAATGTAAATGGTATCATCAGGGTTAATGTCATCAAATCCCGGTGTTGCGGAAGGTCCGATTTCAGGAGAGCTGAAAATGTTTTTACGCTTATGATTATCGGCGTTACTTTTCTGACGTCTGTTTTCGATGTTGGTGCTGATTTTTTCTTCGGTATAGTCCCTGACCTTTTTTGCAGGCTTATAAACAGCGTTGCCTGCGTCCATAAGAGTTTTGCCCGTGAAAAGCATAACCAGAAGCACATCGGCCACAATAAGTATAATCAGCGCGCCCGCTCTGCCTGCGAGAGCATCGAGTCCGCCGCCCACAATCGCACCTAAAACTCCGCCGCTTTTCGGAGAAATTTCATCACGCATATCCCATACGAATTTAATCTGCTCACCGAGATTTCCTTGGTTTACACAATTAAAAGAGAGGTGAATAATGCCCTCAATCAGAAGTGTAAAAATTCCCGCTCCTACAGATTTAGGTACGGGAGACTGGTTCTCCTTATTAAGTGAAAGCATAACCGCAAGATAAATCATGATAATCGGCCATATAAACGAGCAGATTCCGAAAAGTCCGAAAACAAAATTATGTAGCACCGACCATACGCTTTCACCTTTTATAAGAGTTACGGCGAACATCAGAACTGCGCCCGCGAAAAGAATAAGCGCGCGCTTCTGTCTGAGTGCCATTGACGATTTTGTCTGCGTTTTAGCGGATGTAGCAGATTTTGATTTTGAGACCGTCGGCTTTTTAGCGGCAGTTTTTTTCTTTCCGGCGGTGCTGCCTGAAGACTTTTTTGCCGGTTTTTTATTTGCCAATTTTATTCCTCCAGTATTTTTATGTGTTTTTATTGCTGCAGTTTTTATCTATGATTTCATAAAGACGGTCAAGAGCGTCTGAAAGGCTGCCCAGAGAATCAATAAGACCTCCGTTTACGGCTTCTTCACCGTCAAGAACTGTTCCGACGTCCATAACAAGCTCACCGGTTGCGAGCATAAGCTCACGGAATTTGTCGGCTTGCATTTTTGAGTTTTTGCTCACAAAGCGCACAATTCTTTCCTGCATCTGCTCAAAATATGAAAGTGTCTGCGGAACTCCGAGAACAAGCCCGTTCATGCGGACAGGGTGAATTGTCATAGTTGCCGAGGGTGTAATGAACGATTCGTCAGCGGAAACGGCCAGCGGAACTCCGATTGAATGACCTCCGCCCAGAACAAGCGACACGGTGGGCTTTTTCATGCCTGAAATAAGCTCCGCTATGGCAAGACCCGCTTCGATATCGCCGCCTACTGTATTAAGAATGAGAAGCAGACCGTCAATCGCATCGCTTTCTTCAACGGCGACAAGCTGCGGTATCATATGCTCATACTTTGTAGTCTTATTCTGCGACGGCAGGATATAATGCCCTTCTATCTGACCTATAACGGTAAGGCAGTGAACAAGTCTGCCGTTGCGTTCAACGGTAATTGAGCCTGAGTCGATTATCTGCTTGAAAGAATCATTTGCAATATCGCTTTCGGCTTCTGTTTCTCCGGAAGGAGTAGGCTCCGACTGAACGGTAAAATTTGTACCTATTCCGATTGTGTTTCTGTATCCCATAAAATTACCACCTTTGAAAAGTCCTTATTAGCTTGTCCAAAGGAAATGAAATTATTATAAGATAATAATCACCCAATATATTGTATATAATAACATTTTTATTAAAATTTATCAATAGATTTTATTGATTTTTTGCCTGTTTAATGTTATAATTTAACGAATATATAAGGAGGTGTCATTTATGATATTTACAATAGAAAACGACAGAGTGCGCGCCGGCATCAAGCAGTACGGTGCTGAACTCACTTCATTCAAATCAAAAACTACGGGAACAGAATATCTCTGGCAGAGCTTTCCGGAAATCTGGTACGGTCAGTCACCCGTGCTTTTCCCGATTGTCGGAACTCTGCTTAATGATAAATACCGTGTTGACGGAAAGGAATACGAGCTTTTTCGTCACGGTATCGCGAGAAAAGGAGATTTTGAGTTAAAAGAACAGGGGAAACACTACGTTATCCTTACTCAAAAATACAATGAAGATACTCTCAGAGTTTATCCTTTCAGATACATTCTTGATATTGAATTCAGGCTTGACGGTGACAGACTTACAGCTGCTCACACCGTTAAAAACGAAGATGACGGCGATATGTATTTCTCAATCGGCGCGCATCCCGGTTTTAACTGCAAAATCGGCGATAAGCTCGAATTTGAATGTGAAGAGCCTGATGTTGTAAATGAAATGATTGACCCGGAGTCGATTCTTTATGATGAAAAATTTCCGTCACCCTTTGAAGGAAAAACTATCACAATAACTAAAGATATTTTCGCCAAGGACGCACTCATTCTTTCAAATCTCAAATCAAAGAAATGTACTCTCAAAGGCGCGGAGCTTGACGCGGATATTGAATTTACATTCGGCGACTGCGAGTTTCTCGGTCTGTGGGCAAAGCCCGGCGCACCTTATGTATGCATTGAGCCTTGGTTCGGCGTAAACGATTCAAGAGACAGAAAAGACGATATTTCGCAGAAGCGCGCGATTCGGAAAATCAGCGGAAATGAGGAGTTTAAATTCTCGTGGAGTGCTGAAA
>JAZLLB010000118.1:0-4695 GCA_045597925.1 Acutalibacteraceae bacterium
GGAATCAAAGTTTATAAAACGTTCGTCGGTAATTATATGACTTCAATCGAGCAGGAAGGATTTTCAATCACTCTGCTTAAGCTTGACGAGCAGCTCAAAACACTTCTTGATGCCCCGTCAGATACTTCCGCTTACAAGGCATAAGGAGAAAAAGTATGGACACTCAAAAGGTTATACAGATTATTTCACAAATGAGCCGACGAATGGAACAGGAAAAGGAATTTTTAACTGACCTTGATAACGCGATAGCCGATGGTGACCACGGAATAAATATGGCACGCGGATTTTCGGCAGCTGACAAAAAACTTTCTGATTTTGCCGCCGGCGACATAGGTGCTGTTTTAAAAAGCACCGGAATGACGCTTGTGTCAGCTATAGCCGGCTCCGCAGGTCCGCTGTACGGCACGGCGTTTATGAGATCAGGTATATTAATGAACGGAAAAAGCGAAATGAATATTTCTGATTTTATTGATTGCCTGAACGCTTCCGTTGAAGGGGTTATGCAGCGAGGAAAAGCTGTTAAGGGAGAAAAAACAATGCTTGATGCCATGATACCGTCGCTTGAAGCTATGAAAGAGGCGTTTTCGGCCGGACTTTCAGATAAAGAAATAATAAAACGCGGTGTTGACGCCGCAAAAAACGGAGTGGAATTCACAAAAACTATTGCCGCTACAAAGGGCAGAGCCAGCTATATAGGTGAAAGAAGCATCGGGCATCAGGATCCCGGCGCGACATCGTTCACATTTATGCTCGAAACTGTTGCCGAGAATATCTGAGTACTGCAAAATACCGATTAAAAGTCTTTTGCCGTAAAAGCATAACAGGCTGTATTATACCGGATACTTCATTCAATTTTCTTATTTCATAATCAGTCTTAAGATTTTTACTGTTTACGCTTCCGAATAAATAAAAGATTATTCACGAAAAATTTAGAAATACCCCTTGTTAAAATTTAAAAAGAAGTTTATAATAATATTCTGAAAAGACGGAGGTGTTTGCAATGACCGACAAAACCATAAAATTCTCAATTAAAGAAGAGCATGAAAACGAAATGCGCTATTCTTTACAGACTGTTTATAATGCGCTGAGCGAAAAGGGTTATAATCCGATCAGTCAGATAGTGGGCTATCTGCTTTCTGAAGATCCCACATATATAACCACTTACAACAACGCACGCAATATAATCAGAAAGATTGACCGTGATGAGTTGCTGCAATCTCTTGTCAAGAATTATCTTGATATATAATTAGGAGGAATTGCTTTGGCAAAGAAAAATGAAATCAAATTTTTAACATATAAAGGAAAGCCTCTTGTAAGGAGCGGCAACACAATCTATTACGGCAATATGAGTGACCCGTTTGTTATAATGCTTTCGATAACAAGCACAAAAGAATTTAACGATATGCAGATTGCCGACAGAGTTGTTGTTCAGATGCTCAGCACTGATCCTAACTGCAGACCGAGAGAAAGAATTGTTAAAAAAGCTGAAAAAAGAGGTCTTTACAACGCAATGGACATTGGTTCAATCTGGCTTCAAAGAGCGTTAGATAAAGGCACCGTATAAAAAATCAAGCAATAAGGCTTCAGCCTTATTGCTTATTTTTTATAACCTCTGCACCAATCAGCCTGTAATAAAATATAATGTTACAGGAGGTGCTAATGAGTAAGCTTGTTTTATACGCTCTTGCGGCAACAGCAGGAACATGGCTCATAACCGCAGCCGGTGCCGCAACCGTTTTATTTTTTAAATCATCAGAAGACAGATTAATGAATGTAATGCTGGGCTTTGCCGCAGGCGTAATGATTGCCGCGAGCTTCTGGTCACTGCTTGAGCCTGCCGTTGAGCGTGCTGAAGCTGTTTCGTTTATGCCGCCGTACTTTACCGTTACACTCGGATTTCTTTCAGGTGCGGCATTTATGAGAATATCCGATAAAGCAGCATCCGCTGTAAATATTAAATCAGATAACAGCAGTGAAAGATTGAACAGAATTTTCATGCTTGTTTTTTCGATAACACTTCACAATATTCCCGAAGGTCTTGCTATAGGGGTTGCGTTCGGAGCGCTGAACGGAAAGCCGCTTAACGCTCAGAATCTTATCGGTGCAATAACAATAGCCGTGGGAATAGGAATTCAGAATTTTCCTGAAGGAGCGGCTGTTTCACTGCCTTTGAGACGAGAGGGATACTCAAGAAAAAAGAGCTTTCTTATAGGTCAGGCGTCGGCGATTGTTGAACCTGTTTCCGGGGTTATCGGAGCCGCGCTTGTCGTTTACACTCAACATATTCTTCCTTACGCACTGTCATTTGCGGCGGGAGCAATGATTCTTGTTGCCGTGCATGAGCTTATACCCGAATGCAGCAGAGAATGCAGGGATAGTCCGTATACCTCAACTGGAGGAATAATACTCGGTTTTGCGGCAATGACGCTTTTAGACGTTATGCTCGGATAAAATACCGAAAACCCGACAGCCAAACTGCACAAGTCCAGTAAAAACGGGCAATGAAAAGAAACCCCTCCTATGGTATAATGGAAATACCATAGGAGGAATTTTTATGCCCAGAAGTTACAGACACATAAAACAATATGAGAAAAACAGGTTCATCAAGGATACTGCGAAAATAACAATCCAAAGGGTTGGGTTGCTTGTGTCACCTGTGTCAGGAGAAACAATTTCATTGTCAGTTTTTTTCGCGAATCATTTCTCTTGTCGGGTGTTTGTTGTTCCGGAATTACTGTTCCCGGTTGTTCTTCTTGTTCGTCGTCAACTTTAGGTGAAAATTTTAGAAAATGATAGAAGTTTTTGTTTTCTGTATTAAAAGGCTCGTATGATTCTCCGTCCTCGCTTCCGAGAACCTCTGCGTTATTAAATTCACAATCACCTATACAAGCTTTGCTGTATCGTGACAGACGTTTGGCTTTGCCGCCGTTGACAACAGCAAAACCGCCTGTAACCGTAATATCGGTCGCTTCAATTCCATTACCGACGTTGATGTCGTCGTAACCGCCTTCCACATTCAATTTACCGCCGTTTACCGTTATTTTACTGCGTTGAATACCTGTGCTCATAAAATGCCGATGCCTGACAGAACTTTGCCTGTTATAGTGCCGACTGTTCCGCCTGTAACACAGGCAGTTCTATCGTTTACAGTGATTTTGCCGTTAATGTCATTACCCCGTTTTCTCCACCGTTTATACTGACAGTTCCTCCGTTTATATAGTTTCAAACATTCATCAATGATACTACTTTTTTACAAAAAATATTGACTTGTGAAACGAATTTATGTTAACATTAAATGGCACTTTTTATGGTATAAATGGGAAAGTTTAACTTGTTTTCATGTGAATATGTCATTTAAACCGATAAAGCAACAGGTTATTAGCTTGAAATATGATTTTTTATAACATTAGCAGCTATTTATAACTCTCTTATAAAGGATTTGAGTACATGGATATTAGTCAAAAGCCGATTCCTGCTGATTATTGCCTGTCAGCAAAAGAAGCGGCTCAGATATTAGAATCATTGCAGGATATTCCCACTTTCGGCTCATATTTGATGTCCATGTATGACAGTGCAGACATAAGAAAAAAACTCACGGAAGCCTTTTTACAAACAAGTGGAGAAAATTTTACAGCAGTTGACAGAAAAATACGTAATTGGTTGAATGGGAAAAATGAACCTCAGGACAGAGAAAGTATTTTTATTTGTGCTTTTGCGTTGAATCTTGATGAAACACAAACCTCATCACTTCTCGGATTATGCTGCGGGAGTGAAATTCATTACAGAAATCCTAAAGAATTTGTATATGCATATGCATTGAAAAACAAGTGGACGTACGAACAGGCAAATTGTTTTTTTGATTCTCTGCCCGAAACAGAATTAAATGATGATGAATGTGTTTCCACTTTTTTTACACAAGCTGTACTTGATGACTACAATAACCTGACAGATGAAGAATCTTTTCAAAATTATTACGAAACACATTTAAAATATTTTGGTGAACTTCATAACAGAGCTTATTATTATTTTTCAGGATATATGAATACACTTTCCTCACCCGAAGGTGAAGAAAAATACAGTGTGGAGAAAGTTATTGAGCTGTATTTGCGGCCTTTTGAGAAAACAGGCAGAAATCGCAGAGAATTAGACAAAGTACAGAAACTGCTGAGAAAAGTTTTTCCGAGTCCCACGCTTCTTCATAATATCAGTGCAAGGCGGGAGGATGTTCCACGGAATCTGCTTATTTTGCTGTACATAGTAACTGAAAACTCTTTTCAGGATGTTTACAATGAATGTGATGAGGACTATCTGTTACCGGAAGAATACTTCGAAAACAGGTGGTGGGGAATCAATCTTATGCTGGTTGACTGCGGTATGCCTACATTAAATCCGAGAAATCCGTATGACAGACTGATTTTATATGCTTTATATACGGAAAACGAGGATGAATCTATGCTGGAACGCTTTGAAACCATCATTAAAAAGGTAATAGAATAACAACTTGGAAAAAAGTTGGATTTTCTTAAATTGCTATGTGATAAACTCACAGATAAAGACAGAAAAATTTACAAAAGTTTAGGAGATTGCTATGGAAAAAATATGTCATTTAAAATTTTTAAGAATTGCGCTTATTGTCTGTGTAGTGCTTGGAATTGTATCACTTTTTATTGATAAGTTTGTATCAATATTTTTCTT
>JAZLLB010000119.1:0-25257 GCA_045597925.1 Acutalibacteraceae bacterium
TTCTTGTGCCGGCAATGTCGGTTAAAGGGTATATTTTTGTAATATTTTTCAGTGAGATTTTAAATTTCGCCTTGAGCTTTCACCGCCTGACAGTTGTTGCGAGTGTTGAGATAAACCTGTTCAAAGATTTACTTGCTCCGCTTCTGTGTACCGTTATTTCATGCGCGAGCGTAAAATTTTTAATGAATATATTCCCGTGTGATTTTTCGGCAAAATCATCGGCCGCTGCCGTAATAAGCATGTGCGCTGTTCTCTACATACTTTTTCTGAGAATTTTCAACGCGATAGATAAAGAGGAAATACAGTGGCTGAAAAATCTTTTTAAAAACAAATAAGTATACATAAAAACAATATCCGGCGGTTGAATACGTTTGCGGAAAATGCTACAATACTTATATGAAATGTTATGACGCTTCGGGGAGGAAGTTTTATGGATAACAGAGAATGGTTCAGAAACGTCGGCTTCGGCATGATGGCTCACTGGGGATTATATTCACTTCTGGGCGGCGAGTGGCGCGGCAGACGTGTTCACGATTATGCCGAATGGATTCAGAGCTATATGCCTATAAAGAACGATGAATACTCGTCTCTGGCGAAAATTTTTAATCCTGTATATTTCAACGCCGATGAATGGATTAAGCTGGCAAAGGACAGCGGAATGAAATATTTTGTTTTCACTTCAAAGCATCACGACGGCTTTGCCATGTATCATTCCAAAGCGGATAAATATAACGTGGTTGACGCTACGCCTTACGGCAGAGACATCACGGCGATGCTTGCCGAGGCCTGCTATAAATACGGGCTTAAATTCGGGCTTTATTATTCTCAGGAGCTGGACTGGCACCATCCTCACGGCGGGGGATATGACAATCCCAGCGGCTGCTCAGGCGTTTCGTGGGATAACAGCTGGGATTTTCCCGACAGAGAAAACAAAAATTTTGATATCTGCTTCCGTGAAAAAATCAAACCGCAGGTAAAAGAAATTCTTACGGGATACGGTGATTTGTGCCTTATATGGTTCGATGTTCCGCACACTATAACTCCCGCGCAAAGTCTTGAATTAAACCGGCTTGTTAAGGAATATCAGCCCGACTGCCTTATTAACTCGCGCATCGGCAACGGTGCTTATGACTATGTTTCGCTGTGTGACAACGAATACCCCGAAAAGCGTACCGCCGCTGACGCGGACATTGACCCCAACAGCCTCAGCGGCTTTAAGGTGTCACCGTATGACCTTTATGAAACTCCCGGCACGATGAACTCATCATGGGGTTACAAATATTTTGACGGAAACTGGATATCCCCCGAAACAATTGCTGAGCGCAGGAAAAAGCTCAACTCCATGGGAGTAAACTACCTTTTGAATGTCGGTCCTGACGGATTGGGAAGAATACCGTCAATTTCCGCAGAAAATCTTTTAAAATCCGCAGAGCTGTATAAAAAATAAGAAAAGCTTCACCCTCTCCGCTTCAGACGAATCAGAGAGGGCGTTTTAATTTATATTAAACTGTAATTATCAGCCTTTGGACTGCTCGATAACAGAGCCGTCGGTATAGTCAAGAACAGAAAGGTCACACACCAGACTCTGCTGAGCGAATGACTGATAGAATCCGACCCACGTATAAACTGACTGATTTACAAATGAGTCCAGCCCGGTTAAATATACAGCTTTGTCAACATAAAGCGAAACCTTTGAGAAATCATCTGTAAAATCCACTTTTTTGATTGACGGAAATTCCGTGTCTTCAGCAAGACCCTTAAGCTTGTTTTCCACATCTGATTTTATATTGGTGATTTCCCGTTCATAATCGGCTTTGCCTATCTGATATGTAACGGAGCCGTCACTGTTAAGCGTTACTGAAATATACCCGTTCGCCTTCTGCTCCGCGGTAAGCTCGCTGTCTTTTGTTATGCCACTTTCAATATCCACATATTCCTTCGGTATCACTATTTCAATCGGAGTGTTGTCGGCCTGAGGCATTGTGGGAATTTCCGTTGTTGAAGTGCCGTCTGCCTTAACAGCGTTTTCAGCTGCCTCTTTAAGGTCTTTGTTGGGGCCTTTCACAAACCACGGAAGACATACTGTATAAATATCCCCGTTATCTTCCACATGATACTGAACCTTATAAAATACGCCTAAGAAATCTTTACTGCCGTTTTCGTATTCAGCGGTTTTTTTGCAGAATATCGGATCCTGCCAATGACTCGCGAAAACAAGGTCAATGCCGAAAAGAGTACCCCACAAAACAGCGGCAATAAATACAATAAGCAGAATGTTTCGAATCTTTTTTGACTTTTTCTTTTTTTGATTCTTCGATTTGTTCGCTTCTTTTGTAAGCTCGTCCGCTTTAGGAAGACCCGCAGTTCTTTTATTATCCGCCACTCTGCGGTTTGAAGCTTCCGCAGAGTCTCTGTTTTCATACATGCTGCTGCCGTTATCGGTTAAAATAAGTCCGTCAAAAACCGACAAATCATTATCAGCTGCCGCCGCATGGCGCGGTGCCGGTCTGTTCGCGGGTGTAGCTTTTCCGGCGGGTGCGGCATTATTTGCCGATATGTTTTTTCTCACAGGCGGAGCTTTTTTTACAGAAGCGGAAGCCGCCTTTTCTGCGGCGGGTCTCGGCTCTCTTTTTATTTCTTTAACGCCTGAAAAATCCGGTTTAGCCGCGTCACGGTTTACCTTTGGCTGTTCTGTGTGCTTTACGGTTTTTCTGATTGGTTCATCGTCTGTACCGTAATCTGAATATCTGGATTTAAGACTTTCCAGATCCTTAAGCACATCATCGCTGAACAGATTTTTATTTTTATCGCTCATGTGATTTTCCTCCTTAATCACCTTTTGATTTTCTTAACGCCTGAAGAATTTTTATTTTTATATCTTTTGCCATGGGAATAAGCCTGTCATACATATCAAACCGCAGCTTGTTGTTTATTATAACATACTCTCCCGCAAATTCATAGAGGTTTGCGCCGAGACTTGCTTTAAAAGAATTTATTCCCTCAAAATTCTCAAACGGCGTAAGCTCGCCGAGCGGCTGAGTTTTATCCTCGGGAATATTGAGATTATTAACAAGAACATAGCCGAGGTCATGATAATCACATTCCGCGTCAATGCTCTGACAAAGTCTCAAATAATTTACGAAGTGGCTCGGACGTGTTTCGTTTCTCAGCACGTTTATGCTTCCTCCGAAAAGACAGCTGGCAACTCCGCCGTAACGGATTGTAAGTCCGCCTGCCACAACGAATCTGTCTTTATCTGAAAATTCAGCCGCCTTTTCCAGTCTTATTTTATAGTTGTTTGACTGCTGAACAATCGTTTCATTCTCGTTTTTCAAGCGGTTCTGAATACTTTCTCTTGTTGTTGTCTCGAGTTTTCTAAGATTCTCAGCGTACTGCTTCTGCCGTTCGTCTTCATAGCTCTTATCAGCGTTTTTATCGTAATAAACAAGCGTTAAATCCATGCAGTCGGAAAAAACGGACATCATCTTTCTGATATAGTCAGGCTTCTTTTCAATAAAGCTGTCACGCTCTGAGGTTGAGCGCATAACCGTTGCGAAATCATCAAGCAGCTGAGGCTCTTTTTCAATCTCGGCAATAGAAACTCTGCGGCTGACAAGCCCGCGGTTCTCGCCTATCCTGACGGAATATCTGACACCTTTTTCACATTTTTTGAGAAGCTCCTTCGCCGTGAACATGGATCCGTCTTCCTTCTTCAGCGGAATCATATACTGAATCGGAGACTTGTAAATGTATTTTTCCGTATCGTGATTGAGAATATATCCTGCTTCTATGAGCTTTTTATGAACGGCAAGTCCTTCTTCGGTGTATTCACCGTTGATGCTCAGCGGAATATGAGGGTCGGTTATCAGTGCGGTAATGCCGTGCTTTTTAAGCTGAGCTTTAATAAATCCCGTAAACTCTGTGATAATTTCACCATCGCCGTAATCTGTAACAGGACCGTCGGGAATATACCATATTCTGCCGCAGAGTGCAAGCTTTCTTTCGAGAACAAGGCAGGCTAAAACTCTTTCACCGTCTCTGAATCCGCAGAAAAAATACGGTTTCCACATTATCTTGATTTCAGGCCAGCGTGAGCATTGAATAAATGAACCTTTTCGCTCATTCACAAATTTATCGTATTCCTTTAAATCGTTTTCAACTCTGAATTCAAGCATTCCTGTTAATTCTCCCCATATAGTCATTAATACATTCAAGCTCGGAAAACGGCTCTTTTATTCCGTTTATGAGCTGGTATTCTTCATGTCCCTTGCCCGCCAGCAGAATTATATCACCTTTTTCGGCAATACTCAAAGCGTATTCTATGGCTTTTTTTCTGTCCGGCTCGGTATAATACTTTCCGCCCGCTTCCTTTACAGCTTCGGCAATATCGCTTATTATTTTCATCGGCTCCTCGAAATCGGGATTATCCGATGTGATTACGCTTAATTCGCACATACTGCCAGCGACCAGTCCCATTTCACGCCTGCGTTCCTGAGTTCTGCCGCCGACAGAACCGAAAACGCAGATAATCCTGCCGGATTTATAAGCGTAAAGCGTTTCGAGAATGCTCTTAAGACTCAGACCGTTGTGTGCGTAGTCTATTACAACATCAAAATCGGCATCTATGTCAACTGTTTCCGCACGTCCCCTTATTTTTATGTTTGAAAGCGCATCGGCGGCAACTGAAATATCAGCTCCGATGCTTATCGCCGCACCGATAGCGGCAAGAATGTTGTATACATTAAACGTGCCCGGTATGGGTGCTGTGATTTTTGAATATCTCCCGAAGGCACTGCACTCAAAGCTGATACCCGTTGTTCTGCGGTTTCGCACCGGCTGAACACCCGAAGCGGAGATATCATAATAGGAATCAAGCCCGAAAGAAATGATTTCGCAGCCGCAGTTTTCTTTCATGATTTTGTATGCTTCATCGTCAAAATTCATAACAGCGGTATCACAGTGTTCAAAAAGAACCGATTTCCAGTGTGCGTATTCGCTGAAATCTTCATGCTCAAAAGGGCCTATATGGTCAGTCGAAAGGTTGGTGAAAACACCAGCGGAGAACTGAATACCGTCAACTCTGCCGTGCTTCACTCCGAGAGATGAAACCTCAAGTGCGACTGCCTTACAGCCGCTGTCTGCCATTTTTCTGAAAATTTTCTGAAGCTCGTATGATTCGGGCGTAGTATTTTCTGTGGACATTTTCATTCCGTTGAATTCAGCTCCGACAGTACCGATTATACCTGCGGGGATTCCCGATGCGTTCAGAATTTTCTGCACAAGATGAGCAACGGTGGTTTTGCCTTTGGTGCCTGTAATACCGATTATTTTAAGCTCTCTGTCGGCATGACTGAAAAACTCTTCCGACATTTTTCTGAGTGAAAACCTTGAATTTTCAACCTTAATCTGCTGCGCGTCATCGGGAAGCACAACATCTTTTTCAACAATAAATACCCGCGCGCCGTTGTCATACGCAATCTGAGCGAATTTATGACCGTCAGCCTTAAGACCTGACATACAGACAAAAATCACGCCGCTTTTCGCTTTTCTTGAATCGTAAACTATATCTTCAATTTCAACGTCTTCTGTTATGTTGCCCGAATATTCGGTGCTTTTCAGAATTTCGGAAAGTTTCATCAAAAAACTCCTTGGAATAATATATTATAAAACCATAAGCAGCGTGCCTGCGCCGATAAGCGCACAGCCGATAACCGACTTGATGGTGAATTCCTCGTGTAAAAATATAAACGATAAAACCAGCGTAATAATAACGCTCAGCTTGTCAATCGGAACTACCTTTGAAACATCACCTATCTGAATGGCTCTGTAATAACACAGCCATGAAAATCCGGTTGCGAGTCCCGAAAGAATGAGGAAAATCCAGCTCTTTCTGCTGATTTCACTCAGTCCGCTCTGTGCGTGGGTGATGAAAACCATACCCCATGACATTATGACAACCACAACCGTTCTTACAGCGGTTGCAAGATTTGAATTAACTCCGTCAATGCCGATTTTCGCAAGAATCGACGTCAGCGCCGCGAACACCGCGGAAAGTATCGCAAATAAAAACCACATAATAATACCCCTTGAAAATAGTTATTTGTATTTGCTGCCGCTTCACAACAAAATTATGAAATGTTTCGTAAATCGGAACAGCACGGGAATATATTATTTGCATTTTTTAATCATAAATCAAATATATCGGTTTGTTTTCTCAATTAAACCAACCGCCTCACAATGTGGTGCTCTCGGGAACATATCAACGGGGGTAACTTCTTTCACCTCATAGCCGTATTCGCTCAGACGTTTGCAGTCCCTTGCTAAAGTCGCGCTGTCGCAGGAGACATAAACGATTCTTTTCGGATTCATTTTCGCCATTGTGCCCACAAGTTCCTCATCACAGCCTTTCCTCGGCGGGTCAACAATGATTACATCGGGGCGCACGCCCTCGCTTTCGAGCATTTCCGCCGCATCCGCCGCATCGGCGCAGATAAATCTCGCGTTTTCAATTCCGTTTATTTCGGCGTTTTTTATCGCGTTTTCCACCGCCTGCGGAATTATTTCAACACCTATCAGATTTTTAACTTTGTCTGCCATCGTCAGACCGATTGTTCCTGTTCCGCAATAGAGGTCAAGAAGCGTTTCCTCACCTGTGAGAGCCGCATATTCCGCCGCTTTTTTATAAAGAAGCTCCGCGGTGTCATGATTCACCTGATAAAACGAAAGAGGAGAAATATTGAATTTCAGCCCGCACAGCTCATCCTGTATATAGTCTCTGCCGTAAAGGGTAACGCATTTTTCACCCAGAACAACATTTGTGTCTTTTTTATTTATATTCAGCACAATACTCGTTATCTGCGGCAGTGCATCATGAAGCTCAAAAACAAGCTCGTCGGAATACGGGAGCGTATCGCCGTTAATGACGGCACACACCATAATTTCACCCGTTGAAACAGCTTTTCTTAAATATATATGACGCAAAATCCCTTTTTTACTCCGCTCATCATAAGCGGAAATTTTGAAAATTCTTATATGATTTCTGAAAATATCCGTAATTTTTCTGAACTCCTCAGGCTGAAGCAGGCAGTCTGCGCAGTCAACAACCCTGTGGGAGTGAGGAGCGAAAAAGCCTATCTCCGCAAGACCGAATTTATCTGTACTCACGGGAAGCTGCGCCTTGTTTCTGTAACGCCTTTCACTGACTGACGGAATAATCGGCTCCGGTGTAATATCCATACCGCCAAGCCGCTGAAAATTATCTTTTATCTGGTTATATTTAATCTGCAGTTCGTCTTCATATTTAAGATGTCCGAAAGCACAGCCGCCGCATTTCTCAAAAACATTACATTCCGGATTCACTCTCATTTTTGACGGGTAAATCACCTTAACAACCTTGCCCACAGCGTAATTGGACTTCACTTTTATGATGTGGAGCAGTACGAGGTCGCCGGGTGCCGTGTTGGCGGCAAAGACGGTCATTCCGTTGTATCTGCCCACCCCGCTGCCCAAAGATGTACATGAATCTATATTGATAGCGATTTCATCATTCTTTTTCAGCATCACAGTACTCCAAAATATATCTATACTTTTATATTATATCACACTGTTTTCAAAAAAGAAAGAATTTCCTTGCAAAAACATCAGGCTTATGATAAAATTTTTATGAGGTGACTGACTATGGCGAAGAAAAACAAGCATCACTTTTTTGCTATGCTTTCAAGAATGAAATATATCAGCCGATGGGCTCTTATGCGAAACACTCACAGTGAAAACATCAGTGAACACAGCCTTGAGGTCGCGAGCGTTGCGCATGCGCTGGCGGTTATACACAACAAGCGTTTCGGCGGCAATGTGAATGCTGACAGAGCCGCTGTTCTGGGTGTTTATCACGATACGCCGGAGATTATTACCGGTGACATGCCTACTCCCGTTAAATATTACAGTGAGCAGGTTCGTGACGCTTACAGTCAGGTTGAAGACGATGCCTGCGAAGCTCTGCTTCAGATGATACCGGAGGATTTGCGTGAGGAATACAAGCCGTTTTTCTTTAAGCAGGAGGAAGACAGGCAGCTGTGGAAATTCGTCAAAGCGGCAGATAAAATCTGCGCTCTTACAAAGTGCATAGAAGAAACTCAGGCAGGTAATTCGGATTTTGAAAGAGCCGCCGAAAGCACGCGTGAAGCTATTAAAGAGATGAATATGCCTGAGGCTGACTGCTTTATTGATGAATTTCTCGAAAGCTACGGGCTTACTCTTGACGAGATGACATCTGCCGCGGCTGAATCAGAAAAATAAAACAAAAGAAGGTTTAAATATGCTGTCCTCTATAATAACATCGGCAGACGCGGTTCACTCAGGAGCGGAAACCGCCGACACTCAGGTGAAAATAACGGAAAGAATTCCTCTTCTTGATAAAGACGGAAGGCTGACAAAGCCCGGCTACTGCTTTACGAATATGTATGAATATGACCGCAGGGCCGTTAAAGCCAATCCGCTGCGCATAAAGGAATGGGACTTTTATCAGATTTCCAACAGTAAATACGTTATGCAGATCACTTTCGCGGATATTTCAATGGGAGCCATGGCGAACGTTAATCTTTTCGATATTGAAACAGGGGAAAAGTATGAGTCCAATCTTGATTTACGCCTTTTGTCGCTGGGCAGAATGAAGCTTTCAAAAGACGCTATGAAACCGGGCAGATTTTCGAGCTACAAACAGAATTTCGACCTTGTCGCTGAGTGGAACGACAAGCGCAGAAATATAAAATTCAGAGGAAAATGCGGCAAAAAGGATTTCACCGCCGACCTTTCCATGGAGCTTTTTGAAAATCATGAATCTCTTATTATGGCTGTTCCGTTTTCGAGGGGGAATGGCAGGCAGTTTTATCTTAATCAGAAAATGAACTGTATGCCCGTAAAAGGCACAGCAACTGTCGGTGAACTGACAGTCCGCTTTGACCCTGAGGATTCGTTCTGTGTGCTTGACTGGGGCAGAGGTGTCTGGCCTTTCCACTGCATATGGTACTGGGGCAACGGCAGCCACAGAATGGAAAACGGAGATATTTTCGGCTTTGAAATCGGCTGGGGCTTCGGCGATATGAGTGCCGCCGGCGAAAATACACTTTTTTATAACGGCAAAGCACACAAAATCGGCGAAATTTATTGCATAAACGATGAAACAGACTGGCTGAAGCCGTGGAAATTCAAATCTAATGACGGCAGATTCGATATGACTATGATACCGGTTTACGATAACGTAACAAAAGCAAAGGTCGGACCTGTCGGAAATTTGTGCCATCAGGTATTCGGCAGATGGAGCGGAACGGCTGTCCTTGATGACGGAACGGTTATTGAAATAAACAACATGACCGCGTTCTGTGAAAAATCAGATAATAAATGGTGATTTTTAAAGAATGCCGCATCCCTTGAATTATAGGTACGTCCTGACAGATATAAACAGAGCCGTCGCTTTTTCGCAACAGCTCTGTTTTATTTTTATTCAATTAAGTTGAGAATTAAACTTCCTCTGCCGGAGCGGAATCCGGTGCAACCGGAGCAGCAGGTGTCTCTCCACCGGGTGTTACGGGCGTGTCCCCACCGGGTGTCGCGGGTGTTTCTCCGCCGGGTGTTGCCGGTGTTTCCCCACCGGGTGTTGTCGGTGTTTCTCCGCCCGGTGTCACGGGTGTTTCTCCACCGGGTGTTACGGGCGTTTCCCCGCCGGGAGCAGTGGGCGTTTCAGGTACATACGGTGAGGTAACCGTCGGCTGGGTATAAGAGCTTGTTGTTGTATAATTGTAGCCGCTGTTTCCCGAATAACTGCCGGAAGAACCGCCGGAATTCACATTATTTGCCCTCATAAAGCTGAGAGCTGTATCTCTCCCGTCTTCAAGCTTGACATTGCTTTCGCCGTAAATTGCAAGCTGGAGCTTCTGAGCACAGAGAGGATAATCAACAATCCATACCCACTGGAGTGCTGAGGGTGATGATGTTGTGTAAATCATGGCGGACATCATTTCAACACCGTCTTCTGCCGGAAGAGTGATTTCATTGATTTCATAGCTCATCCAGTCCTGAGCAACCGCCGCGCCGAGAAGGCTGAGAACCTCTGACTGCGAATAGCCTGTTCTGAGATACTTTGCCACCTTCTTATATGCGTTGACAAGCTGACCTTTTGTTGCGCCCTTTGCGCTGTCAATAAGTGACTTTATAACCTTACGCTGGCGCTCCGTTCTGTTTATATCGCTGTCAAGATAACGGATTCGGCTGTAAACAAGAGCCTCCTTACCGTTGAGATGAACTCCTTTGCCCGACGGGAAATTCTTGTGCGAAGACGTTCTGCGGATATATGAGGCTTCTCTCTCCTCAACATCAACCGTAATACCGCCAACCGCGTCTATAATGCCTTTGAATGAAGCGAAATTAACCATAATATACTGGTCAATTTCAATTTTGAAATTCTTCTCAAGCGTGTCAATCAATGTCGCGGGACCGCCGAGTGAATATGAGGCATTCAGCTTTTCGTATCTTCCTTTATAGCCGCCGCCCTGAAGCGGAATATCCATATAAGTATAGCTGTCGCGGAAGAAGGAGCTGAGCGTAACGGTTTTTGATTTTTTATTAACCGAAACAAGAATCATTGAGTCTGAACGTCCAGCTCCTCCTGTTGTGTCAACACCGCAGAGAAGAACATTGATTACGTTCTTGCTGTACATCTTTTCGCCCTTGTTGTTTGCCCAGTTATACAGATATTCATTAAGCGAAGCCGCATCTGTAACTGAACCCATAGCCTCAAAATCAAGATTTTCATCAACTATTCCGTCATCAACTATGTCTGCTTCGTTATTATAGTCGATACCGTCATCATTAAATTCGCCTGGCTCGCTGATGTGGAAGAAATACGCGACCGCACCTCCTGCTGCAATAAGAATCGCAAGAATAACGCAGACGAGGGCAATAACAATTTTTTTGCCTTTTTTCCTGTCTCTTCCGTCGTCTTCATCCTCTTCGTATTCTTCATCTTCCTCAGCATCTGAGTAGGCAAAGCTTCCGTCCGCCCCGTTCTCTTCCGATGAGCCGGAGAATATATCTGTCATGTCATCTTTATCATCAAAATATTTGGTGTAATCGGTTTCTTCAATTTCACCATTATCCTGAGCAACGCGTTTTTTATTATATTCTTCCTCTGTGCTGAAAAAATCACTGTCCCTGTTATTGTTCAATACTTCCTCCACCTTTCAGCATAATTCAGTATATTATATCATACTTTGTCGCAAAAAAACAATAGTTATCTGTAAATTATCTGTAAATTTAAATTTCAGGAAATCACGCACAATCCCGACATACGCCGCATTAAGCAAATCTTAATATATTTTTAAGACTTTTGAGCTTGCCTGAAGACGGTTTACGGCGTATAATATGCATGGTCAATATCGCAGACTGATTATTGACGAAATGCTAAGTTTTGTCTGATAATATTGACACCGGGTACTTTTTTAAATATAATACAACACAAGGGGGATTACGTATGAAATTTTTCAAAAAAACAGTTTCGGCGATACTCGTTGCCGTAATGCTTCTGGCAACCGCGTCACTTGTCGGATTTTCGGGCGCTGCAGCTCTGTCAGGCGCAGAAGCGGAATTTAATATCAGACAGATATCAGCGTTCGCAGGTCAGATAACTGTCGAAGTTGACATTATCAGAGGTAGCTTTAACGCGCTTGATTTTAATTTCGTTACAACCGATAATGTCAAATGTGTTTCAATTACCGGTTCAGGCAATATGTTGTGTGTCGGAAACACCGCAAACGCATCAGTTTCAATAGCGTCAACAGATAAAGTCAGCACAGACAAAGTGTTTACGGCTGTATTCTCTGTTCCGTCGAATGAGGCGTATTTTATTGTCGGCAATGTATCCAACTGCATGGTCTGCGAAACAAATTATTCCGGACAAATTAACAATATTAATGTTGTCGCAACAATAAGCGGAACAATAACAGGCGGCGGAGGTCAGGTTACACCCTCTGTCGAAACTCCGATGTTCAGCTTATCCAGGGTGTCGCAAAACGGCAACAGGGTTGAGGTCAGGGTTAATCTTGTAAGCGGAAAATTTATTGATATGGACTTCCGTTTCTCAGTACCCTCCAAAGTCGTATGCGAATCAATCACAGTAAGCGACTCATATAAATCCGCTGTGAATTTATCTGATTGTACAGTTTCAGTTAAAGCTGAGGGAACTCCGTCGGCGGGAACTGTTATTAACGCTGTCTTTATTGTTCCCGCGAATGAGGCGTATACAATTGCGGGAAATGTTAAGAGCTGTTTTGTTTCCGTTGTTGACGATGAAGGCGAAGAGGTGAGCTGCCGCGTCTACCCGCTGGTTTCAGGCAAGGTATACGGCGAAGGACCTTCTGACGGAAATGTATCAAAAACAGAAGACATAAGCATGATTTATAAAGATGTTAAAAACCTGGCACCCGCTTCAATTCCCGCCGGAGGCACTGTGGAATATAAGGCACTGAATCCCTCGGTGGTCGATATTAACTCAAACGGTGTTGCAACAGCAAAAGGAAGAGGAACAGGCACAGTCATCTGCAAGGTAACTGACGCTGACGGTTATATCACGTCTTATACATATAATATAACCGTTACCTACACTCTTCTTCAGTGGATTATAAAAATATTCCTTTTAGGCTGGCTGTGGTATTGATAAAGCATAATAAAGGGCTTCGCACATCTCGGGCGGAGCCTGATTTTTTTTCGGACAAAATATTTTTATATTGCAAACGGTCACAGTTAGTGATATAATCTGCGGAGTGCTTTTAAAAGACGGTGTTTATTATGAATTCAGGTTTTATCAGGCCGAAAGAGCTTATCCCGATATGCGTTATGGCGGTGCTGCTTATGGCTTCGGGCATTATTTTTCATCAGAGCTTTTTCAGGATTCTTCCGCTGTTTATTTCACTGGCGGTCATGATTCTTCAGTCAAAGGTCAGCCGCTATGCTTTTCTTGCGGGCGGTCTTAATTCGATTCTTTACGCGATAGTTTATTTTTATTACGGACTTTACGGTGTGGCTGCTCAGGCAATACTGTTTTCGTTTCCCATGCAGATTATCACGTTTTTTAACTGGAAGAAAAATTCCGAAAAAGGCACTGTGAAATTCAGACGTATGAAAAAATATCAGCTTGCATTATGCGTTATCGTATTCGCCGCGGCATGGGTCGGACTGTATTTTATTCTTAAAAAGCTCGGTTCTGATTATGCCGTGCTTGACAATACGGTGACTTTACTCGGTGTGTTCGCCTCGGTTCTGACGGTGTTTGCGTATATCGAATACGCATGGATTCACCTTGCTGTGGCTGTTATGAATATTTTTCTGTATATTCAGGTTATTCCGGCTCATCATGATCAGGTAACGTATCTTATTTACGGAATTTATTCACTGATTTGTATGTCGCTGCATTTTGTACGCGCGAGAAAAGCGTGGAAACAGCAAAGCCTTGAATCAGCGGTGAGTGTCGAAATGAAAACAACATAAACAAACGGAGTGATAAAATATGTATTACACACCTGAAATATGTTCCGCCTGCGCGGACGGAGTTGAAATGAAATATTTTAAATTCGGAAAAGGCGAAAAAGCTTTTGTCATGCTTCCGGGTCTCAGCCTTAAAGCGGTAAGCGAATCCGCTCAGTCAGTGGCAAGCGCGTACCGCCGGTTCGGTGAAGAATATACCGTTTATGTTTTTGAGCGAAAAGAGAACATCGAAGCGGGATATTCAATTGATGACATGACTTCCGACACAGCGAAAGTAATGAAAAAAATCGGCATCGCAGACGCGTATGTATTCGGCGTATCACAAGGCGGAATGATAGGAATCTGCCTTGCGGCAGATTATCCGGAGCTTGTGAAAAAGCTGTTTCTCGCTTCAACATCGGCAAAGGAAACGGAAAATTCAAAGTCAATATTCGTTGAGTGGGTAACTCTTGCCCTCAAAGGAAAAGTCGCTGAGCTTGCGGGCAGCTTCACAGATAAGCTGTATACTGAAGATTTTCTAAAAAAATACAGAGAATTCCTCATAAAAATGCACGAAGGAACACCGCATAATGAGCTTGTGCGTTTTTGTATTCTTTCCGCCGCCTGCGATGGATTTGACCTGACGGAGAAGCTCAAAAAAATAAAATGTCCGACAGCGGTCACCGGTGCTGAGGAAGATAAGGTGTTCAGCGTTGATGATTTCAGACTGATTGCCGAAGCTGTCGGCGCTGAGATGTACATTTATAAGAATTACTGCCATGCTGTTTATGATGAGGCACCTGATTTTAAAGACAGAATTGCCGCGTTTTTCGCAGATTAACTGTGAGAAACACGGCAAAAATTTTGTTTAATTACTGTTTTTAATAAGAGAAAATACTCTGTAAAAACTGTTTTGTTCTCTCGTGTTTGGGATTGTCGAATACTTCCTCGGGAGTTCCGTCTTCAATAAGAACGCCCTTGCTCATAAACACAACTCTGTCTGCCACCTCACGGGCAAAACGCATTTCATGTGTAACAACGACCATGGTTTTTCCGCTTTCCGCAAGAGATTTTATTACTTTGAGAACCTCACCTACAAGCTCCGGGTCAAGCGCTGATGTAGGCTCGTCAAAGCAGAGAATATCCGGCTCCATAGCAAGAGTTCTGGCAATCGCGACACGCTGCTGCTGACCGCCTGAGAGCTGATACGGATACGAGTCCGCTTTTTCGGAAAGCCCTACCTGGCGCAAAAGTTCGTCTGCGTTTTCGTCAATTTCTTTAATTCGCTGAGCCTTTTCAGCTCTGGCGGCCGATGCTCCGCTTTTCTTTTTAATTTCAGCTATTTCGCTTTTAAGCGCAAGCCGCGGGGCAAGAGTTATATTATCTTTAACAGTGTACTGCGGGAAGAGATTAAACTGCTGAAAAACAAGACCGAAATGCAGTCTGTTTTTTCTTATCTGTCTGTCGGTAAGAGTTGAGGAATCACCTGCATCAATAAGAGTCTGACCGTTGACGGATATCGTTCCGCCGTCGGGAATCTCAAGAAAATTGAGGCATCTGAGAAGTGTGGTTTTCCCGCTGCCCGAGGAACCTATTATAACAAGCACATTTCCTTTTTCAAGTGTAAGGTCAATGCCTTTGAGGACTTCATTCTTACCGAAGCTTTTACGGATATTTTTAATTTCAAGCACTGCCATATCATTAACCTCTGTAATAATTTAATTTCTTTTCAAGTTTGCCGAAAGCAATGGTTAGAATTCCGTTAAACACAAGATAATATATCGCTGTAAAGAACAGCGGCCATACCTGACCGGCTATTCCGTGTGAGCCCTTGAGGAACGCTTCACCCGCCCAGATGATTTCCTGCATGGCGATAATTCTCGCAAGAGAAGTATCTTTAACAAGTGTAATGATTTCATTGCTCATCGGCGGAACAACGTGCTTTATAACCTGAAGAAGCTTTATCTTAAAAAAAATCTGAGATTTTGTAAGACCGAGCACCTCGCCCGCCTCCTGCTGGCCGTGCGGAATGCTTTTTATTCCGCCTCTGAAAATCTCTGAAAAGTAGCAGGAATAGTTAATTATAAACGCAACGCAGGCCGCGAGGAACCTGCCGTGTTCGCCTCCGCCGAAAACAGGGTTGTGGAACACTATGCCGGGCATATAAAAAATAATAAGAAGCTGAATCATAAGAGGCGAACCTCTGATAATCCACACAAATGTTTTAACAAGACCGCTCAGCGGCTTGAATTTGGACATTGAACCGAATGATATAAGAAGACCCAGCGGCAGCGCACCGAGAAGCGTAATGGCGAAGAGCTTCAAAGTCTGTAAAAAGCCTTCGTTAAGCGCACCCATGACGATAGGGAGCTGTTCTGTAAACTGTGACATAAAATTCTCCTCAGACACCAAAACAGAGAACACCTTTCGGCGTCTCTGCAATGGGAATATTATTATACTATTTAATAAGTGCCGCCTGAACACCGTATTCAACAGCAATCTGTTCCGATGTTCCGTCAGTGATTGAAGCAGCCAGGAATTTATTAAGCTCATCTGCCATATTGCTGCCCTTGCGGAAACCTACACCGTATTCTTCGGCATTAAGATCCACAACGTTAACAAGGTCGGCATAATCCGTTCCCTCGCCAATCATAGCACCCGCCATGAGCTTATCGATAATAGCCGCATCGCAGTTACCGCTCTTAACCTCAAGGAGTGTCTTTGCCTGACTGTCAACCTCTGTAAAATTGAAGCCTGTTTTTTCAGCCTGGTCTTTGCCCGCCGAGCCTTTTTCAACCGCGAATGAGAGCTTCATGCAGTCCTCAACAGATTTGTATTTATCAGCACTGTCCGCTTTAACTACAACTGACTGCGCATTGCGGCAGTACGCGTTGGAACATTCCATAGCGGACATAACTCCGTCGTCGAGAGTCATGCCGTTCCATACACAGTCGATTGATTGGTTGTTAAGCTCAAGCACTTTATTATCCCAGTCAATTTCAACAAACTCAGCCTTAACGCCGAGACTTTCCGCGAAAGCCTTTGCCATATCGGCATCGAAGCCTATCCATTCACCTTTGGCGTCTTTGTAATCCATGGGAGCAAAATCGGTAACACCTACGACAAGTGTTCCCTTTTCTTTAATGTAGTCAAGGTCTGATTTTTTGGAAGCTGCTCCGTTATTGCCGCAGCCGGAAAACGCAAGCATTGACGCGGCAATCACTGCAACGGCAAGTAATAAAGCTATTTTCTTTTTCATAAGTAAAACCTCTTTCTTCAATTCTAAGTTTCAGTATATTACTTTAACAAGCTACTACATTATACAAACAATGCGATAAATTGTCAATAAATCGCAAATAACTTTTTGAAAATAAGATTTTTTATAAAAAACACTGGATTTTTTTGTTCCGATATTATATTATAGTCATAAGCAAAATTTCTGGAGGATTTTTTATGAGTGAAAACAAAGGAATGATAGCTCCGACTGTCATAAAAAGCATAACCGCCGTTCTTTGCAGCGCGGCAATCTCCTTAACCGGTTTAAGCATTACAACAAAAGTGTGTGAAAACGAAAAAGCACTTGCGGAAAAAGCCGGCACAACCGCGTCGGTACCGGTGTCGGCCGATGATTCTTTTGCCGACAGTGACAACACAGTAAATGATGAAATTTCAGAAACGGAAAATACTGTTTCTGAAAATGATGAAACAACATCGGCTAACGACAATAATGCTGAAGATAATTCAGCTCAGGAAAGTACAGGCAGCACTGATTCCGAGAAAGAAAAGAAAACCGAAAAAGAAAAAAAGGCTGAAAAAGAGATTACTCTCACATCAGGGCTTCAGAGTACAGATAAATCCGAGGTTCTTAAATATTACAAGCTTGTTGCGGCTGAAAATGCGAAAAACGGAAATTTCCAGTCAAAAATGACAATGACATCGCTTGACGGCGGCAAGGGCGCGGTAGGCGCGGTTATCTCCGCTTTCAAACCGATAGCTGTTTCGGCTCTTAAAAAGAACTCGACTGTTGCCGATGTTATTCCCGGCGCGCCGGATAAAATCACAGAGGCTGACTGGGAAAAAGCCACCGCTGTAAACGACGGCAAATATACAACACTCACCATACAGGTTAAAAATCAGACTGACGGAGCCGACGGCAAGGTTAACGAAGGTTCGGTCGGAAGATCAATAGGCGTTCTTGACGGTATTCAGCAGGCTCTTGACAATCTTTCGGGTGTTTCTGCGGATTTTGAAAACGGTCAGTTTTCACTCGACTACAAGGATGCTTACATCAAAGTCAAGGTTGACAACGCGACAGGCAAATTAGTTAAAGATTCCTGTAAATGGCATTACATAGTAAATGTCAACATGGATCTTCTTGAGGTTAAGGTAACGTTTATTCCGGCAACTCTCAACGGCGGCAAGGGAACAGTTGACTACATGGTTTCTTACTGATAGTTTCAATCAAGCAACAGCATAAAAGCAATCTTTCGGTACTGGCGGTTAAAGCCCTGCCGTGAGATTGCTTTTGTTATTCATATCGTTTTTATTCTTTGATAAGTCCTCTTGCGTCGAATTTCGCGCCGATTGATTCCGCGATTTCGGCGCACTCTTTTATTTCTTCGTCCGTAAGAATATCAACTACCGTCATTCTTACGCTGATGCCGCTTTCAACACATTTTCTTGTAAAATCAAGCATGGCGTCATATGAGTCCATGCCGAACTCATTTCTTGTAAGTTTAAGGTATTTTTCTTTGTTCGGAGCATTGAGACTTACCGAAACGGCATACACATTTTCGCACAGCTCCTTTGTGATATCTCTGCCGTTATAAAGACAGCCCAGGCCGTTGGTATTCACTCTGACACGCTTGCCGTATTTTTCTTTAACATATTTCGCGGTTTTGATAAGATTCTCAAATTCGCAGGTCGGTTCGCCGTAGCCGCAGAAAACAACCGTCTGATACTTTGAAATATCTGCACTGTCAAGAGCCGCCTTTATCTCTTCAAAAGACGGAGTTTTTTCATGCCACATATCCGTTCCCGTACCCATGGTGTCTTTAATATCCCTGACGCAGAAAACGCATCTGCACGGGCACTCGTTTGTAATATTAAGATACAGACTCCCGTCAAATTCATAAACAATATCAGCCATTTTTATCGTCCTTCTCAATCAGATTTTTTAAGGCATGCCTCAATGCGGGAACGGAGCTTATCAGAAGATAAATAACCGCGCTTGCCGCCGACTGAACAACATTGCCCGGCAAATCGGCAATTGCCGCCGCAAAGCTTCCGTAAAGTATGCGCGATGAGAAAAAATACATCACGCAGGTAATAATTCCGGAAATCACACATGCGGAAATATTAAAAAAATTAATTCTTTTTTTGCTTTTTTTATTATATTTTTTTATAAACGCAAACGGCATTACATTCAGAATTTTTATAACCGCCGTGAACGGAATCCAGATAAAATAACCCGAAAGCATATCGCCCAGCACTCCGCCTGCGGCAGCGGCGGCGGCAGCATACGGGAACGGCAGAAATGAAGCGGCAAGATAAATAACGCTGTCGCCTAAATGTATATATCCCTGTGAGCTGAACAGCGGCAGGTGAAGCATTGACGTTATAAATGTGAGCGCGGCAAACAGTGAAGCGGCCGCGAGATATTTCAGGTTCTTATTTCTCATAGCAGTTTCAGAAACGGCTCGAAGCAGATGCCGTCCTCCGTTCTTGTACATTCGGTAAGCGTCGCTCTGAGAGAAATTTCAATAAATTTCGCCGCTTTACTTACAGCGGAAACAATATCGCCGCCCTTGACAAGCTCACCGCATACAACAGCAGCAAACAAATCACCTGTGCCCGAAAAGCTGCCGTGAAAGGCTTCCGTTGAAACAGGCGTTATTCCCTGTGAATCTATAATGCAGTTAGTTACTTTACCCTCATACGCTCTGACGCCGGTTACGATAATATTTTTAACACCGTTTAAAAGAATAGACCTGGCGCTTTCTTTAAGAACATCAAACAGGCTCTCTTTATAAAAATGATGTTGAAATTTACTGAAATCTGTGTTTGAAAGTACAGCCAGCTCCGTTATATTGGGAGTGATGACATCAGCTGTCAGAGCCAGTTCCTTTATTTTTTTGCACAGAGACGGTGAAAAAGTGGGATAAACTTCGCCGTTATCCGCCATAACGGGGTCAACTGTCATTAGCGTGCTTTCACTCCTGAATTCTTTACAGAACTGACCGATAATGTCAATCTGCTCCTCACTTGAAACAAAACCCGTAAGGATTCCGTCAAACCGCACATCTAAATTCTTCCACTGCTTGATGAATTGAGGCATAATTTCCGTAAGGTCTTTGCAGAAATATTCAGGATATCCCGTCTGATTGCTGAGCACTGCCGTGGGCAAAGGACACGCCTGAACTCCCTGACAGCTTAAAACCGGTATCGCCGCGGTGAGCGAGCATTTTCCGAAACCGGATAAATCATTGATAACAGCAATCTTTTTCATACTGTATCCCTCCCTGCTGATTCTATATTATATTATTTCTGTACCCTTTAAAATGCACAAATTTATCATTTTTTTAATGCACAGTTTCCCGTTATACGCCCAAAAGCCAACATTTTACACCAAATCTATTGACGAAAGCCGATATTTGTATTATTATCATGGTGATTAGTTTATCATGCTATATAATCGGAGGATTTTCTGCCGGTTTTATACGGAGGTTTTTTAATGAAAGGTATTATTCTTGCCGGCGGTTCGGGTACACGGCTGTATCCTTTGACGATGGTTACCAGCAAACAGCTTCTGCCTGTTTATGACAAGCCGATGATTTATTATCCGCTTTCAACTCTCATGCTTGCCGGCATCAGAGAAATTCTTATAATTTCAACTCCTCACGACACACCGAAATTCGAGTCGCTTCTCGGAACCGGAAGCAAATTCGGGCTGAAGCTTTCGTACGCTGTTCAGGAAAATCCCGACGGACTCGCGCAGGCGTTTATTATCGGTGAGGATTTTATAGGTGATGACAGCGTTGCGATGGTTTTGGGCGACAATATTTTTTACGGCAGCGGTCTCGGTCACATGATGCGGCAGGCCGCGAAAAATCAGAATAACGCGACTATTTTCGGCTATTACGTTGAAAATCCCAAGGCGTTCGGCGTTGTTGAATTTGATAAAGACAGCCGTCCTGTTTCTATTGAGGAAAAGCCGGAGGTCCCGAAATCAAATTACGCCGTAACGGGACTTTACTTCTATGACAACAAGGTTGTGGAGTACGCAAAAAATCTTAAGCCCTCGGCAAGAGGCGAGCTTGAAATCACCGATATCAATAAAATTTACCTTGAAAACGGTAATCTTGACGTAAAGCTTATGGGCAGAGGGTACGCATGGCTTGACACGGGAACGGTTGACTCACTGACAGAAGCGTCAAATTTTGTTAAGACGATTGAGACACTTCAGGGCATAATTATTTCCGCTCCCGAAGAAATCGCTTATAATAACGGCTGGATTACACGAGAAGAGCTTCTTGATTCCGCGCAAAAGTACGGCAAATCGACTTACGGCAGGCATCTTCAGCGTGTCGCCGACGGTAAAATTATGTATTCTTCAATGCCGGGTCAGAGACCGACATGGGGCAGAGACGACCCCGACTACAATAAAGGTGAGTAATAAATGGAGCTTGAAAAAACTGAAATACACGGAGCGGTTGTGCTTACTCCGAAGGTGTTCGGCGATAGCCGCGGCTGGTTTATGGAATCGTATTCAAAAAGAACGCTTGAAGAAATCGGAATCACTGATGAATTCATTCAGGATAACCGCTCATTTTCAGCGGAAAAGGGTACTCTGAGAGGACTTCACTGTCAGACAGACCCCATGGCGCAGGCAAAACTGCTGACCTGCCTTAAAGGCGAAATAATGGATGTCGCGGTGGATATCAGAGAAGGTTCCCCCACATACAAAAAGTGGGTCGCTGTTAAACTGACAGCTGAAAATAAAAAGGCTTTTTATATTCCCGCGGGATGTCTGCACGGCTTTGTTACACTTTCAGATAACGTTGAGGTAATGTATAAGGTTGATAAATTCTATTCACCCGAAAACGACCGGAGCGTTAAGTATGATGATCCCGGGCTGGGTGTTGAGTGGAATATTGAGAATCCGATTCTTTCGCAGAAAGATTTGAACGCACCGCTTTTAAAAGACAGCGACGTAAAATTCATTTATAAAGGGTAATTTTATGAAAATTCTCGTTACAGGTTATAACGGACAGTTGGGTTTTGACGTTGTTAAAGAGCTTGAAATCCGCAATATTCCGTGCAGGGGCGTGGATATGGCGGATTTTGATATTACAGACACTGCTGCCACGGAAAAATATATAAAAGAGTATGCTCCCGACGCTGTTATTCACTGCGCAGCTTATACCGCTGTTGATAAAGCTGAAGACGACTGCGAAAAATGTGAGGCGGTTAATTCGCTGGGAAGTGAAAATATTGCCCGCGTATGCGGTGAAATCGGAGCAAAAATGGTTTATATCAGCACCGATTATGTGTACGGCGGCACGGGGGATAAGCCTTTTGAGGTGACAGACCCGACAGCTCCGCGCAATGTTTACGGCATAACGAAGCTCAAAGGCGAAGAAGCGGTAAAGAAACACTGCGATAAGCATTTTATTATCCGTACCTCATGGGTATTCGGCATAAACGGCGGCAATTTTGTTAAAACAATGCTCCGCCTTTCGGAAACGCATGATACTCTTACGGTCGTTTCAGACCAGATAGGTTCTCCCACATACACGCCAGACCTCGCCAGGCTTATATGTGATATGGTCATGACCGAAAAGTACGGCACATATCACGGCACCGCCGAGGGGTACTGCTCATGGTGCGAATTCGCAAAAGAAATTATGAGGCTGGCGAAAAAAAATACGGCAATTATTCCCGTTACCACCGCTGAATACGGAGCGAAGGCCGAACGTCCGCTTAATTCAAGACTTTCAAAAAAATGTCTTGATAATGCCGGATTTGAACGTCTTCCCTCATGGCAGAATGCGCTTCAAAGATATATCAGAGAACTCGGAATAAATAATTGAGGGATTGCCGTAAGTGCGGCAGTTCCCTTTTTGTTATGCAGATTATTAAATATAAACTTAGTGTTAATTATGGATATATTTTATTGAAACGTAAAAAATTATATGATAAAATAGAATGGGATTTTTAGTTATTCAACGTATAATATCTGTAAGGGGGATTTTTATGAAAAGCAAAGAAAAAAAGTCTTCTGCAATCGGCGGATTTTTTAAAGAAAACGCTTATATTTTTACTGCATTCATTGCGTCGGCAATTTTGATGCTGATTGTATATTTCTGCAACGATGTTATTCCTTTCGGCAATCATACTGTGCTTCGCATGGATCTTTTTCATCAGTACGGCCCGCTTTTCGCTGAGCTTTACGACAGGCTGACGGGTCTTAAAAGCTTTGTTTATTCATGGACCTCAGGCGGCGGCAGCAGTTTTCTGGGCAATTACTATAACTATCTTTCCAGCCCCGTTGCCGTTATAATTCTCGCGTTCGGTCACAAAAATATTCCCGAGGCAATCGGCGCTATGGTGCTTATTAAAAACGCTCTTGCCGCTTCAACAATGGCATATTATCTCAAAAAATCTTTTAAAAAGAATGATTTTTCAATTTCCGCATTCGGAATCATGTATGCTTTCTGCGGCTTTTTTATCGCATATTACTGGAACGTCATGTGGATTGATGCGATGTATCTGCTGCCGCTTGTTGTGCTGGGAATCGAAAAAATCATCAACGAAAACAAGGCGAAGCTTTATGTAGCTTCACTGGCTGTTACTTTCTTCGCAAATTACTATATGTCGTTTATGATTTGCGTATTTTCTCTTGTTTATTTCTTTGTGTACTATTTTTCAAATTATTCCGTAAAGGGCTTTACGGCAAAACCGAGAGAATACACTGATAAAAACGGAGATACTCATACAGATGTTTGGGACAGCATTAAAAAATCTTTGTTTTTAAACAGAGCCGCGGTTTTCGGCTTCTGCTCGGTTCTCGCCGCCGCGCTGACGGCTTTCGCCCTTGTCCCCACTTATTTTATTCTTAAAAACTGCTCCGCCACATCCGGAGTTATGCCGTCTGAGTTTTCGACCTACAATGTGGTCTTTGATTTTCTCGCGAATCATCTGGTGTCGGTCGAGCCTACAATCAGAAGCAGCGGCGACCTCGTTGTACCTAATGTTTATTCCGGCATGCTCACGCTTCTCCTTCTTCCCCTTTTCTGGTTCTGTAAAAAAATTTCCGTCGCGGACAAGGTTGCAACCACAATAACTCTCGGCATTTTCTTTTTTGCGTTTAATTTCAATATTCCGAATTATATTATTCACGCGTTCCATTTCCCGAACGATCTGCCGTTCAGATTTTCGTTTATTTATTCATTCTTTATAGTGATTACCGCATACAAGGTACTTATAAACATCAAGTCATTCACCTCCAAAGAGCTTCTCGGGAGCGGAATTGCGCTGACGTTTTTCATCATTCTTGTTGAAGCGTGGGGGCAGGATAATGTTGACGAAAACACGGTAATTATCAGCGTGATATTCGCTGTTATTTACACATTTGTAATGTGGCTTTACAGAAACCCCGAATACCATCAGCCTACAGTGGCACTGCTTCTGACGTGCTGCGTATTTGCCGAAATAGCCATCGGCGAAACAGACAGATTTGAAATCACGCAGGAAAAGCCTAATTTTGTTAACGGATACAGTGATTTTTCAGAGCTGAAAAAAGAGCTTGACAAAAGAGAGGGAAACAGCTTTTACCGTATGGAATTGACGGACATAAACACCCTTATGGACAACTGCTGGTTCGGATACAACGGAATGAGCATGTTCTCCTCAATGGCGTATGAACGCTTCGCAAATATGCAGGACAATCTGGGCATAAAAAGCAATTATATCAACAGCTTTATTTATAACCCGAATACGCCTGTTTACAATGCTATGATGGGTCTGAAGTATATTGCGGATAATAACGGCACCAAGCTCAATCCTGCTCTTTATACGGAAATTAAATCAACGGGTAAATTTACCGCGTACGAAAATAACTATTATCTGCCCATAGCATACTGCGCTGATAAAGAAATCAAAAAGTGGAAAGCGAGCGCATACAGCAATCCTTTTGTAGGTCAGATGGATTATGTAATTAAAGCCGCAGGCGTTGAAAATGTGTTTGAGCCTGTTCAGCTGACTGATTATACGGCTGTTAATATTGACGATGCGAATTCATTTTTTGTGGGTACGCTGTTCACATACACAAAAGATGAAACCGACATAGAAGCCTCTGCCGATGTTATGTATAATCTTGAAAAAAGCGGCAATGTATATGCCTATGTTAAGTCTGATTCACTTGAAGAGGCAAAAATAACCTGCAATGAATTTGAAATGACTCAGGATTTAAGTGAGCCGTTCATTGCCGATTTAGGCTACCATGAGGCTAACGAGATTGTACAGATTAATCTGCCCATAAGTACCGAATACGCAACAGGCAGTATTGAATGCTATGTTTACACTCTTAATGAGGAAAATCTCAAAAAGGCTTACGATATTCTCATCAGCGGCGCGATGACAGACATTACTGTTGATGACACTCACATCAGCGGCACTGTGAAAGCGGGAAAAGACTGTGTGCTTTACACGTCAGTTCCTTATGACGAGGGCTGGAGCGTTATA
>JAZLLB010000120.1:0-15239 GCA_045597925.1 Acutalibacteraceae bacterium
AAAGATATGTGTATGATTGAACATATTCCGGAATTAATCAGTGCGGGAATTTCGAGCTTCAAAATTGAGGGCAGAGCAAAATCAGCATATTATACGGCTGTAATCACAAATGCCTACAGAGCCGCGATTGATGAATTTTTAAAGAATCCGTGTAAAGACTTCAAAATTTCCGAATGGATTTCAAAGGAAGTCAGAAAGGTGAGCTATCGTCAGTACTGCACAGGATTTTATTACGGCAGACCTCAGGATAACGCTGAAATTTTCTATGACGGAGGATATCGCCGTGAATGGAATGTTGCCGCCGAGGTTATTAAAACCGAACACGGAAAGCTGTATGGTTTTCAGCGCAACAGATTCTTTGTAGGCGATGAGCTTGAGGTAATGCAGAAAGGCGCAGAGCCTTTCACTGTTAAGGTAAAAGACTTAAAAAATTCAATCGGCGAAACTATTGACAATGCGCCGCATCCGATGATGAATTTTTCGTTTGAGTGTGATAAGGAAATTCACGGCGGAGCGATACTCCGCAAGGAAATGTAAACTGATATAAAGGAGGTTTTCGGGATGGCAAATAACAAAAAACGTAAGAAAAAGAAAAACAGAGTGAAAAACGGTTTTTCGAATTTTTTTGCTGTTATTATTTCCGTTTTAGCTATAGGCTTCTTCACTGCGGCGATTGTTGTCGGATTTGTAGTGATTAACGCTGTTGGTGTTATTAACGATGATGCCGCTATATCTCTTTCGAGTATTAAAAGCAGACTTAATCAGACAACATTTCTTTATGCCACCGATTCAAACGGAGATACTGTTGAGCTCGCACGTCTTCACGGTACGGAAAACCGTGTCTGGGTTAATCTTGAAGACATACCTAAAGATGTTCAGAATGCTTTTATCGCGCTGGAGGATAAAACCTTTTACAGTCATCACGGCGTAAACTGGAAGCGTACCGTCGGCGTTGCCATCAGAAATAACAGCCAGGGCGGTTCAACGATAACACAGCAGCTTATTAAAAATATTACAGGAAACAATGAAACAACATATGTGCGCAAGTTTCATGAGATTCTGACAGCGTTAAATATAGAAAAAGCATATACCAAAGACGGTTATAACGCTAAAGAGGTTATTCTTGAGGCGTACCTTAATACTATTTATTTGGGACACGGCTGCTACGGAGTTCAGACAGCTGCGGAATTTTATTACGGTAAGGAGTTGAAAGATCTCAATCTTGCCGAGATAGCCGCTCTTTCTTCAACAACTAAAAATCCATACGCGCTTGACCCGATTTATCATAGCGATGCTAATAAAGACAGGCGTGACTACTGCCTCAGATGTATGCTTGAGCAGAATCTTATAAATGAGGAGCAGTATGAAACAGCACTTGATACCAGGCTTGTTCTGTCAACCGATGAAGACTATCAGGGCAGCCAGATTGAAAAGAAAGAGGAAAAAAAGCAGGAAGAAGAAAAAGTTCAGGGTTACTATGTCGATTTTGTTATCAATCAGGTAATAAATGACCTTATGGAGACTCAGAACTGTTCAAAAATCGAAGCGTCAAACATGATTTACGGCGGAGGACTCCAGATATACACTGCTGTTGACCTTGATGTCCAGAAGGTCCTTGAAGATGTTTATGAAAACAGAACAGGATTTATTGATAAAACATCGGCTCAGTCGTCTATGACAATTATGGATTACGAAGGCAGAGTTGTCGGAATTATCGGCGGAGCCGGTAAAAAAGAGGGTGCGAGAAGCCTTAACAGAGCAACAGATTCCCCAAGACCTCCCGGATCATCTATAAAACCGCTTTCAGCTTACGCTCCGGCAATGGACGAAGGTGATATCACATGGGCTTCCTCGATTCTTGACAGCTCATGTACTACGGTAAACGGCAAAAAATGGCCGAAGAATTATAACGGCGATTACGGCAGCGGAGGATACGTTTCTGTTCAGAACGCTCTTGCACGCTCACTTAACACTGTTCCCGCCAGACTTATTTTAAACGAAGTCGGTCAGCAGAAATCATTTGATATTCTTACAGAAAAGCTTAAAATATCAACACTTTATTCTGATTACGGCGATAATGTTGTTCAGCGTCTTGCAATCGGCGCGTTCTCATACGGAGTCACATCACTTGATCTCACAGCTGCTTATTGTTCACTTGGAAACGGCGGTAAATATTTTAAGCCCTACTCATATTATAAGGTCACCGATTCGAACGGAGAGGTCAAGCTTGATAATACCCATAATTCGGGTGAGCAGGTATTTTCAGCAGGTACGGCTGATGTTATGAGAGAACTTATGAAAACGGTTATCACATCATATATCGGAACAGGTCACGGATACGGTGTTGACGGATTTGAAACCTTTGCTAAAACAGGTACAACCGACGATTATAAAGATAAATGGTTTGCCGGAGGCACCGCGTATTACTTTGCATCAGTATGGTACGGATATGATACGCCCAAGGCTATTAATGTAAGCTCCTCGGTTAACCCGGCGGGCGAGATTTTTAAAATCGTTATGAACAGAATTCATAAGAACCTCGCTCAGAAAGAAATGAAGCTCAACAGTAAAATTGAGAAGAAATACTTCTGCCCGTACTGCGGAAAGCTTACGTCATATAACAGCGGTTCTTCAAACTTAGGCTGGTTCGACCCGGATAATCTTCCCGGTTACTGCAGCGGACACTATTCATATTCTTCAAATAATTCCTCAAGTTCTTCATCTTCCGGCAGCACCACCGGTTCAACCGGAACAACTACAGGAGGAGACTCCGCCGGCACGGGAACATCTACATCAGAAAACACAGGCGGCACTACCTCCGGCGGTGGAGCTGCGGAAGAATAATTATGGTTATACTTTCAGTTGATTACGGAGATTCCAGAACGGGTATTGCGGTATGCGACAGCCTTGAATTTTTGGCATCGCCTGCGGAAGTTATTCATCAGAGTTATGAGCCGAAGATTTTGGAACGTATCAGTGATTTATGCATTAAATATAAACCTTCTCAGATTGTTGTGGGACTCCCGAAAAATATGGATTCAACAATAGGGGAAAGGGCTCGGAAGTGCATTGATTTTGCTGAAAAAATCCGTGAAACTACAGGCATTGAGACTGTAATGTGGGATGAAAGGCTTACCACTGTTGAAGCTCACAATTATCTTAATAACACAAATACAAGAGGTCGGAAAAGGAAGAATGTTGTTGATGCAGTTGCGGCTACGATAATTCTTCAGGACTATCTTGATTACAGAAAAAATCATTAGACAGTGCCGCACGGTAAGAGGTCAAACTTTAAAAGAAGGGATTGCTGCATTTCAAAACTGAATGCGTCAATCCTTTTTGCTTTCGTGATTCTTTTTAAAAAGCTCTTTCAGTCCCATTAAAATTAGTGTCACACCAAATATTTTTGAGATAAATTTACCTGAAAAAACAGTTGTGAGATATAACCCCGCCGCTACTCCGGGGACTGCTGAAATAATGTACGGCAAAATTTTTTTAAAATCGATCAGCTTGTTCTTTACGTGAATTACCAGCGCTGTTATTGCTGACGGAATAAAAAAAATTAGATTTATTCCCTGAGACTTCAGCTGACCGTATTTTAAAATACGGGTTAAATAAATTATCAGAATTCCGCCTCCTCCGAAACCCATTGCGCCGAGGATTCCTGAGCCGGCTGAAGCAAGTATATTCCATAAAGTCATTTAATAATCATCCTTGTCCCTGCCCATATGATAAATAAAGCGAAAATTTTTTTCAGTATATTCTGTGGTATTTTCGTAAGAAGCATTCCGCCGGCGACAGCTCCGGCAAGACCTCCGGGTATGAAAATCAGCGCTTCTCGTATTCCGGAATATCCTTCTATTATATAAAAAACAGAGCTGATAACGCTCAGCGGCAGAATGACCGCGATTGCGTTTGCGTGAGCCTCTTTCTGAGAGAATCCGTCTTTTTTTAAAGCGGCAACGGTTATTATACCGCCGCAGGCACCAATCAGTGAGTTGATTAGTCCTATAAAAAATCCGGTGATATATTTGTAACTCTTTTTCATAGATGTTTCATTCCTGCATATTAGTTATTGTGGGGGTGGAGCTTTGAAAAATTCAGAAAACAAAAAAATCCGCTTGGCTGTAATTGCTGCCGTTGTTTTTATTATTCTTCTTATTATGTTTAATAATCGTATCAATTTTAAAAATAAATATCTGAATGTTTTCAGTTATAATAATTCTAAATATACAGTCATTATTGACCCGGGACACGGCGGACTTGACGGAGGCGCAATAGGATATGACGGCACTGTGGAAAAAAATATAAATCTTCAGATTTCAAAAAAACTTTGTTCTCTTATGCAGCTTTACGGTTTCAATGTTATTATGACACGATGCGATGATGATTCGATACACGATAAGAATGCCGAAACAATACGTCAGAAAAAGGTATCTGACATTCATAACAGAGAAAAAATTATAAATTCAAATCCTGATGCAATTTTTGTAAGTATTCATCAAAATAAATACAGTGACCCTTCTGTTCACGGTACACAGGTTTTTTATTCAAAAAATAATATCCTGAGTCCGATTCTTGCACAAAAGGTTCAGGATTCTGTTGTAAATAATCTGCAAAAGGAAAACTATAGAAAAATAAAGCAGTCAGGAACAGAAATTTATTTGTTATATCATTCTCCGATACCGTCAATAATGGTAGAGTGCGGATTCATTTCAAATCAGAACGATTTAAATAATTTAAAGAACGAAGATTATCAGAAAAAAATCTCCGAAGCTATATCAAACGGAATTATAAATTATTTTAAAGAACAGGATGAAAATAATGGCGTCTAAAGATAAATCTGTATATGTATGTTCAGAATGCGGTTATGAAAGCGCGAAATGGTATGGGCAGTGTCCCGGCTGCGGTGCGTGGAACACATTAAACGAAGAAGTTAAAGCTGCGGTATTTTCAAAGAAAACAGGCACAGGCATACCACAGCAGCGTCTCACTTCATACAGGCTGAACAGTATCACGGCAGATGAGGAAATCCGCTATAAAACAGGACTTCATGAGCTTGACCGTGTTCTCGGCGGCGGACTTGTGAAGGGTTCTCTTGTTTTGCTCAGCGGCGACCCGGGTATCGGCAAATCAACAATTCTTCTTCAGATATGTCAGTTTATCGGCAGAAATTTAAAAATTCTCTATGTTTCCGGAGAGGAATCTGCGAATCAGATTAAGCTGAGAGCCGACAGACTTGGTGTTTTCACCGAAAATCTTGAGATACTCTGTGACTCGGATATGGAAAGCATATGTGAATACATAAAAAGCGACAGACCTAATCTTGTTATTATTGACTCCATTCAGACTGTGGGAATCCGTGGACTTTCAAGCTCCGCCGGAAGCGTAACACAAGTCAGGGAATGTACAAATCTTCTGATGGTAACTGTGAAATCGTTGAATATTCCGTCAATTATAGTGGGTCATGTAAATAAAGACGGAAACATTGCGGGGCCGAAAGTGCTGGAGCATATTGTTGACGCCGTTCTTTATTTTGAGGGTGAAAAAAATATGTCTTACAGGATTCTGCGCGCTGTCAAAAACCGTTTCGGTTCAACTAATGAAATCGGTGTTTTTGAAATGCTTGATACAGGTCTTTCTGACGTTGAAAACCCGTCAATGCTTCTTATTTCGGGCAGACCAAAAAACACTTCCGGCTCCTGTGTTGCCTGCGTTATGGAAGGTTCGCGCCCTATTCTTGCTGAGGTTCAGTCACTTGTTGCGACAACGAATTTCGGTATTCCGAGAAGAATGACTAACGGTTTTGACTATAATAGAATGTCAATGCTGCTTGCCGTTCTTGAAAAACGCGCAGGGTATTTTTTCGGAAACACAGATACATACATAAATATAGCTGGCGGCCTGCGTATCGACGAGCCTGCTTCGGATTTGCCTGTTTCCCTCGCGCTTGTATCAAGCCTTAAGGATGTGCCGGTAGATGAAAATATTATTGCGTTCGGTGAGGTCGGTCTCGGCGGTGAAATCAGAGCGGTAAGCAATTGTGAGCAGCGCATTAAGGAGGCTGCAAGACTCGGCTTTAAAAAATGCATAATTCCGTATCATAATTACAGAAATTTAACCGCGTCAGCGAAAAATGCCGATATCGAAATAATACCCGCAAGAACCATAAGAGCTGCTTGTGAAGCAGCTTTGTAAGAGGGGAGGGGCATAATGAAAAAACCGCTTGAACGCCCCAATCTGCCGGGAGGGAAAGTTTGCGATGTCGCTGTTTGCGGCAGTTGTGCAAAGCTGCTTGAAAAACTTGAAGAATTAAATATAGGAGCCGTGATAACAGCAGAAAGCAAAAATCTTGATGGAAGAATACATATTCACACAGATATGCTCATAAATAACATATCAAAAGGGGTACTTATAGCAGATAATACGCAGAAAAACAATATTGTTAATTTTTTAACAATCGGGTATAGGTGTGATTTTTTTGAATCCGATACAAAATCACCTTATCCGCATGATTGTTTGCTTAACTGCGTTGTTATAGGCGATAAACTAATATGCAATCCGAATATTACGCATAAAAACATATTAAAATACGCGCAAAATAACAATTATGATATTATTCGGGTCAGACAGGGATATTCTAAATGCTCTGTTTGCATTGTATCAGACAACGCACTTATAACAGATGATGAATCTATCCACAAAGCCTGTGCAATCAACCATATTGATTCATTATATATCAGCAAAGGTTCGGTAAAGCTTAACGGATACAATTACGGATTTATAGGCGGCTGTACGGGGTTAATTGATAAAGACAAGCTGCTGTTCAACGGCGACATAAATTATCATAAGGATTGCGGCAGGATAATTGATTTCCTAAATAAATATAATGTCAGCCCTGTTATCATAGAAGATGAACCGTTAATTGATATCGGCAGTATTCTGCCGCTGACTGAAGAGATACCATATAAACTTTCGAATAATTAAAATCCGCCCCCTAAATTATACAAAATTTTTATTTTGTATAATTTCCTGTCGGAAATTAGAGTCGGGCAATCCCCGACTACAAAATAATTGTTTTGTACAATTTTCAGCTGTCAACACAAAAATTTCGGCTCACTTCCTTTCAAATAGCTCTTGACAAGGTGAAACCGATATGCTATGATTAAACACGGTTCGACGGGTGACAGAAATGTCATCTGCTGCAGCCTATCCCATGTGACATAGCTCGGTAACCTGTGTCATGGTTGCAGAATACCAAAAAAAGCGCCCTTTGTCAAGGGTGCTTTTTCTTTTTGCGCAGCAGCTCATCAGCATACGCATAAATCATAGTCACGCTGTCGCTGTCATGGTTCAGAGCTTCTCTGACCTTTTCAAGGTCGCCCGTGCGCTGGTAAATCTTCACGGCGTAAATCTTCCGCAAGCTGTGAGGCGTCAGATTTTCTTTCAGTCTGAACGCCTTCGCAGCTCTTTTTATATCAGCATAAACAGCCTGTCTGGTTCTGTGTCTGCGTTCGTCGGTGCGGTGCTCAAAAACATAAAACCTGCCGCTCTGAGCCTGCAGCTCACGCAGCAGCGAAGCCGACAACGTGACTCTCTTTTTTTTGCCTGTCTTCTGTTCGGTAACCGTCATACTCTTTTTAAGGGCGTCAGAACGCAGCGCAACAACGTCCCCTACTCGCAGCCCTGTCTGCATGCAAACACGGCAGACAAGCCTGTTCTCGGGCGTCAGGGCCCACATCAGATGCTCGAACAGCTCAGGCTCTATAAATTCACTTCTCATTTGTCATTCCTTAAACTGTAAAATCGCTCATAGCTAACATATTGTGAGCGGTCAAAATCATAAACAAACATTTGTTCTGTGTTGTTTGTGTCGGTACTGTTTTCGGGACTCTGCTCCAAATCAATTTTTAAATCTGCAAGTGTCTTTCTGATTTCGCCGTAAGTCTGAATCAGACGCCGACCGTAAAGCGCAGCATATAAGTCAGTCAGCACTGTTGCCCTCATAGCAGAATCAAGCTCCAGCTGCAAAGGCTTCACACAATACTTTGCGATTTCAGCAACAACACCAGAGTCAACAGTGTAATCAAGATGAACCTGCGGAGTGTAATCCAAGCCTGCTGCGGTTTTCCAATACTCTGCCAACTGGCGTTTGGAAATCCGCTTTCGGGCGTTGTGATTCAGACTCTTGTCGCCTGTCAGAAGCAGGTGCAGATGTGGGTGATATGTTCCAGTGCCGGAACTGTATGTCACTTCGAGGCAGCGCAAAGCACCACTAAAAGCAGCTTTCACAGCCGGGTTTTTCCGAAGCAGCTTCGTACTGCTCTGAAACAGCTTTGTTATGGTGCTTTGCAGCTGTCCGCTCGTGACGTTCTGCACTGTCAGCACCATGTGCACCCACGTTCTGGCTGGCAGCGCTTCCACAAGTCGACTGATGTCTGAATATGTCTTAAGGCTTTTTCTGCGCTGGCACATGGGGCAGAGTCGGAGTCGGCAGAAATTTGCCGAAGCAATTTTCTGTATTCCGTCTTCCTCTGTCATGGTAAATTGAGTTCCGCATAACAGTACTTTTTCAGCCTGTTCCTTAATAGTTTCACTATTATTTATAATACATTCGGCTGTGATTTCTGTCAAATGCTTGTAATAAGTCATATCTTCCAAGAGGTTATTTTTAGACGTCATAAAATCCCGAAAGTGTTGATATATAAGGGATTGAGGGGGTTCTGTCTGGGTTGAGATGTTTCTATATTATCAAGATAGTATTAGACCGCTGGTCTAATACTGCTGCTCTGGCTGCACCTTCGTATGATAAGTAGGCTTCCGGCTTGCCGGGACAGACAACTCGCTGCCCCAGAGGAAACTTTTAAATTGGTTTCTCGCTCAGCTGCGCCGGGCAAGCCTCGGCTTGCTGTGCTTCGTTCAGTTTACGCTCCGCTCAGCTTGCGCTGCTTTGCTGCGCTGCGCTGGCTTCGCTCATATCCCGCCCGCTCCGCTTGGCTTGTGCTCGGCTTCGCCTGCGCCAAGCTGGCAGCTCCGCACCCACCCACGGGGGGGCAGCTCGTTGGGGTAGTGCAAGCCGTCAGCCTGTGGCGCAGAGAAGGCTGACTGTCAAGGGTCGAGATGAACGCTGCGCGCCCTTGACAGCACGCCCCTTCTGCGCTCTTTCGCAATTACGAAGGTGCTGCACAGATTGTCAGCTTTCTCTGTCTTCCCCCTCCGCCCCCAAGCATGGGGGGAACGGTTCTCGGGGTGACATGGTGAGGGAAGCAACACAGGGCGGTCGCCTTCCCTGCTCCGCCTCTCTCAGAAAGCAGCTGCAGCGCAGCCCGTGGCTGCGTAAGCTGTCTGCCTCTTTCGCACTGTCAGCGGCTTCCGCCGCTACGCTGCGCAGTGTCAGGCGTCGGCCCTGTGTTTTCCGCCCTACGGAAACAGCTCTCAATCCGCCAAAAATTATACAAAACGTAGTTTATTTTGTATAATTTCCTTGATTTTTAATTTAATACATGATATAATATAACCGTACCCTGTTTGAGTACGGTTAAAAATTTTTGGGTGGTTTTATGAGAAAAGAAGAAATAAAAGAACTTCCGGACATCGTTCAGAAATATCTTACACATCAATTTGTGATACTGCACAAGTCGCAGCTTACGGTTCTCGAATACGGTTCTGACCTCAGAAGCTTTCTGAGATACCTGATGCTTGAAAGCAATTCTGTTGACAGTAATACTCCATTTTCTGAAATTGATGTAAAAAATATCAGCACTGATTTAATTCATAATGCTGTTGCAGATGATGTTTACGGCTTTATAAACTTCTGCTGCAACGAAAAAAACAACAGTGAAAATACACGTCTTCGCAAGTTTTCGTCTATCAGCACATTTTATAAGTGGATGGCAGCTCACGGATATATCGAAATGAATCCCATGGAAAATCTTGAACGACCCAAGCATAAGCGTTCACTGCCGAAATATCTTACGCTTGAGGAAAGTATAAATCTGCTTGACTGCATTGACGGAAAAAATAAGGAACGTGATTACTGCATAATTACTTTCTTTCTCAACTGCGGTCTTCGGCTTTCGGAGCTTGTTTCGCTGAATTATAACGATATTCGTGATGACCGCTCAATGAAGGTAACAGGTAAAGGAAATAAACAGAGAATAGTTTATCTCAATGATGTCTGTATTGCGGCTTATGAGCAATATATGAAGGTTCGCCCGACTGAAGGCATCAAGCCTAAAGATAAAAACGCGCTGTTTTTAAGTCAGCAGAAGCAGAGAATCAGCCCTAAAACAGTTCAGCATATTGTTAATACTCTGCTTGAGAAAGCGGGGCTCGGCGGTCAGGGCCTTTCGACTCACAAGCTGAGGCATACCGCTGCGACACTTTTATACCGGCACTCAAATACTGACGTTATGCTTTTAAAAGAGCTGCTCGGTCATGAAAGCCTCGCAACAACGGAAATTTATACTCATGTTGTAAATGAACAGCTGAAAAACGCGGTTGACAGCAATCCGCTTAATTCCGTTGATTTAAAAGTTGAAAATCCCGATAAATAAATGAGTCATTACTGTTTCAATCAACGCGCCAAGTGCGGCGAGGGCAAGATATATACCGAATCTTACAGAGTAGCTCTTAAAATCCTCATACTGCTGATTATGACGCTGTGATAAAAGATTAAGCATGTTTTTTGACATTATCAGACTTTCTCTGCCTGCGAAAATAATGGCCGCCGCTGTTACCGCTGCCGCCGGGAAAATAATAATCCCGCAGTAACCGAGACCTTTAAGCATATATGTCTGATAAATATATCCTGATACAGAGCCTATAAAAATTCCGCTTACCGCAGGTATCATTGCCACAAACGGAACGCCGATTGCGCAAAGCCCTGTGAAATAAGATAACACTATTACGCTTGAGTTTAAAAGCATAGTTGTAAAAAATATGCTTAAATCCGATAAGCCGCTTTTTGATTTCACATAGCTCATATATATCGGCATTGCTTTTGTGTATAAAAATGAATTCTGTGATTTTACTGAAAACGCTCCGAAAATCAAACCTGATACAAAAAGTAAAACAAGGATAATAATGTTTTTGTTAGAAGAAAAAGACTTTGCTTTCTGATGTATTGAATGAAAATTTAACGTAGATGCTTTCACGTCTGCTACTCCCCTTTTTGTTTTTTGTAAAGTATATGCAGACAAGCTGATTATAATAACAAAAATCTGCACTGTCTAAAATTCAGCTTACAGTGCAGATTTTTGTTTATTGATTGCTTTCGGCATCTTCAATACATATCTGAAGATTTTCCCATTCATCATAAAGCGTATTGTGTTCATCGTTAAGGCTTTGGAGTGCTTCAGTGAGCTCAATTATTTTTTCATAGTCAGACTGAACGTCAGGTGTTGAAAGCCTGTTTTCAGTGTCGGTTATTTCATTTTCAATCCGCTCAATTTCATTTTCTACTGTTTTAAGCCGTGATTTCATTTTTCGCAGATTTGAGGCAAGCTCTTTTTTCAGTTTATATTCATTTATCTTTACCGGCTTTTCTTCGATAAGATTTTTGAATTTCGGCTCACGTCTATGAGAAATGTAATAATCATAGTTACCGACATATTCATCAATTCCGCTGTTGTTAAGAACAAGGATTCTTGTCGCAAGCTTATTTATAAAATATCTGTCATGAGAAATAACAAAGAGGGTACCTTCAAAATCTTTCAGGGTATTTTCAAGAGCCTCTCTTGAAAAAGCGTCAAGATGATTTGTTGGTTCATCAAGCAGCAAAAAGTTATGACCGCCGAGCATCAGCTTCAGAAGCTCAACCCGGGCTATTTCTCCGCCGCTGCAATCCGCAAGATGTTTAAACACGTCATCACCTTTAAATAAAAATGCCGCAAGCGCGTTTCTTACTGATGTCTGATTCATTTTAAGATACTGATTCCACACATCGTCAATTACCGTTCTGTTATCCTCGGGTATCTTTTTTATCTGTTCATAATATCCCTTACAGATATTTTCACCCCAAGAGATTTTTCCGCTGTCAGAAGCGTATTCACCCATTATAATTCTGAAAAGGGTTGTCTTTCCGCAGCCGTTGTCGCCTAAAAGAAAAACTCTCTCCCCTTTCCTGATACTGAAATTTATATTTTTAAAAATGTTTTTTCCGGAAAAGCTTTTTGAAAGATTCTCGGCGTCTATTATGTCATTTCCGGTTTCGCATTTAGGCGTAAAATTAAATCTTATTTTTTCAACAGCGCTGTCAGGTACAACAAGCTGTTCCTTAATTCTTTCAATCTGCTTCAGCTTGCTTTCGGCGGTTTTTATGTTTCTTTCCCTGTTCCACTGGCGCTGCTGTGCGACAATACCCTCTATACGCTGAATTTCCTGCATATCCGCCCGATATTTATCTTCAACAGCGCGTTGCGCAGCCTCTCTTTTTATAAGAAAATCAGAGTAATTGCCGCTGTATGAACAGCATTTGCCGTTTTCAATCTGAATTGTTTTATTTGTAACCTTATCAAGAAAATAACGGTCGTGAGATATTACTATAAGATTTCCTCTGTAATTCAGAATAAAATCCTCAAGCCACTCGACAGACGAAATATCAAGGTGGTTTGTCGGTTCATCAAGCAAAAGAAAATCTGAACGTGACAGAAGCAGCTTGGCAAGAGTTACCTTTGAGCGCTGACCGCCGCTGAGCTTCTGAGTTGAAAGATTAAAGTCGTTTTCGGAAAATCCGAGACCGAGCAGAGCGCTTCTTGCCCTGCTTTTATATGTAAGACCGCCTTCACGCTCAAAACGCTCCTGTAAATCGGATTGAAGCGCAATGTTTTTTTCAATATCTATCCCTTTTTCCAAATCTGAATTTACTTTTTCAATTTCATTTTCGAGCTTTTCGAGGTAATCAAAAACACTGATAATTTCTTCATAGAGCGTTCTGCCTTTCACTGAGCAGGTGTGCTGTTCCATATATCCGATTCTGATATCCTTTGAAATAAACACATTTCCTTCGTCCGGCAGATACTCACCTTTTATAATTTTAAAAAGAGAAGTTTTGCCTGCCCCGTTCACACCGACAAGACCTGCTTTTTCATCGTTTTTTATATCAAAAGAAAGCGAAGAAAATATTTTTTCTTCACCAAAGCTCAAAGATAAATTCTGTGCTGATAAAATAACCATTGCTTACTCCGAAATATTTTTTAATATCTTATCATATAATTTGTGTTTTTTCAATATAAGTTAACTTTGTTATTGAAAAAATATCCTCCGGTGTGATAAAATATATCCGCAAACGGAATATAAAATGAAAAGAGGATTGCTTTATGGAAAAATCCGAATTAAAAGCACTGCTTAAAAAATGTGAAACTCTTGAGCTTACAGATGAAGAAAGAAAAAAATGTTACGGTCAGTTCATTGAGCTTCCGTGCGGAAATACTCATTATCAGATGGAGGGTGACGGAGAGCCTGTTGTGCTTGTTCACGGTTACGCAACTCCGTATTTTATATATGATAAAATTTACGAGGCACTTCTTGCAAAGGGATATAAGGTAATCAGATATGATTTGCTGGGCAGAGGATTATCTGAAAGAATAAAGTCTGACTATACGCCTCAACTCTTTGCGATTCAGCTCAATCAGCTGACCAAAGCTTTATTGGGTGATGAAAAATTCATTCTTTTCGGAACATCAATGGGCGGAACAGTTACGACAACATATTGCCGGCTTTTTCCGGGAAACGTGAAAAAGCTCGTGCTTCTCGCTCCTGCAGGAATGGATAACTTTGAGCCGCCGTTTTATATGAAGCTGTGTTCCGCTCCCGTACTCGGTAAGGCACTGTTTAAAATAATCGGAAAAAGCGTTCTCGTTAAGCGCTGCGCAGGTGAAATGATTTATTCTCCCGATGAAAAAGACGATTTCATGCGCAATTTCGCATACTGCGCAAGATACAAAGGCTTTATAGAAAGCACACGGCAAAGCCTGAAAAATACCATAATCAACACCGAAATTGATGTTAAAGGCTATTTCGCAATTGCGGAGCAGAAAGTTCCCACACTTTGTATCTGGGGAACCGTCGACAAAACAATGCCTTATTATCAGCTTGAAAGATTACGGGAAATTTATCCTGACGCAAAATTTGTGACCTTTGAAAACTCAGGACATATTTTCCTGTTTGACGAAGCAGATAAAACTCTTGATGTTGTTATACCGTTCCTTAATGAATAAACAAAAATGCCGCAAAACCTGCGGTATTTTTTATTGCTCTCAGCCATATAATTTAACGGTGATTATATGTTTGACAGCTTTATAAATTTATTTTCTGATTTACTATTTTTTATTCTTCACGTCAATTCTCAGAATTCATTTCCGCCCGCGTTAAAAGCTAAGGAGGAAGAACGGCTTATAAAACTTGCGGAAAACGGTGACAGAAAGGCAAAAAATACGCTTATAGAGCATAATTTGCGGCTTGTAGCACACGTTATAAAAAAATATTATTCAAATTCCGATGAACAGGACGATTTAATTTCAATCGGAACAATCGGTCTTATAAAAGCAATAGATACATTTAAATCAGATAAGGGCACGCGCCTTGCCACATATGCCGCGCGGTGCATTGAAAATGAAATTCTTATGTATTTCCGTTCCAGAAAAAAGAACTCACAGGATATTTCCGTAAACGAACCTATTGATACAGACAACGAGGGAAATCCGCTGACACTGATTGATTTAATCGCGTCAGAGGATACAATTCTTGATGACATTTTTCTGGTTTCAATGAGCAAAAAACTTTATCAGTACATAGATGAGCTTGACAGTGAGCGGGACAAAACAATTATCGTTATGAGATACGGTCTTAATAATAAAGCTCCGCTAACCCAGAAAGAGGTTGCGAAAAGACTTTCAATTTCACGCTCATATGTTTCGAGAATAGAAAAACGCATTCTTTCGCAGTTTAAAGAAAGATTTAACGCTGAAGTCGGTGAAATAAATTGAAACGGGCAATAATTATGCCGATTGTTATTTTATTTTTGCTTTCATCATGTGTTAAGCAAAGCAAAAACTGCGATATTTTTGAATTTGAAAAGAGAATCAATTTTTTATATAATGAGGAAGTATTTAATACAGAACAATTAGTTATAGATGAAAACAGTATTATGTACTGGTTCTGTGATAAAGAAATCTGCATTTCTTTTTATATAAACAGTGAAACGGGAAACATAGATAAATGTAATGTTTTATTTGAAG
>JAZLLB010000121.1:0-3894 GCA_045597925.1 Acutalibacteraceae bacterium
ACTTTCCTATTTAAATAAAGATAACCCGTGGCAATTCCAAACAAATTGACGCAGCACAAAGATAAACTTCTGATAGACAACAGAGTAAATCCCTTAAAACTAAAAACATCTATATTTTCAAGGAAACCTCCAAAAGTAAACAGATGTGTTAGTACAACAAGAATCGCCGCAAAAATTTTTACGCAATCTATGCCATATTCTCTTTTATCGTCAACTAAAACTTTTTCACCCAAAGAAGAATCAACTCCCGATTATTTTTTAAGATTTACACCGCTGGCTTTATTTTTCATAATAAGGTCGATAACTTCTGCAAGATATGCGCCGGCTTCGACAGCAGTAATACCACCGGAATGTATATTGGATACAACAGTTCTGTTGGCTTCAGGCATACCTACCTTTGACTCATAAGTGAGGTATGCGCTCATACTTTCGGCTGTACCGAGACCGGGGCGTTCACCTATGAGAATACACGTAACCTTCGAGCCGACGATTTCACAGACATGATCCATGCTCGCAACTCTGCCGAACTTAACAAAAAACGGAGTTCCCACGCTGTAACCCATTGACTTAACGCCGTCAATAACAGCTGGAAGAACATTTTTTACGTTTGCCTCAATCGCTTTTGAGCTTAATCCGTCAGAAACAATAAACTGAACATCGGGATTCGGAGTACATTTTGATTTGATTTCATTAACTGTTTGAGCGTCAAACTTTCTGCCTAAATCAGGGCGGGTAAGATGCTCGTTCCTGTCTTTACAGCAGGTTTTAACGCAGAACATGCCTAAATCCTGCATTGATTTTTCGTCAACGTCGGCGAAAACGGAATCTCTCGCCGCCGCGTGGTCGGCACGCAGAGCAAGCATAGTCTGAGTTTTGAGCCTTGCCCCCGCTTTGCCCACACCGATTCTGGCTGTGGTTTTACTTATCATTCTCTGAAGTCCGTCGGGGTCGCACGGTTCCTCAATAAGCGGAACCGCTTTAACCTCTTTTGAAGTAATATCAGCAAGAGCGGAATCAGGTGTTGTATCAACATATGACGAAACCGTTTCTTTGACTGAATTTTCGGAAACAGCGTTTCCGTTTGAGGCAAGCTGAGCTAAAACCGCCTGAACAATGCTTTCAACCATGTTGTTATCCATTCAGCTTACCCCCTCTTTTTAAGAAAAATTGTCGGGTCGCCCGCGTATTTCGTGAGCTTTCCGTCTTCCATAATTCCCATCTTCTCAAGCCATTCCTCAAACTCTTTTATGGGTCTGAGATTCAGAATTTCACGAAGCGTCTGGACATCGTGATACGCGTTTGTCTGATAATTAAGCATAACGTCATCGCTTGTGGGAACGCCTAAAATATAGTTTACTCCGCATGACGCGAGCAGAAGTGAAAGATTCTCAATATCGTTCTGGTCAGCCATCATGTGATTTGTATAGCAGCAGTCGCAGCCCATGGGGATTCCCGTCATCTTGCCCATGAAATGATCCTCAAGACCCGCTCTGATAACCTGACGGCTGTCATAAAGATATTCGGGTCCTATAAATCCCACAACCGTATTGACCATGAACGGTGAAAATTCCTTGGCGAAGCCGTAGCAACGAGCCTCCATAGTAACCTGGTCGGCACCGAAATGAGCGTCGCTTGAAAGCTCGGAACCCTGACCTGTTTCAAAATACATGACATTGGGGCCTGTCGCCGTCCCGTGCTGAAGCATAAGCTGACGTGCCTCTCTGACTGTGTCGGAAGTAAATCCGAAAGCCTCGTTGCCTTTCTGACTTCCCGCGATACTCTGGAAAATCATATCACACGGCGCGCCGCGCTTAACCGCTTCAATCTGAGTTGTAATATGCCCTAAAACACAAATCTGCGTGGGTATTTCAAATTCATTTTTTACCTCGTCAAATCTTTTAAGAACCTCACTGAGGCTTGATATTGTATCATTAACGGGATTCAGACCTAAAAGAGCGTCGCCGCAGCCGTAGCTCAAGCCCTCAAAAAGAGAAGCGGTTATGCCCTCAACATTATCTGTTGTGTGGTTAGGCTGAAGACGTGTGGAAAGACATCCTCTTTTGCCGATTGTCGTGTTGCAGTGAGCCGTTACTCTTACCTTTGAAGCGGCGTAAATCAAATCGAGGTTGGACATCAGCTTGCACACACCGGCGATAACTTCACTCGTAAGTCCTCTTGAAAGATGCCTGATATCTCTTTCGGTTGTATCGTAAGAAAGGATATATTCACGAAGCTCAGCCATAGTCCAGTTTTTGATTTTATCATAAATCGGCTCGCTTACGGCATTCTGAATAATTCTTGTAACATCGTCCTGCTCATAAGGTACAACGGGATTATTTCTTAAATCGCTGACTAAAAGATTCGAAAGAACCTCTTTCGCCGCGATTCTCTCAGTACCGCTTTCGGCGGCGATACCGGCGAGAATATCACCCGATTTTTCTTCATTGGCTTTGGCAAGAACGTCTTTAACATCTTTAAATTCATATGTTTTGCCGAGAATAACTGTTTTAAGTCTCAAACTGAATCCTCCTATCCGAAAATAAGGGTTTTTACTACAACGGGAATAACCAGCCCGTCCATAAGGGGTTTACCCAAATCGACAAAATCGCCGTCATCAACGCTGATTGAGTCGATGGAAATAATATCTCTTTTACTTCCGTAAATCCGTTTAACCGCCTGTCCTAACGCCTTGGCGATATCACATTCAGTTACGATAAGCATCGGCTCATTCTGAGGAAGAAGCTCATCTAAAACAGAACCGATAGTATCCGCAAGAATATTTATCTGCGAATATGACGGATTTCTGATTCCCGGAAGCCCGAGAATAAGACGTGATGAATCGCTCTGCGAATTAAACCATCTTATTTTTTCTTTAAGAAAATTTCTGTCTCCGCCGAAAAGTCTGCCCTGTTCCTCTGAATCAAGCTTCAGAACGGGAACGTTTTTAAGCGGAAGAATATTTTCAGAATACGTAATCGTACTGCCGGAAATTGATGTTGTATATGTTCCCGCACCCACAACCGTGGCGCGTATTGTTTCTTTAGCGTTAATCAGCCTGAAATCGCCGTAAAGCCTGCTCTGACGGAAAGCGGCACCGAGATAAACACCGATATCGCCGAACTGAAGTTTTTCAAAGCCTGTTTTATATATGCAGTCGGCTACCCCGCCCGAGAAACATATTGCTTTAATCGGTTTGCTTATTACAAGCTCCGAGCTGCCGACGGTAACAACGGAAGAATACATATCTGACTTTTCATAAAGACCGAGCATCTGTTCAATAAGACCGACCATTTCGGAACAGAGAATTTTCAGCGCTTCCTCATTTGTTTTCTGACCGGCTGAAAGTGAAAGTCCGTGCCTGTCCGATATCATCTGAGCTGTGGGACTGACATATGTAACGGTGTAATCCTGTTCCAGTTCCAGAAGTCTGCCGCCCACATCGGCACAGCCCTTGGCGATAACTTTACCCTCATCAAAAACAACAATATTGGTTGTTCCGCCGCCGATATCAAGATTAACCGCGACGCAGGCGTCTTCTTCCGAATAGCTCTGCGCTCCGCTTCCCTTGCCGGCGATAACCGATTCAAGATCGGGTCCCGCCGTGGAAACAACAAAATCCCCCGCGAAATCGCTTAATTTTTCAAGCACGAGAGCGGAGTTTTCTTTCCTCGCACTCTCCCCTGTTATAATAACAGCACCCGTCTGTGTATCCTCGGGAGTAAATCCGGCTTTTTTAAATTCAGCCGCCACGATATCTCTGATCTTATCGCCGTCAATCAGATATGAATTGACAAGCGGCGTCATGTAAATATCGCTTTTATAGATTACTTCCTTATCGACTATGGAAATGTGCGGAACAGCGAAAAATCCCGCCATGTTTTCCATTACGATTCT
>JAZLLB010000122.1:0-2623 GCA_045597925.1 Acutalibacteraceae bacterium
ATAAACGTAATTCCGAGACGCTGCTGTATATTTTTAAGCTCAACCTGCATATCCTTGCGAAGCTTTAAGTCAAGAGCACCCAGCGGTTCGTCAAGCAGAAGAACCTTCGGGTCAACCGCCAGAGCTCTGGCAATGGCAACACGCTGCTGCTGACCGCCCGAAAGAGAGTCAACCGCGCGCCTTTCAAAGCCTTTAAGATTAACAAGCGCAAGCATTTCTTTAACTTTTTCACGTATCTCGCTGTCTTTCATCTTTTTAAGACGAAGTCCGAACGCTATGTTTTCATAAACATTAAGGTTCGGGAAAAGGGCATAACGCTGAAAAACGGTGTTAACCGGTCTCTTATGAGGCGGCACACCGTTCATTTTCTTATCAGAGAATATGACCTCGCCGCCGTCGGGTTCAAGAAATCCCGCTATAACCCTTAATGTCGTCGTTTTGCCGCAGCCGGACGGCCCCAGCAAAGTGATGAATTCCTTGTCACGGATATAAAGATTCAGATCCTTCAGAACCTGTTCCTCGCCGAATCGGATCGAGATGTTTTTCAAATTAATTACAATAGGATTGTTTTCCAATTATGCAGCCCCTCTCTTTGCCATATAAGGCATAGATATTTTTAATAAAAAATATTAACATGATAGTATACTAAAATTTTACAAATGTCAATATTTTTGAATAAATTTCGACATAATTTTTACAAGTTATTTTCGCGGCGTAATCGACTTTAAGAATTAACCAAAGCACCGCCGGGTAAGAGCGGTGCTTTAAATCATTCAATTATCAGACATTCCGAAACGTTTCCGGTAACATCAATTCTTACAGTCTTAATTTCCTGCGGATTAAATTTCAGGCTGAATTTTTTATTGACGGCCTTGAAATTAATTTCAGACTCCGTATTCTGACCTGCAGTTTCAATTATTCTGAGGATAAGTCCGTTTCCGTCCTCAGCTGCCTTTACCGATGTTATGACAATATTTTCTTTCTCAACCGAAATCCCTGAGTATTCCTGCGGCAGATTACCGTCATGATGCGTTTCCTGCGTTATCTGAAGCGGGGTGTTAAGCAGTTCTCCTGTTTTGAACAGGTCAGAATTTTTCTTTTCAAAGTGAGGAACAAGAATATAATTGAATTCCTGCTCACCTTTATCGAGGAACTGCATCTCATTATCACGGTGTTCCTGACCGAAATGATCAAGGAATGCACAGCTTCTCGCTATGTTCATTCTCAAATCATTGCCGACAGCGCAAAAGCTGTATTTGCAGTCGTTTATCAGTCCGAGACCTGACCCGTTCTCATCACAGATATCGGCCCACGCATGACACGGTTCTTCCTGACCGTCAGCTGATTTTTCAATAAATCCGTACGGCATTGAATATGTAACAGACGGATTTTTAACATTTGATTCAAACGAAAGCTTCGCGAGCCTATACGGCTCATCAAAATCAAGAATACATCTTACATGCAGCTTTTCGTCACCTGAGTACAGTGAATAATACCTCGTAAGAACGGAATTATGATATCTGACAGTCGACTTGAGCGTTGCTCTTATCGAACCTTTTTCAACAATTTCAAGTGTACCGTCTGAAAATTCGCCCGCGTAAATATTGTAGTCGGTAATCATATGACCCCATGTGTCGTTTTTAATGTCATCGCAAACAACAGCGTTGCCCAGCTTTCCGTCAGAAAACTCTTTATCATTAAAAACAAACGAAGTAACAGCACCGCTGTTTTTATCAACTTTAACTTTGACAACAGAATTTTCAATTGTATTCTCTGTTATTTTAAGTTCGGTTTCAAAATTTATTTCAGGATAACCCTCGCTCTTGTAGAGATAGTATACGTTATATCCGTACGCCGGAACTTCAACATTAAACAGACACTTGTTGACGTGTCTGCCGTCGGTGTAAGATGCTCTTACAAGCTGATACGGTCTATCAATTCCGTCTTTATCAACAACACGTGAAATCCACTGCATACCGAATGAAACAGCTGTTTTAACAGGGAAAGAATGGGGATTGAAAACAACCATGGGGCAGCCCTCACCGTCACGGTACCACAGTCTGTCACGCATTTCAGAAACACCGTTATCAAGAAAATCGGTTGTCTTGATTCTCCATGAAATTCTTTGCGAAGCGTATGTTCCGATCTCAAGAGCTGTCTCTTTAGCATATCCGAACGCGTTTTTGGCATCTTCATAGGCTTCTTTAATGGAACAGCCGGCGAGTATATCGTGGAACTGATTGAACATTACTCTTTCCCACGCATTTTCAATTGATTTTGAATGAAGTGGGGAACCGGTTAAAACATTGGCAAGAACATCGAGTTTTTCAGCTCTTACAAGCTCGCATTCCGCACGTCTGTCAGCGGATTTAATCATACTGTTCGCACTATAGCAACCTGCCGCGTGATGCTGCAAATCTTCAGTTACAACAGGCATACCGCACTTTGTGTCTTCAAAATATTCATCGGGAACAGAATACTGCGCTTTGCCGTTCGCGATAAGCTCCTCAGCCTGAGAAAGATGAACCTTTGACGGTCCGCCACCGTGATTTCCAATTCCGTAAAAAAGCATCTGCGGCTGTTTTTTATTTTCGTATCTTGAAACCCTTTCATCGCTGAGATT
>JAZLLB010000123.1:0-1284 GCA_045597925.1 Acutalibacteraceae bacterium
CAAACGGGAAATAAATGTTGCCGAATTCCGGATTGTAATAAAATAAATCGCTTTCTCCCTTTAAGAACAGTTCAATGCTGCCGCAGGTTTCGTCTAAAAGCCTTTTCAGAAACGTGCTTTCATTTTCAATCCAGTCAAAGAATCTCATATAAAAATCATAGTAGGATACATTGTCCGCTTTTCTCAGATAAATCGCAACATATCTTAAAAGACCGAAGCAATGGAAAGCCTGAACGCAGACAGAAAGCCGGCTGCATTTCAGCCATTCATCTTCACTCAAAGTGTTTGTGGAAACAATCAGATTTGAGCGCGAGTTAAAATATGATTTTTCAACCGTACTGTGATTCTGGCAAAGGTTCGATTTTATAGTCTTGATATTATATTTTTCAACTGTGGATTTATCGCTGAGAATAGTGTTCGGCAGCAATTCACATCTGAAAATATTAAGAGCGTTATGCTGACCTGCCTCCAGCACGGCAAAGACGCCCTTGCAGAAGCTGTCATATGTTTCCTCGGGCAGACCGAGAATAATATCTGTATATGTGGTCATTCCGTTCATTCTGTAAAGGTCAAGCTGTCTTCTGAGCTCCTCAAAGGATACATTTACTCTGCCTACAGCCTTCAGCACCTTCGGAGACATACTCTGAACAGCAACGGAAATTCCGCCGTTCATGCCTGCCTTATGCAGGATTTTATTTATTTCAAGCGTAACATCATTTTTATTTTTGGTGGCGATTGACTCGAATCTTTCGGGATAGCCGTATTCATTTTTCAGCTCAACGAGATACCGCGCGAAGTCAATATCTCTGTCAAGAAGCCCGAAATTTGTGTCGGCACAGTAGCAGTATGCTATTTTGTTTTCAGCCATCCATTTGAACTCCGCTTTAATTTTTTCGGTGGAAAAGCATCTGAATTTTTCATCGCGACCCGCAAAATAACAGTAAATGCACTTATAGGGTCAACCGCGGTTTGTTTCAATAATAACATCAAACTGCTTGTACTTTTTGTCTGGGTCATTGATTATTTTATCAAACAGTCCCATGGTATATGGAGACGGATAGTCTGATATATCAACAGAATATTCTCTTTCCGTCTGAACCAATTCATCGCCCTCAAAGAAAGAAATATTCTTTATGTCTCTGAGGCTTCCGCCGTTGTTTACACAGCATAAAATATCATAGAACGGTATTTCGCCCTCGCCGTGTATAAGTATATCAATAAATCTGTTTTCTTTAAGAAGCTCAGCGGCGTCATCAACCTGAGGACCGCCGAATATGGTAATAC
>JAZLLB010000124.1:0-8872 GCA_045597925.1 Acutalibacteraceae bacterium
GCGTTTTTTAAATATGTTCTTGCTCTTTTTGAAATAAGTGTCTGCGCGGTTCTGTTTACTATGCCGGTTACATCGCTGTTTATCGGCAGCATATCTGTTCTTGCCCCCGTAACCAATGTTATGGTATCTTTTGCGGCAACATTACAGATGATCTGCGGCGGTTTTGCCGCTTTATTCAGTCCGCTGAAATTTATTTCAAATCCGCTTGCGCTGTTATGCGGTATTCTCTGCAAATACATTCGGTTTGTTGCGGGTTTTATTGCCGAAATTCCGTTCTGCAGTGTGAATACAGATTCAGATTATTTCACATACGCGATGCTGATTATAATTTCAGGTGTTTTATGCATCGTTATTTTTACCGATAATGTTAAGAAAAGACTGATTTCCGCGGCGGCGGTAATTCTTTCGGCTGTTGTTATAAGCACCGGTGTTTATTATCTGAATGATTATTCAAAAACCTCGGTGACGGTATTTAACACAGGAGGCGTTTTTGTTCAGGTAAAACACGGAGGTTACAGCGTTATTCTCGGCTGCGGGGGGAAAGACAATTATCCGGAGAATTTTGTTTCTTCAAAACTTTCCGATAATACGGAGATGCTTCTTGTACCGGACAGAAGCGGGACTTTAGGCTCGATGCTTCTTTATTGCGCCGATAACTGTCATCCGAAGAAAATTATCAGCGGTGAAAGAAATCAGTCACTTGCCGCGATAAGACCTGATTATTACGTGTCAGACGGATTTGATTATAATATCTGCAAGGATACTTACATTGATTTTTACAGTGACGGCGAGAATTCCTTTGCGCGTTACAGATATAAAAATGATAATGTTTCAATTGTTTTCAAATGCGCTGATTCATCGGTGATGCCTGAGGAATACTATAATTCCGATTGTCTGATTATTTCTGATTCCATGCCCGATGATTTTGATTATTCTTCATTCGGTAATGTGATTGTGTCAGCCGATATCAAACAGACTGATAAAATAAATCCGCTTATCAAAGGCAAAAAAATATATAATCTTTGCAGCTTTAACGATATAGAAATTCAATTTAAGCGCGGAAAGTACAAAATTTACTGCAATAAGGGGTGAGGATATGCCGTCAATTAATGAAGCCGAGTTGAAAAAACATATAAAGGCTGACAATTTCAGCAGGGTTTATCTTATTTACGGGAACGAGAGCTATCTTAAGCGCCATTATTATAATCTTTTGATAAAAAAGGCTGTTGATGAAAGCTTCGCTGATTTCAATCTGCATATTTTTTCATCTCCGTCAGACGTATCTGATATTATTTTTGCCGCAGAAGCCATGCCGATGATGGGAGAACGAACCTGTATCGCAATCAAAGATTTGAAGTTATCAGATTTAGATGAAAACAATAAAAAGAAGCTCAATGAATTTATAGCGGATATTCCCGAAACCTGCGTTGTCATTATCTGCTTCCTCACAACAGAGGCGGAGGGCAAGGGCTGGAAGGAGCTTCTTAATTCGTGCGGTAAATACGGCAGCACGCTTTGCCTTGATAAAATGAGCAGAGCGGATTTAGTAAAATATGTTATGAAGGGTGCTTCCTCAAGAGGCTGTACAATCGAGTATTCAGCGGCGAATTATTTTCTTAATCTTGTCGGTGATAATCTCACCTCGATTCTGAATGAGCTTGAAAAGCTCTGCGCCAACGCAGGCGGAGGGAATATAACAAAAGAAAATATTGATTCGGTAACTGTTAAAAATACCGAGGTTAAGATTTTTGAGCTTTCAAACAATCTTGTGACAGGCAACTGCGATAAGGCTTTTGCGATTCTCGATTCGCTTCTCAGACAGCGTGAAGAGCCTGTTTCAGTAATGGGTACGATTATTATGTGCTATGTTGATATGTACCGTGCGAAGGTCGCTTTAAGCGGCGGCCGCAGACCGGAGGAGCTGATGGGTGTTTTCAATTACGGCAAGAGTGAATTCAGGCTCAGAAGCGGAGCGAAAAATTCCTCAAAAATGTCAATCGGAATGCTCAGAGAAAGCCTTGAGGTGCTCGCGAAAGCCGATGAAAGTCTCAAGTCCACGTCAATTGACCAGAGATTTATTATCGAAGAAGCGATGATAAAGCTATTTTTAATCGCGAACGGTGAAAAAGTATGCTGAAAACAGACAAAATAATTGTTGTTGAGGGAAAATACGATAAAATAAAATTAAGCTCTCTGATTGATGCCGTTATAATAGAAACAGACGGATTCAGGATTTTCAAAGACAAGGAAAAACAGCGGTTTTTGAGAAAACTCTCTGAGAAAAAAGATATTGTAATTCTTACCGACGGCGATTCCGCCGGATTTGTTATACGTAATTTTTTATCGGGAATTCTTCCGAAAAGCAGAATAATCAATGCCTATATTCCCGACATTTCCGGCAAAGAAAAAAGAAAGGTATCCGCTTCAAAAGAAGGCAAGCTCGGAGTTGAAGGGATTCCGGCTGAGATATTAAAAAGTTCACTTGAAAAAGCGGGGATTCTTGTGTCTGAATCTCCTGAATCTAAAAGACCTGTGACAAAGCAGGATTTTTATTCTGACGGGCTTACAGGCGGCGCGGGGAGCAAAGAGAAAAGATTAAAGCTGCTTAAAGCTCTTGATTTGCCTGAAAAGATGACAGCAAACGCGATGATAGAAATTATAAACGCTTTTATGAGCTATGATGATTATAAAAACGCTCTCAAAGAGACGGAAATGAGGTAACTTATGAGAATCGGTCACGGATATGATGTACATAAACTGGTTGACGGAAGACGGCTGATTGTCGGCGGAGTTGATATTCCTTATGAAAAAGGACTGCTCGGTCATTCTGATGCGGATGTTCTGCTCCACGCGATTTCAGACGCTCTTTTAGGTGCCGCGGCGTTCGGTGATATCGGCGGAATGTTTCCGGATAATGACCCTGCGTTCAAAGATGCCGACAGCCTTGTGTTATTAAAAAAAGTTGTTGAAAGATTGAATGATAACGGATACGGTGTAGGAAATGTTGATGCTACCGTTATTGCTCAGAAGCCTAAAATGAAGCCTTATATTGACGAGATGAGAAAAAATATCGCCGCCGTCTGCGGTGTTGATATCGGATTTATTTCAGTTAAAGCAACAACCGAGGAAAAGCTGGGCTTTACAGGCAGCGGAGAAGGAATTTCCGCTCACGCAGTGTGTATTATTTTATAACAAAGTGTGAATTTTAAATATTTTTCGTTGAAATGATATATATATTGTGATAAAATTGATTATCATTTGATTTGAGATTGCGGGAAAAAGCTATGAACGATTTTTTTACTAATATTTCTGATATACTCGGCCGCCTCGGTGCGCTGTTCACATCATATAATTTCATAATAGACACTATTGATATTCTTTTGGTAGCTTTTATGATTTTTGAAATCATTAAGTTCCTGAGAGAAAGCCGGGCTCTGCACATTATAAAAGGCATCGTGCTTCTGCTTCTGGCGTATTTTATCATTAGCATTTTGGGAATGCAGGCAAGCACATATGTGTTTAAACTGCTGATGAATAATTTTATTATAATTCTGCTTGTGCTGTTTGCACCGGAGCTGCGCCATGCGCTCGAAAGCGTCGGCAGGAGCCGCTTCTCATTCCTGAGGATTTTCGGTATAAATCAGAACAGTTCGTCACAGCAGAGAAATAAAAAGGCAATGCGTGAAATATGCAAGGCGTGCGTTGATATGGCGGGCAAAAAAATCGGCGCGATTATTGTTATTGAAAGAGATATTCTCGTAAACGACCATGTTTCAGTCGGAACACAAATTGACGCAGAGGTTACACAGGAGCTTCTCGGCAGTCTTTTCTTCCCTAATTCACCGCTTCATGACGGTGCGGTTATCATCAGAAACGGCAGAGTTCTTTCGGCGGGATGTATTCTTCCTCTTACGCAGAATAACGATTTAAGCTCCGAACTCGGAACAAGACACCGTGCTTCTCTCGGTCTTTCCGAGCAGTGCGACGCGGTTATTGTTATCGTTTCCGAGGAAAGAGGTCAGATTTCGATTGCGCACAAGGGATATCTGACAAGAGACATTTCAGAAGGTGAGCTCTATGAAAAGCTGACTGAATATTTCGCGCCTGTTGATATAATTAAAAATAAAAAAATTACAGCTGAAAGGGGCGATGAGAGGAAATGAGCGGCAGCAGTAAAAAATCTTTGAGCCTTCGCAAGCTTTTCTGGAATGACAGATTTGTAATTATATTCTCTTTAGTAGTGGCGGTTATTTTCTGGGCCGCGGTATGTGTTTCGTTTTCGCCCAATACCACAAATATTATTGAAGATGTTCCTATTGTTATTGACGAAAAAAACAGTGTGCCGTCACAGTGCGGACTACAGGTTTTCGGTGATGAAAATTTTACCGTTGACATTACCGTCAGCGGCAGCCGTTATGTTGTAGGAGAGAATCTTCTTTCCGCAGATGATTTTAATGTTACGGCGGTAACGTCATCTGTTACAACGGCGGGTACTCATTCTTTGCAGATACGTGTTACCAAGGTTAACGAAGACGCAAATTTTACTATTGATGATATTTCAGAAAGCTTTATAACGGTGTATTTTGATGCCATGGATAAAAAAGAAATCCCTGTAACCGTTCAGCTTAACAAGTCTGATTTTGTCAAAACCGGATATATAACCGATGATAATTTTATTATGGACAGCAAAACGGTTGTTGTCAGCGGTCCCGCTCTCGAAATAGCACAGCTGGATTCCGTTGTGGCAGATGTTCAGGTTCCCGGTGACCAGCTTTCTTCAACAACCACCTGCGAGGCGAGCCTCACGGCATACAGCAAAAATCATACCGCTTTAAAATACGCGAAAATCAACGGCGAAGATAAGGCTGTTATGGATATCAGCATTCCTGTTTACCGCATGGGCAGTCATACTCTTGATGTTGAATTTACAAACGCTCCTCAGGCATATGCCAACAATATTGATTCTCTTTTCGATTACAAATTCTCTCCGTCAGGTCTTAACATTGCCGTTATTCAGAACGGTACGCAGAATGATAAGCTTAATATAGGAAGTATCGATTTTTCAAAGATTAAATCAGGCAGCAATAAATTTAAATTTAATCTTGAGGATTTAAAGAGCGTTAAGGCTGACAGCACAAAGGTTAAAAACGTTGAAGTCAGCTTCGATGTTCCCAAGGTTTCATCAAAATACGTTAATCTCTCACTTGATAATCTTTCTGTCTCGAACTCTCCGGAGGGTAAAAGTATTGTCTTTGCCGATTCATACATTACCGTTCAGGTTTACGGTAAAGAGTCGGAGCTTAAAGAAATCAACGCCGATACGTTGAGCGCGAAAATTGATTTCAATAATAACACCGCTTCTGACGGCAAAGATGTTTATAACGGTCCTGTTTATATCAATAATTCGCAGAAATGCTGGATTTACGGTAATTATGAATTATCATACAATGTCTCAAAATAATTAGAATCATATTATTCCCTTCGGATTCATATTTATTATCGATATGAATTCCGGAGGGAGATTTTTTTGATTGATTCCGTTGAAGCAAGAGCAGTAGAGCTTGGTGAATATATAGTTAAAAATAAGGCAACAGTAAGAATGACGGCTGATGTTTTCTCAGTTTCAAAATCGACTGTACACATTGATGTAACCAAAAGATTAAAAAACATAGATTCTTCTCTTTACTTGCAGGTCAGAGAGATACTTGAAGTCAACAAAGCGCGAAGACATATAAGAGGCGGTTTAGCCACAAAAGAAAAATACAGAAATCTCAGCAACGCAAGGGAGGCTGACTGATTATGTGCGGAATAGCTGGACAGGTATCGTTTACCGAGGATTTAATAAAATATAAAAATTCGTTTAAAAAGATGTCTGAAACTCTCCGCGACAGAGGACCTGACCAAAGCGGAGAATATTTAAATTCTTATGCCGCTCTTTTTCACAGGCGGCTTGCGGTTATTGACGTTGAAAACGGAAAACAGCCGATGATTTATTGCTGCGGAGATGAAAAATACATTATTGTTTATAACGGTGAGCTTTACAACACGGGGGAAATCAGAAATGAGTTAATCAAAAAAGGGGAGTGCTTTTCGGGACATTCCGATACGGAGGTTGTGTTGAAAGCCTTTGTACATTTCGGTGAATACGCTGTCAATATGTTTAACGGAATTTTCGCCTTTGCGGTTTGGCGGGAAAACAAAAAAGAACTTTTTTTCGCCCGAGACAGAATGGGAGTTAAGCCGTTTTTTTATACTGAAGATAAAGGCGGATTCATATTCGGCTCAGAGATTAAAGCGATTCTCGCGCATGAAAGCGTCAGTGCTGAAATAGATATAAATTCACTTTCGGAAATAATGCTGGTAGGACCCGGAAGAACCCCGGGCTGCGGTGTGTTTAAAGGCATATCAGAGCTGAAGTCCGGATACTGCGGCACATACGGAAGAAACGGACTGAAAATAAGACCGTACTGGCAGCTGACATATAAAGAAAACAGCGACAGCCTTGAAACGGCAGTTGAAAAAGTTCGCTTTCTTGTGACAGATTCAATAAAACGTCAGCTTGTGTCAGATGTTCCGGTATGTACGTTTCTGTCTGGCGGACTTGATTCAAGTTTAATTTCATCCGTTGCGAATTCGTATTTTAAAGAAAACGGAAAAACACTGAAAACCTTTTCGGTCGATTATAAGGATAACGACATATATTTTAAAAAAAGTAAATTTCAGCCGAACAGCGACCCGTATTTTATCGGAATAATGTCGGATTGGCTTCAGTGTGAGCATCACTGGCTTGTTATTGATACGCCGGAACTCGTTTCGGCATTATACAGCGCGGTTGACGCAAGGGATTTGCCGGGAATGGCTGACGTTGACGCATCAATGCTTCTTTTATGCGAAGAAATAAAAAAATACGGTACGGTCGCTCTTTCGGGAGAATGTGCGGATGAGGTTTTCGGGGGATATCCGTGGTATAGGGATAAGGATATCAGAATGATTGACGGTTTTCCGTGGGCACAGTCCACAAAATACCGTTACAGCTTTTTAAAGGACGAATTCAAGTCTCAGATAAACGCCGATGATTATGTTTACTCAAGATATGAAAATACGGTAAATCATACCGACAAGCCTGATATCATTAATTCCGTCGATTCGAGAATGCTTGAGATGATGAAGCTGAACACGGACTGGTTTATGCAGACGCTTCTTGACCGCAAAGACAGAATGAGCATGTATTCCTCACTTGAAGTCAGAGTTCCGTTCTGCGACCACAGAATAGTTGAATATCTGTATTCTCTGCCGTGGAGCTATAAAGACTACAACAGCTTTGAAAAGGGACTTTTGAGAAAGGCCTCTGAGGGACTGCTTCCCGATGAAGTACTTTGGAGGAAGAAAAGCCCTTATCCTAAAACGCATCATCCCGAATATCTTGAGCAGGTGAAAAAAATTCTTACTGAAATAATTGATGATAAAAACGAGCCGATTCATCAGTTTATTAAAAAAGATAAGATGTTAGAGCTGACTTATACTGATAAATCACAGCCGTGGTACGGTCAGCTGATGACAACTCCGCAGACAATAGCGTATTTCATTCAGTTTAATTACTGGCTTAAAAAATATAACGTAAAGTTTTCTTGAAATTTTTTCAAAATATGATATAGTTGTACTATAAAATGACTGGAGATGTTAAAATGAATATTAAAGAAATTCTGTCAAAAGTTGACCACACGCTTTTAAGCCGGAGCGCGACTTGGGAAGAAATCCGTCAGATATGTGATGACGGCATAAAATACGGCACCGCTTCTGTCTGTATTCCCGCGAGCTATGTGAAGCAGGCTGAGGAATACGCCGGCGGCAAGCTTGCAATATGCACGGTTATAGGTTTCCCGAACGGATATTCAACAACCTCCGTCAAATGCTTTGAAGCTGAAGACGCTGTGAAAAACGGTGCAGACGAAATTGACATGGTTATCAATACGGGCTGGCTTAAGGATAAAAAATATGATTTAATTCTCAACGAAATAAATGAGATTAAGAGAGCATGCAGAGGAAAGCTGCTTAAGGTTATTATAGAAACCTGCCTGCTTGACGAAGATGAAAAAATAAAAATGTGCGAGATTGTTTCACAGTCGGACGCTGATTTTATTAAAACGTCAACGGGATTTTCAACAGGCGGTGCGACATTTGAAGATATCGCACTGCTTAAGAAATATGTGTCTCCTTCAAAAAAAATCAAAGCGGCCGGCGGAATTTCTTCAATTGAAGACGCAGAAAAATTCATTGAGCTTGGGGCTTCAAGGCTCGGAACAAGCCGTATAGTTAAAATTGTAAAAAGCGAAGGTTTATTATAATGGATAAAAAAGAGCTTTGCGCCGCTGCTGTCAGTGCAATGGAAAAATCATATTCACCTTATTCGGGCTATAAAGTCGGAGCCGCTCTTCTTTGTGAAAACGGCAGAATTTTTACCGGCTGCAACATAGAAAACTCCGCGTACAGCCCGACGGTATGTGCCGAAAGAACAGCAATATTCAAGGCGGTCAGCGAAGGAGAACGAAAATTTGCGGCTGTCGCGGTCGCGGGTGGAAAAGACGGAAAAATTACGGGCGCGTTTCCTCCCTGCGGCGTATGCAGGCAGGTTATGGCTGAATTCTGCGATGAGAAATTTCTGATTATTGTTGTAACGGGTGAAAACAGCTTCAGGGAGTATTCTCTGAAGGAACTTCTCCCGGAGGCGTTCGGTCTTTGATTTATTATACTTATTTTTATAAAATGTTCATAAATAATTATAAAAATCTGCGTTGTAAATAGATGTGACCCATTTTTCCTAAAAAAGAAGGAACTAAATGGTATAATGTTTTCATCTGCTTTGGAACGGAGC
>JAZLLB010000125.1:0-10142 GCA_045597925.1 Acutalibacteraceae bacterium
CATCTACCCAGGCGGAAGAATCTATTTTAAGTGTGCTCGGGTCGAAAATGAAAAATGTTGTTGCTACAAGCACCAATGTTAAAAAGATGCTTAAAGTTCTTTTCAATGTTCTTTTTATCATTTGTCATACCTCCTGTAGTATGTTCCGCGCGCACCCGCCGTGCCTTTTCAGCCCTGACCCAGCCTACCGCAAACGCAATCAGCAAAGCTCACGCCCGGAATTATGATTTTTTTCGGATAGTATTTGATACTAATCCATTTATAATTGTAATCATGATACAAAATATTCGTGGTTTTGTCAATATTTTTTTGAAAAGTCTGTAAAAAATTTTTACATATTGCCAAATCGGCAAAATCGGCGCATGTCCTCGGGCATTTCAGCCTCAAAAGCCATGCTTTCACCTGTAACTGGGTGAATTAAGCTCACCCTCGCGCAGTGCAGCAGCTGATGCCCCAGATTAAGCTCGTCTCTGCCGTAAAGACTGTCGCCGACAAGCGGCATGCCCAGATGAGCGAAATGCACCCTTATCTGATGCGTTCTGCCTGTTTCGATTTTCACCCGCAGGAGCGAGTATTCACCGTTTCCGCCGAGCTTTTCATAGCGCGTGAGGGCATAGTCCCCTCTTTCGTCAACACAGCGCAGGGTTTTCATCGGGTCTGGGCGGTAAATCGGGGCTTCTATTATGCCTTTTTCGTCAGCTTCGCCGCAGACAACCGCGAAATACTCCTTTTCAGCGGTTGAGGGAATAAGCGCGGCGGCGTGGGAGTTCAGGGCGCATATCACCACGCCCGAGGTGCCTTTATCAAGCCTGCCCACGGCACGGAACACCGTCGGCTTGCCTTCGTTTTGCAGATGATAAATCAGAGCGTTTGCCAGAGTGTCCCCCTGGTGATTATGCGTGGGGTGCATGGCGATAAACGGCGACTTGTTTATGACAATGAAATCATCGTCTTCATAAATAATATCGAGCGGCATCTCAACAGGCTCGATTTCGCTGAATTTATCAGGCAGATTTACCGCGAGCACATCGCCCGTTTTGAGCATATCAATAGTTCTGATATGCTCACCGTTGAGCGTGATGCCGTTTTCGTGCGTTTTAAGGCTGTTCATAAGCCGTGAGGATATCTTAGCCCTGCCCCGCAGATAATTCTTCACCTTTTTGCCGTCATATTCCTCGTCTATAATGTATTCTATCTTTCGTGCCACACAACCACCTCTTCGGTAATATTATACTGTTGAAAAAAAGTTTTTTCAATACGTATAATTCAGAATGTACAGGGAATACTTGTATTGATTGTGAATTATTGCCAATTCTTATTTGCGATTTCCTGTTTTTTGCAGAGTTTTTCCAAAAATTCACAATGCAGAGTTAATTTTTTAACAAATCTATTGAAAATTGCCGAAAAGGTGATAGAATATATAAGGTTAATTTTAAAATATTTAACATTCGGAGGTAATTCAAATGTCAGTAAAAGTTGCAATTAACGGATTCGGCCGTATCGGTCGTCTTGCTTTCAGACAGATGTTTGAGGCAGATGGTTATGAAATCGTTGCCATCAACGACCTTACAAAGCCCTCAATGCTTGCTCACCTTCTCAAGTATGATACCGCTCAGGGCGGTTTCTGCGGCAAGGTAGGCGAAAATCTTCACACTGTTGAAGCTGACGACGAAGCAGGCACTCTCACCGTTGACGGAAAAGTTCTTAAAATCTATGCTATGGCTAACGCCGCTGAGCTTCCCTGGGGCGAAATCGGTGTTGATGTAGTTCTTGAATGCACAGGCTTCTACACCTCAAAAGATAAGAGCATGGCTCACATCAACGCAGGCGCGAAGAAAGTTGTTATTTCAGCTCCCGCGGGCAATGACCTCAAGACAATCGTTTTCTCAGTTAACAATGACACTCTCACAGCTGATGACCAGATAATTTCCGCCGCTTCATGCACAACAAACTGCCTTGCTCCCATGGCAAAAGCTCTTAACGATTATGCTCCCATCCAGAGCGGTATCATGAGCACAATTCACGCTTACACAGGCGACCAGATGATCCTTGACGGTCCTCACAAGAAGGGCGACCTCAGAAGAGCACGCGCAGGCGCTGCCAACATCGTTCCAAACTCAACAGGTGCCGCAAAAGCTATCGGTCTTGTTATCCCCGAGCTTAACGGCAAGCTCATCGGTTCAGCTCAGCGTGTTCCCGTTCCCACAGGTTCAACAACAATCCTCACAGCTGTTGTTAAGGGCACGGACGTTACTGTTGACGGCATCAACGCCGCTATGAAGGCTGCCGCTTCCGAGTCTTTCGGCTACAACACAGGCCCCATCGTTTCTTCTGACGGTATCGGCATGAAGTTCGGCTCACTCTTTGGCGCTACACAGACAATGGTTTCAAAGATCGCTGACGACCTTTATGAGGTTCAGGTTGTTTCATGGTATGACAACGAAAACAGCTACACAAGCCAGATGGTTCGCACAATCAAGTATTTCGCGGAGCTTGCGTAATTTCTGATTATTGCTTTTTTAAGTGCAGTTTCTTTTTTGAAGCTGCACTTATTTAATATCTGACGGAAGGAAACCGAAAATGATAAAAAAACTGATTTTTAAAATATACACTTTCCTCAAAAAATGTATCAATCCCGACCAGAGAAGTGACCTGGAAAGAGCCGTCGACGAAGGGCTTACCGTAGGCAGGGATTTCAAATGCCTCGGCGGCTGCATAATCGACCCCGGCCATGTTAATCTTATTACAATCGGAGACAATGTTACCTTCGCGCCGAACGTTCATATTCTTGCTCATGACGCAAGCACAAGGCGCGCACTGGGGTATACAATGCTCGGCAGAGTTGATATAGGAGACGATGTCTTTATCGGTGCGAACTCAACGGTTCTGCCCGGTGTAATTATCGGCAACGGAGCAATTATAGGCGCAAATTCCCTTGTAAGCAAAGACGTTCCGGCAAGCACCGTTTTCGCGGGCAATCCGGCGAAGCAGATTATGACAACCGAAGAGTATTTTGCCAAAAGAAAAAAGCAGATGGAGGAATACCCCGTCTTCGGAATGGAATATTACAAGGATAAATCCGATGCCGAGCATCTTAAGCATTTATCAGAAGAAATTAAAAAAAGCAGATACGGTTTTGTAAAATAACAGGTGATTTTATGGAAGAAAAATTTGAGATTTTTTATATCCGCCACGGCGATACTTCAGGCGCGTCTTATGAGGAGCGTGACACCTGCGATGTAAATCTGACCGAACTCGGCTTGAAACAGGCTGAACTTCTGGGCGAGAGATTTGCCGGCTGTCATTTTGACGCTGTGTTTTCCTCTCCGCTTGTAAGAGCTGTCAGAACGGCATCGGCTGTGTGCGAAAGGCTCGACAATCATCCTGAGATAGAAATTCTTCCGCAGATAATCGAAAACGGTTCAACCTACGGCTATTTCGGCACGGGAATCGATTACCTTAAAAGATATTATGACAGCTTTGCTCTGAATGAGGATATGCCGCTGATGTATGATAATCTTGAGGACAAAGACAATGACGAAAGAGCGAGAAAGGTTATTGAATATTTCAGAAAAAGATTTACATACGGTCAGAAAATTATCGTGTTTGCTCACGGCTCATTCGGCAACCATTTACTGCCGCAGGCTGTTGAGATGGGCGAGGGTAATTATATTCTCAGCATAAACAACACAAGCGTTTCAAAAGTGAAATACACATCTGACGGCAAACAGAGACTTTCTTTTGTGAATGACTTTTCGCATCTCCGTCCGCTGATGCCGGATTACGAATTTACTGTATAAAAACAAAAACAGCAAATAAAAAAGTATGGATTTTCTTTGAAAAAATCATTGAAATCCATACTTGTTTTTTTATTAAATTTCACGCAAAATACGGACATTCTTCGTGAATAAAGCAAAGCACCGAAAATTATGCGCTGTCTTTTTTCTTTTTCGATGGAATCTGCGCTAAAAGAATCGCTATAAACATTATTCCGCAGCCGATATATTCTGTCGCTACGAACTTCTGCTCGGGAATAAGAAAATACGCGAACAGAACAGAGAAAACAGACTCGAGACAAAGGAACATCGAAGCAAGTGTCGGTTCAGTGTGTTTCTGACCGATAACCTGAAACGTAAACGCAACGCTGCTGCTCATAATTCCGGCGTAAAGAATCGGAACCGCCGCTTTCAGAATCGCGTGAATATCGGGTTCCTCAAAAATAAACATTCCGATAAGAGAAATAATTCCCGAGACAAAAAACTGACCGCATGAAAGCTTGACCGAATCTATTTCCGCGCCGAAAACGGATATTGAAATAATATGAAGCGCAAAGAAAACCGCGCCTGTCAGAGCATAAAGCTCTCCTTTGCCGGGATTGAAATCGGTCTTGCCGCCGACTGTTAAAAGATACATTCCGCAAAGACCGAGAAGAACGCTTATCCAGATAGTCATCGGCGGTTTTTTCTTTAAAAACAATCCGAAAACGGGAACGAATATCATATATAACGCTGTTATAAATCCGATTTTTCCTGTTTCAATATACAGAAAAGCCTGCTGCTGAAAATTGATTGCGATACACAGGCAGGTACCCACGATTACAATGCTTTTTATTTCTTTTTTTGTTAAAAATTTTTCCGGTCTGTCGCTTATACTCCGCTGTTTTTTCTTTTGCCTGTTTGTAAAAAGAAGAACGGGAATCAAGTTAACTGAACCGACCAGACTTCTTGCCGCGTTAAACGTGAACGTTCCGATTACATCTGTGCTTTCTTTCTGAAAAACGAAAGAAAGTCCCCATATCATCGCTGCGCTTATAAGCATAACAGGACCGAGAATTTTTTTGCTTTTAATCAAAATCACCTTCAGAGTTTACATATAATTTTTTCTGCTTTCTCTGATAAAATCAGAGGATTTTTTTACGCTTTCTTTTGTAGCGGTAAATTCATCGGAATTAAGCCTGCTTTCAATATAACCGCACAGCTCTTTTCCGTAATGATTTTCATCAAAATACAAATCAAGATTATTGATTTTTTCCGAGCCCTGAAAATCAAGCACTTTTATGTTTTCATGCTTACATGCAATGCTGACAATTTTTTCTCTCATTTCAATAAGAGTTTCAAACTGCTTATTGTCTTTTCCTGACCAGTAGAGAACAGAGTACGCGGGAAGATAAATTATAAGCTCCTCGTCATCATCAAGAGTTTTTATAAAACCGTTCATGATGTCTTCCGCGTTTTTAACCGCATTTTCAGAAAAAACAGAGTTATCTCCCTCATCAAAATTTTTGATATTGTTATGATAATTTTCAAGAAGCTTTTCTCTGCCCGGAATAACGGTGTTATCCCATTCACACATTGTATTTATATCTGTGCCTTCGTCTATTTTATCTTTATACGAATCGGGAATAATATTTTCCGCTGACGAAGCCATGCTGAGAACAATATCAGTCGGAATAAATTTGAACCACGTTTCATAACCGAGAAGATATTTGAATTTTTTAATACCTCTGTAGTCAAACATATAATCAGGAAATCTGCCTGAATCTTCACATATGCTTTCAGCGGAGGCTATTCTGTGAAGGTCGATGTTGACAATATAAGTTTTTGCCTTTCCCGCTTTCTGCGCCGAATTATAAGCAAAAAGAGTTTCGTTTGCGGCCATGCCGCCGAGTGTAACCTTGAGGGGTCTGCACCCGAAATATTCCGCCACATTTTCCGCCTTAAAATTCTGAACCATAGACGAGCCTATAATTATTAAATCGTAATCATAATTTCTGACAGAGCCTGCCGCCGAAAATCTTGTATTGAAGAATCTTGTTCCTTTTTCGTTCCAGCGGTACATATTCTGCGGGTCAAAAGCAAAAGAAAATGAGCACAGAACAAGCGTGAAAGCAAGCAGAGAGCTTAAAAAAGTTATGATGAATTTTTGCAGTCTTTTTTTCATCGCTTATACCTCAGAAATTAAAATAAATAAACACTGCCGAACGTGACATACACAGAACCGAAATGATAAAAAACGCGGCGCATAAAACGGCGGTTTTCTTTTCGGGTCTGAAATTTTCCATTCTGTTTTTCGGATTTCTTTCTTTGAATACAAGAATGAAGCACAGAACAATAATCGCGGCGCATTTTATAACCGAAGCAGCAGCGGGCAGGTTGACAACACCGTCTTTCGCAATATTTGCGACCTGACTTATACCGGGATTTCCGAAATTGAAAAGTCCTTTATATACTCTCACGGCATCACTGAATGTTTCCGCTCGAAAAATTGTAAACGCGGTGCTGACGAATAAAAATGTTCCGATTTTTCTGATAAAAACAGGAATCTTCTGAAGAACTTTTTCGAAAAGCTCCTCAAAAACCCTCGCGATTCCGTGAAGAACTCCCCATACGATAAATGTCCATGACGCTCCGTGCCATATACCGCTGACCAGAAATGTTATGAAAAGATTTAAGCACTTTCTCGCTTTGCCCCTGCGTCCTCCGCCAAGAGGAATATAAACCGTTTCGGCAAGGGTTTTGCCTAAGGTTATATGCCATCTGTTCCAAAATTCCTTAACGCTTGATGAACGGTAAGGCGTATTGAAATTAACGGGCAGCTCAAAATTGAACATTTTGCCAAGGCCGATTGCCATATCTGAATAACCCGAAAAATCAAAATAAATCTGAAACGCGTATCCGAGCATCACAACCCATGCGGAAGCGACACCGAATTCGGTTATTTTTGAAAAGCCGTTATCAACAAACATCGAAACAGTATCCGCAATAACGAGCTTTTTAAAAAGACCTGTAGTAAACATATACAGACCGAGCGAAAAATTTCCGGAATTGAATTTTCTCGTTCCGCTGTTTTCAATCTGCGGTACCAGCTCCTCATAATGAACAATCGGTCCCGCCACAAGCTGAGCGAAAAATGAAACAAATAAAACGTAATTCAGAAACTTAACTTTTTTCTGCCTGTTTTTGTAGATATAAAGCAGAAAAGAAATCTGCTGAAAGGTGAAAAAACTGATTCCGAGAGGAAGAACAATTTCTTTGAGCACAAATTCTGTTGAAGCGATGGAATTAATTGTGCCGATAACAAAATCATAATACTTGAAATATCCGATCAGCAACACATTAAAAATAACCGAAACAACAAACAGCGTCTTTCGGATGCTGTTTATTTTTGTTCTGTTGATAACTGTCGCGATAAGATAATTGATAAGAATTGATGACGCGATAAGAAAAATATATTTCCACTCAAACCATGCGTAAAAAACAAGAGATGCGATTATTAAAAATATTCTCTGCGGGAGCGCGCTTTTAACCCTTGAAAGCAGAAAATAACCCGCAAGTGTCAAAGGCAGAAACGCAAACACAAATATGTATGATGAAAATAGCACTATCGCACCTCCTTAGGTTTATTTTTTACAAAATCAGATATCGTACTGCTTAAGAAGGCTGTTAACAATTTCCGTAATTTTTTCCGCCGCTTCATCAATGGCGATTTCGCCCTTAAAGCTCTTGTCTCTGTAAGAAACCTCAACAACGCCTTTTTCCATTGTCTTGGGGCTTACAACAACTCTTACGGGGATTCCGAATAAATCCGCGTCCGCGAACATCGAGCCGGGGCGCATATCACGGTCATCATAAAGAACCTCAATCTTGTTTGCCTGAAGCTCATCATAAAGCTTCTCGCAGAAATCTGAAACTTCCTCGTTCTTTCTGCGGAGATTGCAGATTTCAACATGCCACGGAGCGATTGAAATAGGCCATATCGGGCCGTAATCGTCATGACTTTCCTCACAGATTGAAGCCACAAGTCTGCCGACGCCTATACCGTAGCAGCCCATGATAGGATTCTGAGCAATACCGTCTCGGTCAAGATAAGTCATGTTCATGCTCTTTGTGTATTTTGTGCCGAGCTGGAAGATGTTGCCGACCTCGATACCGTTTGAAATACCGATAGTCTTCTTTCCGCAGCACGGGCAGAACGCGCCCTCAAAAATTTTCGCAACATCAGCATACTCGGTCTTGCCGAAATCTCTTTCAACATTGAAGCCTGTGTAGTGATAATCAACCTCGTTCGCGCCGCATACCATGCTCTCAATACCTTCAACGGACTTGTCGAAAATAATCTGAGCCTTTGCCTTCATGTTTACAGCACCTATAAATCCCGCGACAATACCGCTTTCCTCCGTGATGACAGCCGGGTGAATTTCCTCACCGACATAATTACGTAGCTTTGTTTCGTTAACATCGAGGTCGCCTCTTATGAATACGATAATATATTCGTCTGTGAGATTTTTCTGATATACAACCGCTTTGCAGAGTCTGTCCGCGGGGATTGAAATGAATTTGCACAGGTCGTCAATTGTTTTAATATCGGGAGTATAAATCTTTTTAAGTTCTTCTTTTTCGCCGGGTTCATTGACAATTTTTACATCGGCGGCTTCCATATTTGCCTTGTATCCGCATTCGGGGCAGATTGCGAGAGTATCTTCACCGATATCCGCAAGAAGCATAAACTCGTGTGAAATACTGCCGCCCATCATGCCTGAGTCACTCTTAACCGCGATAACATTTTTCGCGCCCGCGCGCTTAAAAATTCTTTCATAAGCAACATACGCGCGGTCATAGTATTTTTCAAGGTCTTCCTGTGATGTGTGGAAAGAATAAGCGTCTTTCATTGTAAATTCACGGACTCTGATAAGACCGCCGCGGCATCTCGGCTCGTCACGGAATTTTGTCTGTATCTGATAAATCATAAAAGGATACTGTGTGTAGGAATTAGCCGTGTTTCTCGCAAGGTGAACGGCGGCTTCCTCATGAGTCATACCGAGCACAACACCGTTGCCGCTTCTGTCTTTAAATCTCGCCATTTCACTGCCGATGCTTGTGTATCTGCCTGATTCCTCCCATAAAGAAGCGGGCATAACAACAGGGAACATAACCTCCTGACCGTCGATTCTGTCCATTTCCTCACGGATAATATTCTCAACCTTTTTGGTCATTCTTTTTGTGGGAGCGTAAAGAGAATAAATGCCGTTGTGCATATATTTCATATAACCGCCGCGGGTCATGAGCTTCTGGCTTTCGATTATGCAGTCGCCGGGAGCGTCTCTTAATGTTTCGATAAGTAATTTGCTGACTTTCATTGATAAAATCTCCTGTTCATCTTTATACAGAGTATATTTTAAACTTATCTTAATAATAAGTCAATTAAAAAATTAAAAAAATGCAAAATCAGCGGACATTTTGGTATATTTACATCTTTAAGATAAATAATATTGACGAAAGACAAATTTAAAGGAGAAATTCGCACATGAAAGCCACAGGAATTGTGAGAAGAATAGATGACCTCGGCAGAGTGGTAATTCCCAAAGAAATCCGCAGGACAATGCACATTAAAGAGGGTGCACCGCTTGAAATTTTTACAGACACGCAGGGCGGCGTTATTTTCAAAAAGTATTCGCCCGTGGGTGAGCTTACGGATATCACCGACCAGTACGCCGACGTGCTTTACCGCAACGTAACCATGCCGGTTATAATATGTGACAGAGACCATGCCATATCGGTCGCCGGCACATCAAAAAGAGAATTCGGCGACAGGCGCATAAGCCTTGAGCTTGAGGAGCTTATGGAGGCACGTTCAACATTTGTTCGCACACAGGGCGAAAGACTGACGCCTTTTGAAGGCGTTGAGCATAACGCGGCAGTCGCGGTTCCGATTATCAGCAGCGGAGACGTTCTCGGCGCGGTGGTTCTGCTTTCTGCTGAGGGGATTCAGCCGTCGCAGACCGATTTAAAGCTCGCTCAGGTAGCGGCATCGTTTATCGGCGGACAGATGGAATAATTTATAGTCGGGGTAACCGTTATCTGATTTTTTATCTCGGTGCTCGAGCTTTAAATTTCATATAAAGGTTATTCCTTTCAGGGCAACCGTTATCTGAAATCAAAAAGGCTGCGTCCTCAATCGGAGGATACAGCCCTTTATTTTATATTAATTTATCAATACCACAGGAAGCCCAAAAGAAGAATCCATATAATCCACTGACCGAATGATAACTTAACATTTACGGTGCAGGTGTCTTTCGCTGTATTGCCGAATTCATCTGTTACGGTACAGGTGATTGTTGCCGTACCTTTTGCAGCAGCGGTGAT
>JAZLLB010000126.1:0-1716 GCA_045597925.1 Acutalibacteraceae bacterium
CTCTTTTTTATTGGGTCATATCATTTTAGCACATACAAAGTTTCTTTTGTTTCTTCTGCGAGTCGCGATATTTTCTGTCAAAAAAGACGGAGCTGCAACGTAACTTTTCGTTTCGTCACAGCTTCGTTGAAAATATAATGTACTATTTTACAATCGGAATCTCAACATCATATTTTGTAAGATATTTGCCTGTAATGAAGTTTCTTCCGCGGATAAGAACCTTGTTTTCGTAAGCCTCAATAATATATCCTGTACCGTTGCTGAAATGACCGCCACGGGTGAAGTCGAAATACATATAGCAGGGAATGTTTACAAGAGTAATGTTGTTGCCGTTGTTGTTTTTCATATACTCAACAGAGGAGTATTTAACGCCGATTTTTGAATTTTCTGCCTTAAGTCCCGTGTGAATATGACCCGTGATGAAAAATACATTGTCATATTTTTTGAGTATTTCAACTACCAGGTCATTCTGCTCTCCGATACCGCCGTCATCCTCATCATAGTTTTTGTCAAGCTCCCAGTTGTAGGGAAGGCCGTGCGTGCCTATAATGGGCTGATGAAGAAATACGAAAATCGGAAGTCCTGTTGCCTGCGCCTTCTGCATTTCAGCGTCAAACCACTGAAGCTGTGTGTCGCTTAAAAATGCGTTTGTGTGGTCTTCTTCAGAGCCGAGACAGATGAAGTAGTAACCGTTTACGATATCGCTGTAGTACATTTCGGTTACGTCTCTGTCGCTGATTTTTTTGTTATAGCTTATAAATGTGGGTTTAACGCCGTCAACGGGGTTGTCAAATTCATCCCGGTTGGGACCCCATGTATCATGATTGCCTACAACAAGGAAGGTTTCTTTAGCGGGAGTGTATTTTGAAAACGCGTCGGCAACCCGATCCCACATTTTATAATAGCCGTGGTCGGTAATATCACCGTCAAGAACAACAGCGTCAAGCTGGTTTTTGGCTTTCTGCATATCGTTAAGACCAAGCTCAAGAACCTTCTGCTCGCCCCACATGTTTTTAAGATGAGTATCCGATATCGTTGCGAAGCTTAATTTACAGTCTTCCTCCGCATATGAAATGCGCTGAAGCTTTTCGCCGCTTATGAGTGCTATCGGGCTTGTTATAAACATAATGATTGAAATAAACACGCTTATCATGCTTGTGAAAAAAGTTGACATAGAATTAGCTCCTTTGAAGTTTTTATCATTATAGCATATTCTGAACAGATTTGTAAACAGTTTCGCGAAATCTGTTAACTCAATGCCGCACGCCTCAGTTGTGCTGAATTGAGTTAAAATGAATATATACCGAAATTTTTGTATAAAATTTTCATTTTGCTATTGAGAATTTGAAAAAATATGATATAATATCATCGAGGGATGTATAATATACATTCAGGCGTAAGCCTAAGCAACTTTGAAATTTGTATATTTGTATGCTTTTTTATATGCCCTCTGAATCTGTTTCGGAGGGTTTCTTTTTTGGAGGACGAAAAAAATGGCAGAGAAAATGAGTGCAAGAGAGCAGACTTTTATCATTACCTTTGAAAAATCCTTTAACGATGACATGACGATTGATGAAATTATTGATTTTGCCAATGAGTGTGAAACCGTTTCTGTATCCGAAAAAGCCAAGCTGGCGGCAAAGGGGATTGACAGAAATATTGATGAAATTGACGAGATAATCGAAAAGCACCTCCGTTCATGGAAAAAGGCGAGGC
>JAZLLB010000127.1:0-5193 GCA_045597925.1 Acutalibacteraceae bacterium
AACACAGCGATGACAAAAATCGTTGCTATCCTCGGGGGGCAGAATTTTTTTCAGCTCTTTTTCGACCTTTTCGGGATTTTTTGTATTTACAAGCCCCAGAAGATTAGTTATTCTGATAAGATGAGTATCCGCTACGACAGCCGGCTTTTTGTAAATATCTCCGCAGATGAGATTGGCGGTTTTTCTTCCCACACCCGGCAAAGATGTCAGGTCTTCGATATTATCGGGAACTCTGCCGTCAAATCTTTCAAGAATTTCTTTTGCCATGCCTATTATATCTTTTGCTTTTGTGTGATAAAATCCGCATGAACGAATATAATTCTCCACGTCTTCAAGATTAGCTTTTGCGTAGTCCTCAACGGTTTTGTATTTTTCAAACAGTGCGGGGGTAACAATATTCACTCTCGCGTCTGTGCATTGAGCGGAAAGCCGCGTCGCGACCAGAAGCTCAAAATCACTGCCCGCGTTAAGAGAACACAACGCTTCGGGATAATCTTTCTTCAACGCCTCAACAGCAAGAAGAGACTTTTCTTTTTCAGTCATTTTTATTCTTCTTTCGCAGTTTTTTTATTATATTAACATAAATTCACAATAAATTTAAGTCTTTTTCATTGAAAAAATAAACTTAATGTGTTATATTTTAAGTAATATGAATAAAATGAGGTGTTTTTCAATGGCAAAGACCAAGAAAAAGAACGGGAAATATAACACGGTAACCATTTTGCTGGTTGTCGGAGCTGTTGCCGTGATAATCGCCGCGGTATTTGCGATTATGTCACTGCTTCCCGAAAAAACTCCCTCCAACAGTAAAGCTGCGAACTCTAAGCCGGAGGTTATGACGCTTGACGAAAAGGAAATCGTTGAGGTAACCGCCATAACAGGCACGGAAACCGATAAAAAAGGTATCATTGATAAAGAAGGTCACCGAATCTATGACACCGGCTATAAAAACGAAAACGGCTACACCATCTACACAACAGGTAAAAAAGATGCTAAAGGGAATGTTCTCTATACTCTTAACAGAACAGACGATGTAGGAAAGCTGATTTATTACACAGGAAAAGTTGTAAACGGCAAGCTGGAGCTGACAAGAACCAAGAATATACCGGATTATACGTCAAACAAAAATTCATCACTTACAAACGGCAGCAGATACACCACCACTAAAACCATAAAATATAACGCTGATAAAAATGAAGTTACCGCCAAAAGCATCTCGGGCAAATTCATGTCATTTGCCGGCGGAGCAAACGAAGACCTTTTCACCAAAGTCATCGCTGCTGAAAAAGGCGGATTCATTGCGGTCGGCAACTCAAATTCAAAGAACGGCATTTATTCAAAAGCGAATTCCTCGTGGAAGGATTTCTTCGGCTCTGTATCGAAAATAGGAAAAGACGGCAAATTTGAATGGACTTATGTTGCAGGCGGCAACTCAATTATTGTTTTCAACGATGTCACCGAGCTTAAAGACGGCTCAATAGTCGCAGTCGGCTCAACTTCCGCAACAGATACAAACGCGCCGAGAACGGGTGCGGGCAGCGCGTCTCTTATTGTTAAGCTCGATAAAAAAGGCAATGAGGTATGGACATACGCGTTCCCCTGCGATAAAAACGAAAACGGTGATGAAGCCAATTGCGTCGCGGCTACTCCCGACGGCGGATTTATTGTCGGCGGCAGTGCCGAGTCCTCAACAGGATTTTTCAAAGATTCTGAGGGTGATAACAAGGCTTATCTGTTTAAGTTTGATAAAAAAGGCTCAATCGAATGGAAAAAGATTCTTTCTGGTTCAAGAGATAACGCCTTCGCTGCTGTTGATGTTAACGAAAAGGGCGAGATTTTCGCAACCTGCGTAACACATTCGTATGACGGCAACTTCGGCTTCCTCGCAGAATACAAAGTAAACAACAACAACCCGAACACCGTTGTTGTTAAGCTCAGCAAAAAGGGTGACCTCAAATGGTCCGCTTATCTCGCCGGCTGGGGCAGAAGCGAATTTAATTCAATCGCTGTTACTCCCGACGGCGGCTGTGTAGTAGCCGGAACAATGTCAATAGCGAAACGCGCGAACGGCAGCTTCAACAAGTGCAACGGCTCAACAGACGGATACGTGGTCAGATATTCAGACAACGGCAAGGTCTACTGGGCGCACAATATCGGCGGAAGTGAAGCGGACTCCATAGAAGATATCGCCTACACAGACAAAGGTATAGTTGTTGTGGGTTCAACAAGCTCCACAAACTTTAACTTCTCCGGTCTTATTGCCTCAGGTAAGAAAGATGCGTTCGCGACTGTACTCAATAATTCAGGCAACGTCATTTTCTCAAATCTTATCGGCGGAAAATCAAACGACTACGCTAATTCCGTATGCGTTTCAGACGCAGGATTTGTAATCGCAGGCTACACAACGTCATCTGACGGTGTATTCAAGGATTCCAAAGCGAACAATAAAGCCGAGGCTTTTGTTGCGGGCTTCAGCCTTAACGATAAATAATATCCGCTGTAAACGCCGCATCCTGAAACGGGGTGCGGCAGTTTTATATTACGGGAACATGCGATTTCCGATTTTTTTGTCAATATGCTTTTAATTCGTCAAAAATAGTGATATAATTACTTATCGTGTGAAAGGGGACATATTATGTCAAAAAACATTCTTGTTACCGGCGGTGCCGGATTCATCGGAAGCAACTTCATTTACTATATGCAGAAAAAGCATCCGGATTACAGGCTTGTATGCCTTGACGCGCTCACGTACGCCGGCAATCTTCATACGCTTGACAACGCGAGAGGTGAAAATTTCCGCTTTGTTTTAGGAGATATCACCGACCGTGAAAAAGTTTTTTCGTTGTTTGAAGAAGAACAATTTGACGCTGTTGTAAACTTTGCCGCGGAAAGCCATGTTGACCGCTCAATTGAAGCTCCCGAGGTATTCCTCAAAACAAATATTCTCGGCACGCAGGTGCTTCTTGACGCGTGCAATAAATATAAAACAGCGCGTTATCATCAGGTATCCACCGACGAGGTTTACGGCGACCTGCCTCTTGACAGACCTGATTTGTTTTTTACCGAAAATACGCCTATCCACACATCGTCACCGTATTCCGCGAGCAAGGCATCTGCCGATTTGCTTGTCATGGCGTATCACAGAACCTTCGGAACGCCCGTTACGATTTCACGCTGCTCAAACAACTACGGTCCGTTCCAGTTCCCCGAAAAGCTGATACCCCTCATGATTGCGAAGACGCTCAATGACGAAAAGCTCCCCGTATACGGCGAGGGTCTGAATGTGCGTGACTGGCTTTATGTTGACGACCACTGCAAGGCGATTGTCATGATTCTCGAAAACGGCAGAATCGGCGAGGTCTATAATATCGGCGGTCACAACGAAAAGGCGAATATAGATGTAGTTAAAACAATTATCAAAGCTGTCGGCAAAGACGAAAGCCTTATCACTTATGTAAAAGACCGCCCCGGTCACGATATGCGCTACGCGATTGACCCGGCTAAAATCAAAGACGAGCTTGGCTGGTACCCCGAAACCGCGTTTGAAAACGGCATAATGCAGACGATAAGCTGGTATCTTGAAAACAAAGACTGGTGGCAGAATATTTTAAGCGGTAAATATAAAGAATACAGGAGCTTTGAATGATGAAAAGAATTATTTCGGCTGTTTTAGCCGTATTTATGATTTTTTCTTTTGCCGCCTGCGGTGATAAAGACGATTTGGGCGTGCAGACAACAACCGACGCTTCCGGAGTTGTCGAATACAACACCGTCGGGAATTTTGACTACAGTGACTTCAAAAAAGAGTTTGAAGGAAAATCCGTAACAGACGGGTTTAAAGTAACCGCCGAAAGCGAATACGTTGACAAGCAGGTCGCGAAGAAAATTGCCGCAGAAGAGTTCAGCGGCGAATTTACATATACGTCTGTTAAAATAGCTTATGACTACACCGAGGGTATCTGGCGTGTAAGCTATATTTCAGATAAAAAGACCGAACATATCTGCATAGATGAAACAGGCAAAACCATTCTTATAGTCAAGGAGAAGTAATTCATGAGCAAAATGAAGCCGCTTTATGATAATATAAAGCTCAACTGTACCATCGTCAGCGATACGCATATTGACGAAAAGCATCCTTTCCCGTGGCTTCCGAAATGGAGGCTGAGGCAGGCACTTGCCGATTCAAAAAACAGTCTCTCACCCGTTGACGTTTTTCTTACAGTCGGCGACACAACCTCACGCGGCTCAGATAACAACTGGAAAATGACAAAGGAATGCTTTGATAAAATCCCGGGTGCCGCAAAGAAAATAATCCTCACAATAGGCAACCATGACGGCTGGAACGATGACGGCTTTGACGCCGCTGTAAAAAATTACCGCAAATATTATGAACTGATTTGCAAAGACAAAAGAGATAATCCTTATTTTTCATATGTGATAAACGGATATCATATGATTTTTCTCGGAACAGACAGCGATTCCGGCTGCGAAGCCGCGATAAGCTCCGCTCAGCTTGAGTGGTTCTCAGATGAAATGAAAAAGGCGGGAAACAGCGGAAAGCCTGTTTTTGTTTTCTGCCATCAGAGCCTTAATCAGAAGCACGGTCTGCCCTTAACATGGTCCGAAGACGAAAAATACGAAACTCTTTCCGAGGGCGGAGTAGGTGAAAAATCAGAGGAAATAGAAAAAATTCTTAAAGCGTATAAAAATGTGTATTATTTCAGCGGACATTCACACATGGGTCTTTGCGGCGAAAACAGCTTTAAGAAAAACGGATACGCGAGTTTTGAAAAAGAAGAAATGCTTAATCTGATAAATCTGCCGAGTCTCGCGTGCGGAAATCATCACGGCGAGTGTAAGTCGTTCTGTGTGGGAGTACAGCTGGAGGTTTATGACGATAAGGTGGTTATCCGCCCCAGAAGCTTCAAGCGCCGCCAATGGGTTAAGGCGGTTTCTATAAAGGACGGGAAACCATACCTTGAAGAAAATATAGTGAAATAAAAAAATTATTTTAGAAAACATTGCGTTTAAAATATCTGTTTTTGAATTTTTCTTGATTTTCAAATGATATTCTGATATAATACAGTAAAATTATGTAAAGGCGGGATGTTATGAAAACATTCAAAAATGTGTTATGCGTAATATTGTCTCTGATGATGATATTATGCGCGGGAATTTTACCTGTAAACGCGG
>JAZLLB010000128.1:0-5169 GCA_045597925.1 Acutalibacteraceae bacterium
TGCTTTTTTCTTGCTTCTTGTGTTATTATATTCATGAGAAGTACTTCTTTCTTGGATAATGGTTTGTGGTGAATTCATTATACCATATTTGAAAGTTACTTCTCTTTTTTATTGGGTCATATCATTTTAGCACATACAAAATGTTCATAAATAATTATAAAAAACACTTGCAAATATAATGCCGATGGGTTATAATATCAGAAATATTATAACAAGCAAGGAGTAGTAAAATGGGTGCAAGCAATCCTACAATCTGGATTTATTTCGGTGTTATTATCGTAGTTATGTATTTCCTGATGATAAGACCTCAGAAGAAGAGACAAAAAGAAGAACAGACAATGCGTGACAATGTTCAGGTCGGCGATGAGATTACAACAATCGGCGGAGTAATGGGCAGAGTTGTTACTGTTAAAGAGGATTCTATCACAATTGAAACCGGTGCTGACAGAAACAAAATCAAGTTTACACGCACATCAATTGCAATAAATAACACTGCAAACGAAAAACTTGCCGCTGAAAGAGAAGCTGCGAAGGCGGCCGCTGAGAAAGAAAAAGAAGCCCGTCTTGAAGCAAGCGGCAAAAAGAGCAGAAAAAAGAAAAAAGAAGATCTTGAAGATAAATACTGAGTTTTCGGAGTGCTTTCAAAAAGGCACTCTTTTTTTCTTAATTTTGCTTAATTTCTTGACTAAAAATCAGTATTGTTTTATAATTAACTAAAAACAAATGAAGTGGGGTAAACGCTATGTATATTTCCGTAACCGCAAGATTTCTGTCACTTTTTATGAGCCTCGTGATGTTCTTTAACGGAATATCCTTCGGGAAAGCAGGGGGCTCGGTAAAAATCAGCTATGATTTTTTAAATGAAACAAGAGGAAGCGCTGCGGGTACGGTTACTCTTGATGCGAAAACTGACGGGGAATATGACCTCTACTGGGGTAATGAAGATGACGAAAAGCTTACGTTTCCTGTCGGCGGATACGATGTAACTTACAGTGAATTCGCGTCTGTTGACGTTGACGGCGGAAAAGGCAACACTTATATTCAGCCGTTTACCGCTATACCAGACGGAGCTGAAAGCGTTCTTGTTTATAAAAACCGCGTTCTAAAAGCAAAGCAGGATTTGCCTGAAGAAAAAATTACGGATAACGGCGAAGTTCTTTATAAATTCGGTGCGTTGAGCGATGTTCATTTCAACCGTTATTACGCTTCACTTTTCGATGATTCTCTTACTACTTTCCCGAATGCTCTGAACTTTCTTGATAAATGCGGCGTTGACCTTGTTGCCATGAGCGGCGACCTTTCGTCAAAAGGAGAACGCAGTGCTTTTGAAAAGTTCAATAAATGCGCCGGAAATGTTGATTATCCTGTTCTGACCTGTACAGGCAACCACGATGTCAGTGACGGACTTGATATTGACAGCTGGCATGAGTTTATTAATACAGGTGTCTACGGCGAAACAAAAATGGACGGAGTTGTGAATGTTGCGCCGAATCAGGTGGATTTCGTTTACGCACCCGAATCAATAAACGGAGATGTATTTATCTTCCTTTCTCAGTACCGCTGGGATTACAACAGTGATGACAGCCGTATTCTTTCAGACGGGCAGCTTGACTGGCTCGGTGAACAGCTTGAGGAATATAAAGACACAACCGTTTATCTGTTCTTCCATACGTTTGTTCAGAACTGTAATGAAGGTGAAAATCTTAACATGGGTGAGGGTAATCTTATTAACAGCAGCGGCGTTCGTTATAATCTTATTTTTACACCGGGAACACCCGATGAAATCCGTTTCAGAAATTATCTCAGGGAATATAAGAATGTGATTTATTTTAACGGTCACAGCCACTGGTCATATGAAATGCAGAAATATAATCCCAATCTCAATATTTGCGATTATAACGGTGAGTATGCGACTATGGTTCACGTTTCGTCTGTTTCATCTCCGAGAATCGTCAAAAAAGCAAATTCAAACAAGAAAACCGAGCAGAATATGAAACGCAGTGAAGGTATGCTTGTTTCTGTATATGAAAACAGAATTGTCATAAATTCAGTTGATTTTCTTAAAGGTAAAATGTTGGCTTATGCTGCATACAATATTGAACTTGATAAATAAGAGGAGTTTTTTTGATGAGACCTGTAGAAGAAGCGGTAAGAGGAGCTGGTATTTCAGCTCTCATTGATATGGGCTGCGCCGTTCATAAAATCAGCAAAGGAAAATATCCGAAGCATCTTTTTCTGCGTAATGTTGAGCATAAAAAAGTCGGTTCAAGGGTTAAAGTAGTAAAAAAGACGTCTGATTCAGCTTTTATAGCAAAAATGAATGCTGACGGAACATACAGCGATGAAGATTTTACCGTTGTAATTGCAACCGACCTGCACGTTGATATGGATAACGGTCTTATTAATAAATGCTTCAGTATGCTTGTGAAGCATCTTGAAGACGTAAAACCCGACCTGCTGATTCTTACAGGCGATATAATCGTAACTGAGTATCAGCAGATAGACTGCGTTCAGTTCGCAAGACTCATGGAGGAAATTGGCATTTACTGGGCGTTTGTTTTCGGCAATCATGAGGCAAGAGCTGAAAAGGAATTCCATAAATTTTTCATGCTCAAAAATCTTACAAGATATGAGCATTGTCTTTCGCAGTTCGGCCCGTCTGATTTATTCGGCTACGGTAATTTCTTTGTAAACATAATGAAAGACGAAAAAACTGTATTGAAAAGCTTTGCTTTCTTTGATTCAGGCAGAGATACAAGTGAAGAACATCTGAAAGAGCACAATCTGCCTGTTGATGTCAAAGGCTATGATTTTATTAAGAAAGGTCAGATTGACTGGTACCTTAAGCATACAGCCGAGCTGAAAAAAGAATACGGTGAAGTTAAATCTATGTGCTTTATGCATATTCCGCTTCCGGAATATAAAGAGGTTATGGATTTTGATGAAAACGCGAAGCCGATTCCCACAGGTATTCCAACCGGAAAGGCAGAGATTGTTTACGGCGAAATGCACGAGAGCATAGGCTGCTCTCCGCATAACAGCGGACTTTTTGAAGCCGCAAGAGCGGCGGGAGCGGAGGCGTTCTTTGCAGGTCATGACCACGTGAACGATTTTGAAGCGATTTATAAAGGTGTTCGTCTTGTTTATGTTCAGCCCGGCGGATATGAGGGATACAATATGGAAAAATTCGGTATTCCGGAAAAAGAATGTATTCACGGGGTTACTGTTATGAAAATTAAAAACAGCGGTGAATTTGAATTTTCAAGAAAATATAATCGAGATTATTTATAAGGTGAACAGTTATGGGTAATAAAATTAAAAATCCTGTTTCAAAGGTCGTGTGTAAGGTTCCTGTTATCATGCAGCTTGAAGCTCTTGAATGCGGGGCCGCCTGCCTCACCATGATACTGGCATATTATAAAAAATGGATTCCGCTTGAACAAATCAGAATTGATTGCGGTGTTTCGCGAGACGGTTCAAACGCGAGAAACATTCTTAAAGCTGCGAGGAGTTACGGGCTTGAAGCGAAAGGCTACAGATTTGAGCCCGACGCGTTAAAAGAAAACGGTTTTTTTCCCTGCATAATTCACTGGAATTTCAACCATTTTGTAGTTCTTGACGGTTTCAGGGGGAATAAAGCATATCTGAATGACCCGGCGAAAGGAGCATACAGCGTCAGTATGGAAATATTTGACGATTCCTTTACGGGAATATGTATGATGTTTTCTCCTACTGATGAATTTGTTCCGTCAGGCAAACCGAAAAGTATGTTTTCGTTCGCTGCAAAGAGGCTGAAAGGAACAGGCTCCGCTTTGGCTTTTACTATTCTTACGAGCATCATCGCGTCAATTGTAAATTTAATAAATCCCGCTTTTTCAAGAGTATTTCTTGATCATCTTCTTACGAAAAAAAATCCTGAATGGCTGCTGCCGTTTCTTGTTATTCTCGGAGGATTCACTTTTATTCAGATTTTTATGTCAGGACTCAACTCTGTTTATTCTTCGAGAATAAACGGAAAAATGGCTGCGGTTGGCAATTCTTCATATATGTGGAAGGTGCTTAATCTTCCTATGGAGTTTTTCTCTCAGCGTATGGCGGGAGATATTCAGGGCAGACAGTTGTCAAATGCCTCAATTGCGAACACGCTGATTAATACCTTCAGCCCGCTTGTTCTGAATTTCGCTATGATGATTCTTTATTTCGTTCTCATGATTCGTTACAGCTGGATTCTTACACTGGTGGGAGTTGCTTCGCTGGCAATAAACGCCGCTGTTTCAAATTACATATCAAGAAAGCGTATTAATATTCTGCGTGTTTCTTTAAGAGACACTGCAAAGCTCAATTCCGCAACAGTCGCGGGTATTGAGATGATTGAAACAATTAAGGCATCCGGAGCCGAGAACGGATATTTTGCTAAATGGGCGGGATTTCAGGCAAGCGTCAACACGCAGCAGATGAAGTTCTTAAAGCTTAATCAGTATCTCGGAATGATACCGCAGTTTGTTTCAACTTTTGCTAATGACGCGGTCCTTATTCTCGGTGTTTACCTGACTATACAGGGTCAGTTCACAGTGGGTATGATTATGGCGTTTCAGAGCTTTCTTCTTTCATTTATGGCACCTGCCTCAACGCTTGTTTCGGCGGGGCAGACCATTCAGGAAATGCGCACTCAGATGGAGCGTGTTGATGATGTTATGGAATATCCTTCTGATAATGCCTTTGCCGGCAATGAAGAAGACGGGGAATGTCAGAAACTTTTAGGAAATATAGAGCTTAAAAATGTAGAGTTCGGGTATTCACCGTTATCTGAACCTTTAATTAAGGATTTTAATCTGACTGTTAAGCCGGGGCAGTCAATTGCTATAGTCGGAGGCTCGGGCTGCGGCAAGTCGACTATGTCAAAACTTATTTCAGGTCTTTACGCTCCGTGGAGCGGGGAAATCCTTTTTGACGGCAAACCGATGAAAGAAATCGACCCTGATGTTTTTCACGGTTCGCTTGCTGTTGTTGACCAGGATATTATTCTGTTTGAAGATACAATTTCCAACAATATTAAGATGTGGGATAACAGCATTGAGGATTTCGAGGTAATTCTTGCTGCACGTGATGCCCAAATTCACGAGGATATTATGCAACGACCTATGGGTTATCAGCACAAACTGATTGAAG
>JAZLLB010000129.1:0-17404 GCA_045597925.1 Acutalibacteraceae bacterium
TGCCGCCTTTTTCAAGCCATTCGGCATATGATTTTCTGAGAAGCGTGTCTCTGGGAAGCTGTTCCGCGGGCAGGTCGGATTCATATCCGAATATACGCCATGAGTCATGAAAATCCTCTTTTTCAGCCCAGCTTACCAGCTCAAAATCGTCCATAAAACGGCGGATATTCATCTTTTCGGGCAAAAATTCTCTGTGCTTAGGATAAAGCAGCCAAGAGCCGCAGCCGAAAATAACAACGCCGTCACTAAAAAGACTGTTCACGTGTTTATAGGCATCTTTATAAGACGCGAGACGAACTTCGTCTGTAAGCGAAACTCCGCTTGAGGGTATGTGCATGCCGATATAATTATCGCCTTTTTTTATGATTTTACCGCATTTCAGCGTAAAAGGCGTATCACTCGTATATGTGCCGATTTCAAACTGGAATCGGCCGTATGCAAATCTTGTCATACGGAAAAAACCGTCATACCATCCGGGTACGAAGGTTCCCGGAACCTTTTCACATTCCATGCACTCAAGCAGCTTATATTTAAGGTCGCCCATGGTGTCGTAATAAATCTTTTCTTCAATGCCGATGAGCTTGTATTTTTTATAAAGGTCTTCCGTAAGGCTCAGCAGAAACACAAAATTGAGTGTATATTCGCTGTATCCCATTGCTTTTGCCATAACAGCGAGCCTGCCTGTCAGCGGGTCAATGCTTGTGCGGTGATCTAAATACTTATTTCTCAAGGCCTCGAAGCTTCTCGCAAGACGTCTGCTTTCGTCGAGCTTCCGGAGAACTTCTGTGAAAAGCTCTTTCGCTTCGGCCGGATAGTCATAATAATTCATGAAATCCTGAATGAACTGGGTATTATACATATTTTAAACCTCCGTGTTTTTCATTTAATGCAATTATACAATAAAATCAGAAATTTTCAATATGAAAATATTGATTTTGTTGACAGATTGCCGATAAATGGTATAATAAATCTGTATTTAAAATACGGGAGGAAGTTTTATGAAAAAAATACTTTGTATTTTATTGAGTATGATAATGATTTTTTCGTGCTTTCTGATGAACGTCAGCGCCGCCGGTACGGTTTATTATATTGACGGTACAAGCGGCAGCGATTCCGCTTCGGGGCTTTCGGAGCGTTCCGCATGGAAAACAGTTGAAAATCTCCGCAGTATAAAGCTGAATGCAGGGGATAAGGTGCTTTTTAAACGAGGTGAAATATACACGGTTGACTGCCTGACACTTACCTGCTCGGGAAAAGGAAAAACGGATATTGTCATTTCTTCCTACGGCGAGGGTGAAAAGCCGATTCTTACTACTTCTGAAAAGACAGAGGTTCTGCGCCTTGTTGACTGCTCATATGTTACGGTTTCAGACCTTGAAATAACGGCACACAACGGCGGAGGAATATGGATAAACACCAAAAATGCCGAGTCTGACGGAATTGTGCTTAACAATCTGACAATTCATGATATTCAGAATTATAAAGTGACGAGCAGAGACTCACAGGCGAGTCCGACGGCGGCAAGAGCCTGCGTTATGGTTAAGAGCCTGAGCTTCCCTTCATCTTCGCTTTACCGCGTAAACAACCTTCTGGTAACAAACTGCGAAATGTATGACTGCGGCAACGGACTTCTTCTCTGGGGCGCGTTCGCTCCGGATTCAAACAGTCCGTGGGATGAAAATGAAAAAGATGACCCTACGCTGATTTACAATCAGAACGCTTTTGTTGAAAACTGCTATTTCCATGATATGGATGCTGAGGGTATGATAATCGGTCAGACTGAAAACGCTCTTGTGACAGACTGCCGATTCATCAACTGCTGTCAGGGCGAAGCGAAAACGGAAGACGGAAAATCGCAGTACTGCACAGCTCCCGTGTGGTACTGGGGAGGACTTAATTCAACCGTTCAGAACTGCGAGGTTTCAGGCTCAAAGAATTTCGGCGACGGAATGGCGTGCGACTTTGACTCATGGACTGATAACTGCACATATCAGTATATTTATTCCCACGACAACACACGCTTTGTCTGCCTTTGCCCGTACGGAACCGGTCAGCATAACAACACAATCCGTTACTGCCTTTCTGTAAATGATAACGTGGGGAGAAACAGCCTCGGCGGTTCAGGCGGGGAGTACGGACTTAAATTCTATAACAATACGCTCGTAAACAGTTCCGGATTTTCCATGAATCAGACCTATGACGGCTTTTTCGCGAATAATATTATAACAGGAAACTGCACATGCGATTTTTACTGGACACGTAAAAATGTTGACGATATGACAGGCGAAAAGGTTATTCACGAATACAGCGGAGCTTTCACAAACAACTGCCTGTGGGGCGTTTGCGTTCCGCGCATTGCGAAGAAAAATTATATTTGTGACCCAGGTTTCGCCGGAACTGATTTTACAGACCCGGAAAGCTTCAGACTCGCGGAAAATTCACGCCTTATCGGTAAGGGAACAGCTGTTGAGAATGATGTTAAGACGGATTTCTTCGGTAATGAAATCACAAAAAGCAATATCGGCTGCTACGGCGGAAGCGGCGAGGGGAAAGCTCCTGTAAAAATTTTCGATATAATCTGGAAACTTATTAATTCCGCCGCGGGCAGAATTGTTCAGGTGATTTCCGATTTGTCAAACAGATACTGGCTTTTCTGATAAGGAGGAACAGCGGTGGATTTTTCTGATATTTCCGTTGAAAAAATACTGAACGCTCACTTTGAGCTTGACAGTGAAAGTCCCGTCATGAAGCCGTTTGATTCATTTGTAGTCGCAGACCCGTCGCTTCTGACACCCGATAATTGTCATGACGGCAGATGGCATATGTTTTTTCACACTAATTTGGGCATTTATCATTTTGATTCACCTGACGGTGTTAGCTTTAAAAAAGTCTCAAAGATTGTGAGCGGTGCCATGCGCCCGAATATAAATTATATTGACGGAAGATATTATCTGTTTTTTGAAAAAACGAGAAGTCTTATAATGAACGGACTGAATCTTATCGGGACGGCAAAGTGGAAGTCTGAAATTTATGTGACGGAAAGTGCCGATTTGATTAACTGGTCGGTGCCGCAGGCGGTTATCACTCACACAAAAGCGATTGAAAACGCGGGCAGGGGGTATTCGATTTCAAACCCGTATCTTTTAAGAGAGAACGGATTAAACAGGCTTTATTTTTCATGCGGGCTTACGTTTATTAAAGACTGCGGCTTCTGTGAGCCGACATATATAAATTACGCTGAAAGCAGATACGTTGATAAAGGCTTCAGAGTGTCGGAATTACCGATAATAAAGCCGGACGGAAATGACCCGTATCTGAATCTCTGCAGCGGATGCCTTAAGGTGTACAGAATGTCCGACGGATATATCGGAATACAGAACGGAATTTATGAAAAAGACGGAAAAAGTCATTCGGCGATTCTGCTTCTTTCATCGGAAGACGGATTGAAATTTACATTTGAAAGGGTACTCGTTGAGCCGGGAATGTATGACGGCGCACAGTGGATGATGCAGTTTGTATACGCCAGTCATCTTGTAAGATACAACGGTGAAATGCGGCTGTATTTTAACGGCAGAGATACGTCGGATATGCTGAGAGGCAGAGAATGTATAGGCTTTGTAAAAGCAAAGCTCTGATATAAATAAAAATGAGGAGAGTTAAAATGGCAAAATCAAAAATGAGCGCACGAACATGGTTCAATCTGATTCTGTTCGGATTTATGGGTCAGGTTGCCTGGAATGTTGAAAATATGTATTTTAATACGTTCCTGTGCAATTTTATTTACGGCAGCGCATCACCCGATGCTGTCAGCAGATCAATGAGCGTTGTTGACGCTGTTGCGTGGATGGTTGCGTTAAGCGCGGTAATGGCTGTTATAACAACATTTATAATGGGTAATCTCAGCGATAAAATCAATAACAGAAAAATATTCATTTCGGTTGGATATATTCTGTGGGGAATTGTAACAGGCTGCTTCGGGTTTATTTCGCTCGAAAATACCGGGAGGCTCGGTATCGCTTCATCCGCGGCGGGAATCCTTACGGCGACAGTTTGGATTGTTATCGGCATGGACTGTCTGATGACCTTCATGGGCTCCACCAGCAATGATTCCGCGTTTAACGCGTGGGTAACAGATGTTACCGACACAAACAACAGAACCACTGCCGAAACAGTGCTTGCGATTATGCCTATGGCGGCTCTCGGTGCTGTAACCGCGGCAGGTGCGCTGGTTACGAAGCTCGGTTATCCCGTTTTCTTTTTCGGACTCGGCGGATTTGTTTCAATCTGCGGGGTTATCGGATTTTTCACAATTAAGGACTCCAGAAGCGGAGGCGTCAATAAAAACACTCACTACTGGTCAGACCTTGTTTACGGATTCCGTCCGTCAGTAATAAAAAGCAATTCACGCCTTTATCTCGCGCTTGCCACTCTTTGCATTTACACAACCGCGTTTCAGGTTTTCTTCCCTTATCTGATAGTATATCTTCAGCACAGCGAGCTTGATTTCCTTAATCAGCTGCCGACACTTTTCAGCGGCTCATCGCTCGTGATAACCGTAATTACTCTTGTGCTGACAGTTGCGGTGCTCCTTGTGTTTGTTTTCGGAGTAAATAAAATCGGCAAAGGTAAGTGCCTTGTTATCTGCGGAATACTTTTCGGAGCCGGACTTATCGCGACCTCATTCGCTCATACTCCTCTTGTGTTCCTTATTTGCTGCTGTCCGTTCCTTATAGGATACGCGATGCTCGCGATTGTTCTCGGAGCGATTATCCGTGACTTTACCCCGGAGGATAAAACAGGACTTTTCCAGGGAGTAAGAATGGTGTTTATGGTGCTGATTCCCATGGTTGTGGGTCCGAGGCTCGCGTCAGTCGCGGCGAAGAATTCCAGCATTACATATATAAATGATTTAGGCGCGGAAAATGTTCTGCCGTCATCGAGTATGTTCCTTATCGCCGGAATCCTCGGACTGTTTATGTTTGTTACTATGATACCGCTTCTCAGAAAGGGAATTGACCCGAACAGGCAGGCAAAATAAAAAAACGGAGCTGCGCCTCAAATGGTACAGCTCCTTAATTATTATCCGAACGCTTTTTCAAAAAGCCGGGATTCTTCACCTTCACCGAGATTAAGACTGCTTATAATATCGCTTCCGAGATATTCATTGCCTTTCAGGTCTTCGGAAATACCGTTGATGTTATCGCCGTTATAGGTTTTGTCAATCAGCTTTTCTTCCGACAGCTTTACGCCGTTAAATGTGTAGCGTGTTACTTTTATAAATCCGGGATAATCCTGCTGAATAATAAATCCGTTTCCGTCTGCCGCGGCGCATATTCTTGAATGGCCCTCAAATGTTTCGGCTCTGCCGATTTTTTTTGCTGTGTTTGATTTTGCATCGAAGGTATAAACGGTTATTCCTCTTTCGATTGCCGTGGCAATCCTCTCGTCGAAAATCATAAGCTCGGCTGTGCCGTCACCGTCGATATCAAATACAGAATATTTCGGAAGGACTCCGTTGATTTCAGCATTTTCAAGGCATTTTTTGAAAGCAGAGTAAACATCCGCTTCACCGGTTTCTTCAGCCGCTGCCGATGTTTGTTCCGGCCCGGTTTCGCTGTCGTTTTTCTCTGAAGCGGCAGCTTCGCTTTCAGTCCGGCCGGCTTCAGACTGACTCTGTGAAACGGGTTCCGACGCCGGTTCGGAATTTCCTTTCCCGCAGCCCGCAAACGTGAAGAACGCGGCGGACACGGCAAGAACGCAGATAAGTATTTTTCTGTTCATGTCAGTTCCTCTATTTTAAGGCATATGTCTTTAATTATACGATATCGCTCTGATATTTTCGACGGTTATGTCAATGAATTCTTTTTCCGATTTTGAACATTCGACATTTTTACAGCCGTATAAATCCGGAAACAGTGATATATAATCGCTGAAATACGTGCCTGAAAATTCAATTGATTTCAAGCTGTCGGGAACATACTCATTGAATGATTTTTTGAATTCGTCCTGTGATATCATTTTTTCTCCCGAGTAGAATTCAAACGGTGCGCCGTCTGCGCAGGACTGCATTCCTTCCCACAGAAGATGATATTTTCCGTTTCTGACTTCTCCGACAGTAACGCTGTGAGTTGTTCCGCCGCCGCCTGAGGTGAATACTCCGACTATTTTGTTTTCAGAGTAAGCCGCACTGCCGAATGAACCGTAATTTCCGCAGTCGACAGCTTCTTTACCGTTGTATGTGTAAACTTTTACCTGCGAAGTATGTGAATCTCCCTCGGCAATAAGAAGCTCGGGTATGTCGTCCGTGTCAATGTTTAACAAAGCAAATTTCCCGGCAGCCTGACCGTTTTCCGAACACTTGCCGTTAAGGATTCTTTTATATGCGGTTACCCATTTTGACGGAGACACTTTTTGGGTCTTTTTTTCTGTAGTTGACGGTGTTTCGGTTGTTTCTTCCTTTTCGGAAACATCATTCTGTTCCTGAGACTGAGACACAGTGTCTTCCGCTGCGCCTTCCGTCTCATTGCCGCCGCAGGCCGTAAAGCAGACTGAAATTAAAGTCAGAGCGGCAAGAATCGCGATAAGTGATTTAAATTTCATTTGTTTCCCTCCGAAATGTTCAGTAAGCAGATTTTACCACATTAATGTACGGTTTTCAACAGTGTCGGATAAATAAACGTATAATTTTTTAAAATAAAAAATCTGATTTTGCAGGCTATTATTTGTTGACAAATTTTGAAATCATATTATAATAAAAACAGAATTTTTACAAAATTCAAAAATAAATCAGGGGGAAGAGCAATGAAAAAATTTTTATCCTTACTTTTAAGCCTTGTTCTTGTTTTTACGTTAGTTGTTCCTGCGTTTGCGGCAGATGAAGACAGCGCGAAAACCATTGTCGCGAATTCGGCGGAAGACGCGCTTAAAATAAGCGGAAACAAGTACCCGATAGTTTTTGTTACGGGTATCGGTCAGACGTTTTCATACTATCTTGATGAAAACAGCACAAAAACGATGTATCTCAACGGCGAGAAGCATAATTTCAGCACAATGGCAAACCTCTTTATGCTTGACACCGAGGTTATCGACATTATAGGAGATATCTTTGACAATCTCGGCGGCGGCAAAGCAAAACGAGATGATGTTGTCAGAGGAATTCAGCAGGTTAAGAACAACAAGATAATTCAGAACAGCTTCGGCACAGCCAAAGGCAGAATGAATTTTATAAAGGTTCTCAACGAGCTTATTATTTCTCTTACCACAGGTCTTTACTGCGTGAATTATAAAGATGTCTGCACTCTTGCAAGAGGCATACTTCACGATAATATTATTGATGAAAACGGCAAATTGCCCGAATACATTCTTTCAACATCTTATGAATGTCCCGTAAGCGAGTTCGATGTAGAGCCTGACGGAACAGAGGCAAGCAGATACGGCAAGGGAAGATTTTACAGAGATATCCCCTGTAAGGAAATTCTTGCGGGTATCGGCGAAGAAAACGTATTCTGCTACAACTATCCCGCTTTCGGCAACCTTACGACTATTGCCGACGGACTTGATCATCTTATCAATGATGTTATTTTAGGCGAGGACGGTTATTTCCCGGATGCCGATAAGGTAGTTCTCATTCCCATGAGCATGGGTGCCGCAATGGTAAGCCAGTATCTTTACAACTGCGAGCAGGCGGGTAAAGACCCTCACGTCGCGAAAGTTGTCAGTATAGTAGGCTGCTGGAACGGCAGTGATATAATGGCTGACCTCATCGAAAGAAAATACGCTGAGAATTCAGCTGAGCAGTTCTATACAAAATGGCCCGTAATTGTCGGCAACGATGAAAAAACAGGCGCGATTCTCAATATGCTGTGGCGTCTTTTCGATCATGATAATCTTTCAAGACTTATTACAGATGTTTTAAGCGCAATCTGTGACGAGCTTATTCTTAAATCCCCGTCAATGCTCGCGCTTATTCCGAGCGACAGATATGAGGCAATCAGAAACAAATATCTCACAAGACCGGGATATGAAAATGTTCTCAAACAGCTTGATACATATCATCAGGTTCAGCTTCATCTGAAAGAAAGAATGGAAAAATTCCACGACCGATACGGTGTTGAATTCTATTTCCTCAGCGGATACGGTCTTAATCTCGGCGGCGGTTTTGAAACATATGACACTTCAAGAGATAATTATTCGTTCTTCGGATTCCTCTATTCCGCGAATAAAGTAAACTCAGATGAGATTATTCCCATTCAGTCAACCGCTCCCGGTACAGGCTGGGTAAAGGTCGGCGAGAAATTCTCTGACGAATACATGGAGAAGGCGAAGAGCGCGGGAACAGACAAATATATTGATCCGTTCAGTCAGTCAATTGACCTCTCAACATCTTATTATCCTGACCATACATGGACATTCTATCAGCAGGTTCATCAGCTTGATAACAACAACACAGCTCTTACACTTGCGTTTAAGATTGCCAACGGCGAAATCAGCAGTGTTGACGACTGCAGAGAGACTTATCCCCAGTTTAACGATTCACGCGATAAGCGCGGAATTGACGATAACGTAAGCTGGATTAAAGAAAATGTTATTGATAATACGGAAAATCCCAACGCCGCCTCACTTCAGCAGCAGGCGAAGGATTATGTCGCCAAGGGAGAGGCTTATCTCAGCAGCACGGTGAATCACAGAGACGAGGAAGAAGCCTTTGCCAAAGAGCTTAAGGAATTCCGTTCGTATGCCTCAAAGGTTCTTGCCGGAAAAGATCCGGATAAACAGGAAAAGAAAAAGAGCGGTTCAGACGGTAAATTTTTAATACGCTTAGATAAATTCCTTTATAAAGTATTCGGTGTTTACGGTATCCCAGATCTTATCTTCTCATTCCCGAAGGTAATAGTAAATGTCATTAAATCATTTGTTAAAAAATAATATAAGGCAACAAAAAATCTCCTGTTTCGGCGGGAGATTTCGCTTTCATGATTATTTTCGGATTCTTCTTGATAATCTGTGCGTTTTAGTTTATTATGTAATAAAACAACGTAAAAGGAGATATGCTTATGGCGACCGAAAGTCTTGTTAAGAAATCGTATTTCAACCGCAATAAATGGGTGTATTCCCTCGGCGGTATCGGCAGAGACCTTGCCTATTCGCTTTATACCTATTTTTTGCTCACATTCATTCTTTACACAAAAGGTGTAACCTCAGCGCAATTCGCGACAATAAGCATTATTATGGTTATCTGCCGTATCTGGGACGGTATCAACGACCCGATTATGGGAGGAATCATCGAAAACACGCACTCTAAATTCGGCAAGTTCAAGCCGTGGATTTTTATAGGCGCGGTTACCAACGCGATTGTGCTTGTGCTTATTTACACTCTGCCGCTTAAAGGCAACGCTTTTGTTATAGCATTCGCGTTTCTGTATCTTATCTGGGATATTACATACACCATGAACGATATCGGCTACTGGGGTATGCTGCCGTCTTTGACAAGCGAACCCAGAGAACGTGACGTGATTACGTCAATGTCAAATCTTTTCGCGGGTCTCGGAACAATTCTCGCTAACGCTCTTGTTCCGGTGCTTACCGTAGGCGACAGCGCAATCGGAAATTCGGCTGTTACGGGATATAAAGTTGTAGCTGTTATTATCGGTCTTTTATTCGTCGGCTGTCAGGCTTCGGTATGCGCGGGAGTTAAGGAGAAGCCTGTTCCCCTGACCGCGTCAAGTGAAAAAATAGGATTCAAAAAGATGGTTCGGATTATTTTCAACAACAAGCAGGTTCTCTGGACATCCGTTATTCTGCTTTTTGTAAATTTGAGTGGTGCGCTTCTTACGGCCTTCGGTACAAATTATATCTATCTTTCATACGGATACGAAGGCTCTTTCGCGACGATATTCACTGTTTTTTACGGAGCCGCTTCGGGCTTAAGCTTTGTGATTTACCCGATGATGACAAAGAAATTAACGAGAAATCAGATAATCAGAATGTCATTCATAGCAACAATAATCGGCTATATCTGCTTCTTCCTTTCGGGAACATTTATAGAAAACAAAACTTTGTCGTTCGCGCTTCTTTGCGCGGAGGCGCTGTTTATCGGTCTGGGCTACGCTCTGTTCTATCTTATAGCGGCGATTTTGCTTTCAAATACGGTTGAGTATAACGAATACATGACAGGTGAAAGAAACGAAGCTCTTATCTTCTCGGTACGCCCGTTTATGGCGAAGCTCTCAAGTTCCCTGCAGCAGGTTATAATCATGGTCGTATACCTCGCTATAGGACTTACGGATATTACAAATCAGATTTCAGAAGCTGAAAACCGCGCACTTCAGGATGTACAGTGGGCAGAGCTTCACAAAGCGGATTATATCGCCGATATTCTTTCCGGAGCCTCAAGCGGAATGACTTTCGCGTTGAGAGCCGTTATGGTTGTGCTTCCCATTGTATTTATGGCTGTAGGTTACTATGTGAATAAGAAAAAGTACTTCCTTGACGAGGAAAAATATGATGAAATTCTTACAGAGCTTAAAAATCGAGGCGGAGAACAGTAATTGCGCCTGAAATAATCAACTGATAACAGAAAAAATTTTCGCGGGGTACGGCTTACCGTACTCCGCGGTTTTTAATACTGCAAACAAGATGATTATTATGTGACATTCACAATCATATTCAGTTGTTTTTCAATAACCGAAATGTCAACCTGCGGCAGAACTTTTGCTGTCTTTTTAATATCATCTGTTTATAAAATACAATCCGACCATGCAGATTATTATGCCAGCCGCTTTTGAAACGGTGAGATGCTCCTTATAAAAAAGCATACCCACAAAAATAAGGCATATGGCAAGAATTGCACTTTGAACTATCTGTCCCGTGCTGATGTTCCAGCCGGATTTATACATGTAAACATAGCCTGCCTCCAGACCGACAATGGAAATGCCCAGCACCCACGTTGTCCAGTTGATGTTTTTAAGCTCTGTGATTATATTTCCGCCTTTGTTCAGTATGAAATACAGCACCGCAGAAACCGCCGCGCCGACGAGATAAGTAACAGTCAGCGACGCGAACGGGTTAAGCTTTTCGGGCATTGATTTTGAGCATACATGATAAAAAATATTCGATATTACTATTACCGCAATAGGTATGTATAAATTAAGACTCATTGTTTCCCCTCATTAAAAAACCATTCTGTAATTCTGCCTGTATCCGCGCCGAAGGACTGAATGGCAACGGCTCTTTTCTGTGACGGAATCATGAATAATTTCTGACCGTTCATGCCGCCTTTATAAAAGCAGCCTGTTTCTCTGTCAAGGTCAAGTCCGTATTCTTTGTTTATCGCAAGGTTTACCCATTCTTCGGAAAGAATCCGCTGACCTTTATACATCCCGCCGTCAAGAAAGACAATACCCAGCTTTACAATGTCCTCGGAATTGAGATAAAGTCCCGTTCCGCCCATGGCATGTCCTTTCGGGCAGCGGCTCCATGCCGCCTCCTGAAAACCGAGCTTTGAAAACAGTTCTTTCCACAGAAATTTGTCTGTTGATTCGCCCGACAGCTTTTCGGCAACAACCGAAAGCAGATAGAACGCTCCGTCTGAATATTTTTCATCTTCGCCGGGGTTGTATTCAAGCTCACTGGTGAGGGTATATGTGAGAAAATCGTCTGTGAATTCTGAAATTCTGTGAACGTCAATGTCTAAAAATCCTTCGGGCAGTCCCGCTGAATGGGTGAGAAGCTGCTCAATTGTAACGTCATACCAGCGTTTGTCGGGAATGTTTTCGGGAACCCAGTCACCAAGGATATCGCACAGCTTATCCAGCTGAGTCATAAGTCCCTTGTCGAAAAGAATACCGACCGCGGTTGCGGTGAATGTTTTCGCTACGGAATATGTGTTCTGACACCATGCCTGCTCTTTAGGCTCATATGTTACGGGTTCGCCGCCTACATCGCAGTAGGAAATTCTTATTATATCATAAGGTTCATTTTCAATGAAATCCGCCAGCTTTTCAAGGAATGCGCTCATCAGTCGTTACCTCCGAAAAAGTCAGATTCAATGTATTCCACACCGAGAGTTTTACAGCGTTCAAAATCTTCTTTTTCGTTGCACGTCCATACGGCAACCTCAAGATTCCTGTCATGGAATTCCTTGATCATCTGCTCGGTGACAGCGAACTGGTCAACGTCAAGAGAAAATCCGTACTCAAAGCATCTCTCATAATTTTTCTCTGATTTGCCGTAGGTGAGCATAATCTTAAGCTCGGGGAAAAATTCGTGAATTCTTACAAGATTGTCAAAATCAAAAGACTGAAGCAGGCACTTTGAAATATCGTAAACCTCTTTTACAAGACCGAAAACATTTTTAAGCTGTTCATCGGTGAAGGAGTCTTTCAATTCAACGAAGCAGAGCATATTGTTGTCTCTCATGATTTCAAGATAACGTCTGAATGTGCAGATATAAACGTCATCGCTGTTTGTTGTGTTGAGCAGAGGCTTTGCCGTGAGCTCCTCATATGCGGAGTCGGCGATAACAAGACTTGTGCCGTCTTTAAAGACAGCGTCTTTGTTGTGATTGCATACAAGCACGCCGTCTTTTGTCATTCTTATATCGGTTTCGGCACCCTGCGAGCCGTGAGCCGCGGCACCGAGAAACGCGGATTCCGTATTTTCATAATATTTTCCGCTGTATCCTTTATGGGCAATCATTGTTATGTTAAGTTCGTTTGCGGTCATATTCAGTCACCTTCCGGGTTGTTTTTTATTATTTTAACTGACAGCGTATTTTATGTCAATAAATAAGAGAAATTTGTCCTTCAAGAAAATATTTTCTTTATTTAAAAAATTTTTCAATTTATGGGTTGACATTTGAAAGGCATTAGGTTATAATGTCATAACTATTATAATGGAAAATGTGTCTCTATGTGTATTTTTGTTATGTTGAATATTAACTAAAATATCATTTTTCAGATTTTCTCACCATAAATCATGGCGAAAACATAAAGAAACGGAGTGGTTATTTAATGGTGAAGGTTTCTCCCGTTACAAACGGAAAAAGAGTTCGCAACAGCTTCAGCAAAATCAATGAGGTTATGGAAATGCCGAACCTTATTGAAATCCAGAAGGATTCTTATCAGTGGTTTCTTGACAAGGGTCTTAAGGAAGTGTTCAGGGATATTGCCGATATTACTGACTACACGGGTAACTGGATTTTAAAATTTGTTGATTACAGAATGGACGACAAGCCTAAGTATACCGTAAGAGAGTGCAAGGAGCGTGACGCTACCTACAATGCTCCCATGCGTGTTACCGCAAGACTTCGCAACAAGGAAACAGGCGTTGTTAAAGAAAGCGAGGTTTACATGGGCGATTTCCCGCTCATGACAGACAGCGGCACATTCATAATCAACGGTGCTGAAAGAGTTATAGTATCACAGCTGGTGCGTTCTCCGGGCGTATACTATGATATGACCCATGATAAAACGGGTATTGAGCTTTACAGCAACACGGTTATTCCAAACCGCGGCGCATGGCTTGAATATGAAACCGATGTTAACGATATTTTCTATGTACGTATAGATAAGAACAGGAAAATATTCATCACAACATTTATAAGGTCTCTCGGTCTCAGCTCAGATGACGATATACGCGCGTTTTTCGGCTTTGACCCGAGAATTGAAGCGACTCTCGAAAGAGATGAAACTCAAAACACCGAGGAAGCTATCATGGAGGTTTTCAAAAAGCTTCGCCCCGGTGAACCCACCACTCTTGAAACCGCAAAAGCATATATTGACAATCTTTTCTTCGACCCGTACCGTTATGATATTTCAAGGGTCGGCAGATATAAATATAATAAGAAGCTCTCTCTTTCAGACAGACTCGTCGGCGCAACACTTTCACAGCCCATCGCGAACGCGCTGACAGGCGAGCTCGTTGCAGAGGCAGGCGAGGTAATCACTAAAGAGAAAGCGTATGCCATTGACCAGTCAGGCTCAATGGAGGCTTATGTCGCAGTGGGCGACAAGGAAATCAAGGTTATTTCCAACGGTATGGTTGAAATAGGGGAGTACGTTCCTCAGTTCACGGTAGAGCAGCTTGAAGCAGTCGGCATAAATGAAAAGGTATCTTTCAGAGTTCTTGCGGAGATTCTTGAATCCTGCGAAACAGACGATGAAATTTACGAGGCTCTCCGTCAGCGCTGTGATGACCTCATCCCCAAGCATATCACAATTGACGACATTTTCGCCTCAATCAACTATGTTAACAGCATAGCGTTCGGCATCGGCAGAACAGACGATATTGACCATCTCGGCAACAGAAGAATCCGTTCGGTAGGCGAGCTTCTTCAGAATCAGTTCAGAATAGGCATTGCCAGGATGGAAAGAGTTGTCCGTGAAAGAATGACTCTTCAGGCTCAGGAGGATGAAGACAAAATCACTCCCCAGTCACTTATCAACATCAGACCCGTGCTTATGGCTATCCGTGAGTTCTTCGGTTCATCTCCGCTTTCGCAGTTCATGGATCAGATTAATCCTCTTGCGGAGCTTACGCATAAGCGCCGTCTTTCAGCTCTCGGTCCCGGCGGTCTTTCACGAGACAGAGCCGGATTCGAGGTTCGTGACGTTCATTACAGCCATTACGGCAGAATGTGCCCCATTGAGACGCCTGAAGGACCGAACATCGGACTTATTTCTTACCTCGCGACATTCGCCAAAATAAATAAATACGGTTTTGTTGAGGCACCGTACCGCAAGGTAGTTGACGGTAAGGTTCTTGACGAGGTTCGTTATATGACCGCCGATGAGGAAGATGAATACATCGTTGCTCAGGCTAATGAACCTCTTGATGAAAACGGAATGTTTATGAACAAAAGAGTTATGGCGCGTTACCGTGACGAATATCACGAAATGGACAAAACACGTATTGACTACATGGACGTTTCGCCTAAGATGGTTGTTTCAGTCGCAACGGCAATGATTCCGTTCCTTGAAAACGATGATGCGAACCGTGCTCTTATGGGTGCTAACATGCAGCGTCAGGCGGTTCCGCTTCTCACAAGCGACGCTCCGATTGTCGGAACCGGTATGGAATACAAAGCGGCTGTTGACTCAGGTGTTGCGGTTCTCACTAAGAGAGCCGGTAAAGTTATTCACGTAAGCGCTGATTCAATTGAAATTCAGGCTGACGAAGACGGACTCAAAGATAATTATAATCTTATCAAGTTCATGCGCTCCAACCAGAGTTCATGCGTTAATCAGAGACCGATAGTTGAGATCGGTCAGCATGTTGAGGCGAAAGAAGTTATCGCTGACGGTCCCGCGACTGACCACGGTGAAATCAGCCTCGGAAAGAATGCCCTTATCGGTTTCATGACATGGGAAGGCTACAACTATGAGGACGCCGTTCTTATCAATGAAAAGCTTGTAAGAGATGATGTTTACACATCAATTCATATAGAAGACCACGATATTGAAGCCAGAGATACAAAGCTCGGGCCTGAGGAAATCACAAGAGATATACCGAACGTCGGCGATGACGCTCTTAAAGACCTTGACGAGCGCGGAATTATCCGTATAGGCGCTGAGGTTCATTCGGGCGACATCCTTGTAGGTAAGGTTACTCCCAAAGGCGAAACCGAGCTTACTCCCGAGGAAAGACTTCTCCGCGCGATTTTCGGCGAAAAGGCAAAGGAAGTCAGAGATACATCACTGCGTGTTCCTCATGGCGAATACGGTATTGTTGTCAATGTTGAGGTGTTCACCAAAGAAAACAGTGACGAATTAAGCCCCGGCGTAAATAAAGTTGTACGCTGCTATATCGCTCAGAAGCGTAAGCTTTCTGTAGGTGACAAGATGGCGGGTCGTCACGGAAATAAAGGCGTTGTTTCACGTATTCTTCCTCAGGAGGATATGCCGTTCCTTGAAGACGGCACACCGCTTGATATAGTTCTTAACCCCCTCGGTGTTCCTTCCCGAATGAATATCGGTCAGGTTCTTGAGGTTCATCTGGGCTTTGCCGCCAGACATTTAGGCTGGAGAGTGCAGACCCCCGTATTCGACGGTGCGCATGAGGAAGATATCCGTTATCTTCTCACAAAATCTGCGTATCTGAGATTCGGTGACGAGTTTATTGCACAGCTTGTTGACGAATACGAAGCTTCAAAAGGTGAGGAAGGCTTCCTTCTTGATGAGCTTGTTGATTATGTTGAGAACAGAGCGGCAGACGAAAAATATAAAGAAATTCTTGAGAAAGTGCGTATCGCGAAGGACGGAAAGTCAGTTCTTACAGACGGACGTACAGGCAGAAAGTTCGATAATCCCGTTACCGTCGGTGTTATGTATTATCTCAAGCTCCATCACCTTGTTGATGATAAAATTCACGCACGTTCAACAGGTCCGTATTCACTTGTTACGCAGCAGCCCCTGGGCGGTAAAGCTCAGTTCGGCGGTCAGCGTTTCGGTGAAATGGAAGTTTGGGCGCTTGAAGCTTACGGTGCGGCTTACACTCTTCAGGAAATTCTTACTGTTAAGTCAGACGATGTTGTCGGCCGTGTTAAAACCTACGAAGCGATCGTTAAAGGCAACAATGTACCTCAGCCGGGTATTCCCGAGTCATTCAAGGTTCTTGTTAAGGAGCTTCAGTCTCTCGGTCTTGATGTTAAGGTTTATGATGCCGATGAGCAGGAAATAGACCTTCGTCAGAATTTTGACGATGAGCTTGGATTCTCTCAGCCCGATGATAAGGCTTTTGTCAGTGTTAATGACGCCGAATCGGCAGAGGGATACAGCCTCGAAGACGAAGAGGGCAATCCGATTTTTGAAGAAGAAACTGACGAAGACGAAAATTTCGATGATGAAATTGACGATTCCATGTTTGAATCAGATGAATCTTTTGATGACGATTACTTTGACTGATAAAACAAGACAGTCCGCATACCTCAATTGAGCGGCATTGTCTCAAATTCATCATTCAGGCATAACATTTTAAATTCATAGAAAAGGGGAAGTTACGTTGGAAAACAATACCTTTGAATCAATAAAAATCGGACTTGCCTCACCTGACCAGATTCGTGAATGGTCTTACGGCGAGGTTACAAAACCCGAAACCATAAATTACAGAACCCTTAAGCCGGAAAAAGACGGTCTTTTCTGCGAACGTATTTTCGGACCTACCAAGGACTGGGAATGTCATTGCGGAAAGTACAAGAGAGTGCGCCATAAGGGCATTATCTGCGACCGCTGCGGTGTTGAAGTTACGAAATCCAAGGTTCGCCGTGAAAGAATGGGTCACATCGAGCTTGCGGCTCCTGTTTCGCACATCTGGTATTTTAAGGGTATCCCTTCGAGAATAGGTCTTATTCTTGATGTTACACCGAGAAATCTTGAAAAAGTTCTTTATTTCGCGTCATATATTGTTG
>JAZLLB010000130.1:0-1412 GCA_045597925.1 Acutalibacteraceae bacterium
GCGGAGGTTAAAAATAAATCTGAAATGACAGCCGAAAACCTTATGGGCATGGTTATTCACCAGGATTTGTCAAAATACGGTCTGATTCCGGAGCTTGTCGGCAGACTCCCCGTTATCACAACACTCTGCCAGCTTACCAAGGAAGATATGATAAGAATTCTGAAAGAACCCAAAAACGCTATTGTCAAGCAGTATCAGGCTCTTTTTGATATGGACGGTGTTGAGCTTATTTTTGATGACGAAGCTCTCGCGGCGATTGCGGAAAAAACACTCGAAAAGAAAACCGGAGCGCGCGGTCTCCGCTCAATTATGGAAGCTGTTCTTCTTCCCGTCATGTACGCGGTTCCCGGCGACAGCTCAATTGAAAAAGTCATTTTCAACCGTGAAGCTGTTGAAAACGGCACCGCTCCCGAGGTAGTGAAAAAATCAGACGATACGCAAAAAGGAGCGTAACCTGAAACTAAGGCATTACCGTACACATTATTACGCGTTATTGCCTCAAAATCCGCTCTTAAAATTAAGGGTGGATTTTTTCTTGTTTATAGTGTAAAATAGGTCCATACCATTATTAAGGAGGAATTTAATTATGATGAAAATAGGCGTTATACCCGATTCTTTTCAGGTTCCGTTTAAAGAAGCTGTTGTTCTCGCAAAGGATATGGGCGTTCAGGGACTTCAGCCGTTTGTCACCAGAGGTGAAATGGCTCCTGAAAATCTTTCCGCAGACGACAGAAAATCACTTCTGAAACTTGTAAAAGACAACGGACTTGTATTCTCAGCTCTGTGTGCGGATTTCGGAATGAATTTCAAAACCAAAGACAACGAAGAGGAAATAAAAAGAACAAAATCCATGATGGATCTCGCTCTTGATTTTGATACCCATATAATCACAACTCACATCGGCAAGGTGCCTGAAGATGAAAACTGTGAGGAATATTTCAACATGGTCAGCTCCATTGAAAAGCTCGGAAAATACGGTGATGAAATCGGAGTATGCTTCGCGACGGAAACAGGTCCGGAAATGTCGGCGTCGCTTAAGGGAGTTCTTGACAAAGCAGACACAAAATCCGCAAAGGTTAATCTTGACCCCGCGAATCTCTTTATGTGCGCAGGCGAAAATCCCGTAAATTCCGTCAGAGTTCTTCATGATTACATAGTTCACACCCATGCTAAAGACGGCATGATGCTCCCTGACGGCAGTCATAAGGAATACCGTCTCGGCGACGGCGGCGTACCGTTTTTTGAGTACATCTCAACTCTCAAAGCCTTTGCTTACGACGGCTTCCTCACAATTGAAAGAGAAGCCGGCGAAACAAGAATGGCGGATATCGCCCACGCGGTAAAATTCCTGAAAGAAATTCTTGAAAAACTTTACTGATACAAAAAGGCTGGCGCTTCGGACGTCAGCCTTA
>JAZLLB010000131.1:0-6445 GCA_045597925.1 Acutalibacteraceae bacterium
GAAAAATTAATGCAGGCAAGAATTTATCTCTGCGCCTGCGTTAAGGATATTATAAAAAATGTCCTCGAAATGCTTAAAATTTCCGTGCCGGAATCAATCTAAAATAAAAAAGGGAGCGCATTTGTAGTATGCACCTCCAAAAGTTGTCAACTTTTGGAGGTGCATATTTTATGGCAAAAGCGCACAAAAAAACAGGCACCCCGAAAGATGCCTGTCTGGCGGAGAAGGAGAGACTCGAACTCTCGCGCCGGTTACCCGACCTACGCCCTTAGCAGGGGCGCCTCGTCACCAACTTGAGTACTTCTCCATTGGTTACGTCTTCTCACGTATTCTTTTTAACAGGGCTCTGCCTTTCGACAGAACCCTTGGCGGAGAGAGTGGGATTCGAACCCACGGTACGTTGCCGTACGACGGTTTTCAAGACCGTTCCGTTATAACCACTTCGGTATCTCTCCAAGTGCCTTAACATATTAACATATAGAAATTAAAATGTCAACACTTTTTTTAGTTTTTATTATAGGATGTAATTCACTGAATAAAAGTATGGACTTTGATGAATCCATACTTTCATAAAAAAAGAAAACAGCCGCCCTTTTGGACAACTGAATTCATTGTGTTGGCGCCTTCCTATTTTCCCGGGCGGCTACCCGCCAAGTATCTTCGGCACTAATGAGCTTAACTACCGTGTTCGGGATGGGAACGGGTGGACCCTCATCGTCATAAGCACCAACTCAGAAACGGTACGCCGTTTCGTAAATTGCTCGATTATGATATCACACATATATGTACTTGTCAAGCCTTTTTTTGAAAATTTTTTATTTTTTCGGAAATTATTTTATATTGCGATTTTTATTGATATTTTTCGCATAATATGCTACTATAATAAAAACTGCCGCCGGGTAGTGAATGCAGGGCATTCGTTTGCGCTTCGTTAGGTCTTTGAAGAAGCGTATAACGGATGTTTATTTTTTTGCGGAGGAAAATATGAAGATAAAAAATCCTTTTCGTGACCTCACAAAATTTGAGAGAATTCTGTGGATATCATCGCTGATAATTGTAACAGCGTCATTTATTCTGTCGCCGTCACCCGATTATCTTACTCTTGCCGCATCGCTCATAGGTGTTACGGCACTGATATTTGTTGCGAAAGGCTATGTTATCGGTCAGGTGCTGACGGTTGTGTTCGCTGTATTTTACGGCATAATTTCATTTTATTTCAGATATTACGGTGAAATGCTCACATATCTGTGCATGACGTCGCCGATAGCGATAATAAGCGTCATTTCGTGGATAAAACATCCTTATAAAAAGACAAAAGAGGTTGAAGTCAGCGGACTTTCCGTAAAGCAGACAGCTGTAATGCTCATACTTACAGCGGCGGTAACGGTAATATTTTATTTTGTTCTTAAAGCACTGAATACCTCGAATCTGATTTTCAGCACTGTATCAATTACCACAAGCTTTCTCGCTTCTTATCTCACGTTTCTGCGCAGTCCCTTCTATGCGGCGGCATACGCGGCAAATGACGGTGTGCTGATAATTCTGTGGATTCTCGCAAGCATAAAAAATCCGTCATATGTCCCTATGATTTTCTGCTTTGTGATGTTCCTTTTCAATGATTCATACGGATTTATCAACTGGCGGAGAATGAAAAAGCGTCAGAATAAAGAATAATTTCTTTTAAATATTGTATCATTTTCTCAAAGATGATATAATGCGGATAAAGAGGTGTTCGTTATGAAAAAATTTCTTCTTCCCGAGTCAGACGGGAACATTAAGTATTACAGAGCAAATCTTCACTGCCATTCCGACTGGTCAGACGGGAATAAATCCCCTGAGCAGCTTAAAGAGGATTACAAAGCTCACGGATACAGTATTCTCTGTATAACCGACCATGATATTTTTGTTCCCCGAAACGACATGACCGATGATGATTTTCTTATGCTCAACGGCTATGAAATGGAAGTCGGCGGCCCGAACGAAAAAACCTGCCACATGTGTCTGGTCGCTCTTGATAAGGATATTGATACGCAGGTATGCTATCACAGGACAAAATTCATGCCCAAATGCTCAAGAATGCACGATGACAGCATAAAGTTTGACGAATCAAAGCCGGATTACGTTCGTAAATATAATGCTGAATGTATAAATGATATGATAAAGAACGGCGTTGACAACGGTTTTTTCGTAACATATAATCATCCCACATGGAGCCGTGAAAGCTATCCGCAGTATTCACCGTATGAGGGCATGAACGCCATGGAAATTGTCAACTTCGGCTGTGTCATCGCCGGATATGATGACGATAACGGTCACTGCTACGATGATATGCTCCGCAGCGGTAAAAAAATTTACTGTATCGCCACTGACGATAACCATAACCGCCATTCCGACTTATCGCCCGACTGTGATTCCTACGGCGGATACATAATGCTTGCCATGCCGAAGCTGGAATACGGCGAAGCGGCAAAGGCTCTTAAAGACGGAATTTTCTATTCCTCAACCGGCAACTATAAGCATACGGGGCCTGAAATCCGCTCTCTTTATGTTGAAGACGGTGTTGTGAAAATCAAAACAAGCGATGTCCGTTCGATTGCCTATATGCCGAATGTCAGATGCGCGAAAATGAAAAACGCGGAATACGGTGACAGTGTAAATGAAGCTGAATTTGAAATCAGAGAAGATACTGAATGGTTCCGCATAGTTGTTACCGATAATCAGGGCTTTAAAGCCTATACAAACGCTTACTATATTAAAGATTTAGGGTGATTTTCTATGAAAACGTATTTTCCGGGTGATAATAAAACTCTTGAAAGCATAACGCATCTCTGCGTTGCCGCTCATCAGGACGATATTGAGATTATGGCGTTCGCTCCCATTGCCGAATGTTATGAAAGCATTGAGAAAAATTTCGCGGGAGTTGTTGTCACTGACGGCGCGGGCAGTCCCAGAACAGGCGAGTTCGCTGATTTCACAGACGAACAGATGAAGGAAATCAGAATTCTTGAGCAGCAGAAAGCGGCGGATATCGGAAAGTATCAGGCGGCAATCCAGCTGGAATTTCCGTCAAAGTCGGTTAAGAATCCCGAAAATGACGAGCCTGTAAAAGCGATTTACGATTTGCTGATGGAAATAAAGCCGAAGTACCTTTTCACACACAATATCGCCGATAAGCACGAAACTCATGTTGCTGTCGCTTTAAGAACGGTTGAAGCTGTGAAGCGTATGCCCAAGGAACTCAGACCCGAAAAATTCACGGCTCTTGAAGTCTGGCGCGCACTGGACTGGCTGCCCGATGATGATAAGGTATGCCTTGATACGGCGGCTTATCCGGAGGTTGCCCGTGAGCTTCTTACCGTTCACCGCTCACAGGTCGCAGGCGGCAAAAGATACGATAACGCGGCAATCGGCAGACGATTCGCCAACGCTACATTTTTCGCTTCACACGATACAGACGATTTCACAAGCATGAATTTCGGTCTTGACCTTATGCCTCTTGTTGAAAGCGGTGAAACGCCGAAAGAGTTCATAAACATATACATCGACAAATTCAGAAACGAAGTTGATACAGTGCTTGAAAGGTTGTGCGTGAAATGATTAAATTCGGAACAGGCGGCTGGAGAGCCGTAATAGGCGAAGACTTTATATGCGAAAATATCCGCAGAGTTGCGGCGGGCGTTCTTGAGCTTGCAAGGCTCGAAAACAACACCGATAAGCCTGTTATTGTGGGCTATGACAGAAGATTTCTTTCAGAAAACGCCGCGCGCTGGGTAGCTGAGGTTCTGGCTGAGGGCGGAATTACCGTGTGGTTCATGAACCGTTCCGTACCCACGCCGCTGGTTATGCATACGGTTAAAGACAGGGAACTTCATTACGGAATCGAAATCACCGCGAGCCATAACCCGTCGAACTACAACGGCATAAAGCTGATTGTTGAGGAGGGCAGAGACGCTCCCGTTGAAACAACAGAGAAGCTCGAAAAGCTGATTGAAAGCGTCAAAGAACCTCTGTCCGCGGATTTTGATACGGCGGTTTCCGACGGCAGGATTGTTTATCTTAAAAATCCGTTCAATAAATTCCTTGACGATATTATCGCGCAGCTTGATATGGCTGCTCTGCGTGAGCGCGGATTGCGTGTTATGTTTGACTCCATGCACGGCTCAGGCTCGTATCCGCTGCTTGTAATTTTCCACACGGCACGCTGCACTATTGACACAATCAACGTCAATAAAGACGCGTATTTCGGCGGTCAGATGCCCGCTCCCAGCGAACAGGCGCTTGTAATGCTCAAAAATACAGTTGTGAAAGACGCGTACGATTTAGGTATTGCCATGGACGGTGACGGAGACCGACTGGGAATTATCGATAAATCGGGCAGATACATAAACGCCAATGAAATTCTGTGCATGCTCTATTATTATCTTGTGAAGCACAAAGGCTGGAAAGGTCCCGCTGTGCGTAATCTTGCCACCACTCATATGCTTGACAGAATCGCTGAATCTTTCGGCGAAAAATGCTATGAGGTACCCGTCGGATTTAAGTATATTTCCTCAAAAATCGATGAGGTTGACGCTGTTCTCGGCGGTGAATCCTCGGGCGGTCTGACGGTAAGAGGTCATATTCACGGAAAAGACTCGGTTTATGCCGCTTCACTTTTTGCCGAAATGGTCAGTGTCACAAATAAAAGTCCGTCGGAAATTATTGACGAGCTTGAAGCGCAGTTCGGGCATTATGAAATGGTCGAGGACAATCTGCGTTTCGCTCCCGAGCAGAAAAACGAGTTCAATAAAATTCTGATGATAGACAAAAAGCTGCCCGAGTTCTGCGAAAAAATCGAAAGAGTAAACTACGAAGACGGCTGCAAGGTTTATTTTGAAAACGGAGATTTTGTAATCTGCCGTTTCTCAGGTACGGAGCCGCTGCTTCGCATTTTCGCCGAAAGCGGTACAAAAGAAAAAGCGGAAAAATATATCCGCTCTTTCAGAGAATTTCTTGCGATATAATAATAATTTTAAAAGACTATGCTGATTCGTTTCGGCATAGTCTTTTTGTGATTATTTAATTTTATTTCCGTCTGCGAACGCCTGACCGACTTCTTTGCCGAGGGCGATATATTTATGGTGAACAGGGTCAAATGTAATAGGCGTGAACTTTGAAAGGTCGGGGAGTCCGTCAGCGCCGACAAATTTTTCATCACAGCTTACATTGATGATTTTACCGATATATTTTCCGTTTTCGCAGCTTATAAGCTCACATTCAAGAGAGAGCGGAAGCTCGTTGATAACGGGTGCGTTGACAAATTCAGATTTAACTGTTGTGAAGCCCGCTTTTTTCATTTTATCGGGTTCTTTTCTGCCTGAAATGATGCCCACATAGTCACATTCGGCAACGTGTTCACTGTCGGCAAGTGCAACGGTAAATGCCTTTGTAATTGCGAGATTATCAGTTGTTTTGTGGCTGCCCAGCTCGACGATTATCTCATCGCTTCCGCAGATTCCGCCCCACGCGGCGTTCATGGCGTGGGCGTCTCCGTTTTCGTCATAGGTGGCTATAATCATAACAGGCTGGGGATACAAATAGGTTTTCGCTCCGAAGTTTTTTCTCATTTCAATCACTCTTTCTTTAAAATAATGTAAACGGAAAAGTTCTTGTGCCTGAACCGATATCGCCGGCGATTCTATATCCGCGTTTTGAAAATTCGCTCTGCACATCACCTTTTACTGCCGAAACCTTGTAATAATATTTTCTGCCGCAGAAAATATTGCTGTCTTTAAATTTTGTTCCGCTGACCGAACCGATCAGAGAATAGCCTTTTTCGGGCATATATGAGCGATAAATATTATACTTATCAGCTCCGTCAACTTTGTTCCATGAAACCGCAAACGCAAACCCGTTCTGTTTTACTGATTCAATCCGCGGGGCAGCGGGCGAGGCTTTTATTGACGCACTGACGCTGAGTCCTGAGCTGAAATCGTCAAAAAGTCCTACGCTTTTTATTTTATAATAATAGTAATTCCCGCAGATAACTTTTTTATCAATAAATTCAGACGCTTCACTGTCTGTTTCTCCGATTTTTTCAAATCCGTCAACGGGTGATTCGCTTCTGTAAATTTCATATCCCGAAATGTCCGGACTGCTTTCGTTTTCCCAGAAAACTCTGATTTTTTTATCGGAAACAATTTCGGCCTTAACTTTTTTAACAGGGGCAAGCGCAACCGTAACATCGCACACAGCCGAAACTTTGCCGTAATCGGATTTTGCCGTGACAGTCGCGTAACCTGTGTTTATTCCCGTAAGCATTCCGTCTTTTACGGTAACAGCCGCTTTGCTGTCACTCGACCATTTTATTTCGGCACCCTCTGCCTCGAGCGGAAGAACCGCCGCCAGAAGCTCATACGTTTCACCGATTTCCATATGAACATCAGTCTCACTGAGGGCTACTATT
>JAZLLB010000132.1:0-13940 GCA_045597925.1 Acutalibacteraceae bacterium
GGGGCAGCCGTTGCCGAATATTATCAGCCTTATTCTTCCGATAGTTCTTTATGTCCCGTTTTCGGGATTGCGTACAGAAACGGGAGACACGTATTTTTATATTCACAGCTTTGAACTGGAGCAGCCTGACGGCAAAATTCCGTTTCGTTTCGGAAGCGAAGTATTATATCCTTTTATTTCGGATATTGTAAAAGAAACATCAAACGATTTTCATGATCTTATTTTTATTACGGCTGTCATTTCTCTTGTTCCGGTTCTTGTTATTCTTTATAAATATTCTCATCCGTATGACCTCTCAATATATCTTTTTATGGCAACGGGATATTTCGGACTGTCTATGAACGGCATAAGGCAGTACTGCGCGACCGGCATTGTTATGCTTGGCACTAAATATTTGTTTTCGCAAAAAAAATACGCTGCAATAAAATACGCTGTAATTGTTTTGCTTGCCTGGATGATGCATGAAAGCGCATGGATAATGCTGTTTATATTCTTTTTCGCGAGGCGCAAGGCGTGGAAGCCATCATCGTTTATGCTGCTGTTTCTTACTCTTGTGGCGCTTGCGCTGTTTGACCTTCTTGTGCCGGCGTTTAAAGTGGTGATGGAAGACAGCTCGTATTCAACATACACCGAGGACGAATGGCTTAACTCGGAAGGCGGTTCAAATTTTATTCGAGTAATCATTTCTCTTGTTCCTGTTGTCATTGCATATTTTTCAAGAGCGCGAATGCGGCAGTTGGGATTTGCAGGAGATGTGTTAATAAATATAGGATTTATTAATGCCTCATTTTATATAATTTCTACCTATAACTGGATATACGCGAGACTGGCGATTTATACAAGCGTATATTATATTATACTTTTGACTTGGGTCGCGTATAACGGTGTTCAGAAAAAAGACCGGGGATTATATTACGTTATATGTGTAATTTTATATTATTATTATTCGACCTTCCTGACATACGGAATCAGTTATTATGTTTCAGACCGGTATTTCCCGGGAAGAAAGCTGTTTTAAGAGAGGTGCTTTTATGAAGCCGATTATTTCTGTAATTGTTCCTGTTTTTAATGCCAAAGAATATCTGCGCGAATGTGTAAATTCAATCATAACACAGAGAGGCTTTGAAAACATTGAGCTTGTTCTTGTTGATGACGGTTCAACGGATGTTTCATCGGCAATCTGCGGTATGTATTCGGAACGCTTTGAAAATGTAATATATGTAAGGCAGGAAAACAGCGGTGTCAGCGCGGCGAGAAACAAAGGCATTGAGTTAAGCCGCGGCGAATATATTTTATTTGTTGACGCGGATGATTTCTTGTATAAAGGAATTATTTCAAAGGTTACAGAGTCAATAATGAAAGAAAAGCCGGATATGGTGTTCTTCAATTTTGTTCACGAATACAGCGGTTTTAATAATTATATTAAGTATCCGTTTCCCAAAAATTCATTGCTGAATGAGGATTATATAAAAAAAGATATAGTCGATTTCATGCTTCATGATTCTTCAATGAATTCGGTTTGGAACAAGGTCATGAAAAGAGACATTATCATTGATAATGAAATAAAGTTTTTGAACGGAAAAAAATACGGAGAAGATAAGGCCTTTGTTTTAAACTTTTTAAATTCATGCAAAACAGCTTTCTACATTCCGGAAGACGGATATTATTACAGGTACGTTCAGTCAGGCGCAATTCACAGCGAAAGAAGTGATTATTTTTATACACTGCTTGATGATTATTACTATGTACTTGATTTCTATAAAAATTTTAATTTAGACATGGATTATGTTGAATCGAAATACAAAAAACGTCTAGCGGCGCAGTTTATCGGCTGCATAGGTCTTGCGTATAACGAATGTTCAAAAAGTTCATTCTGTAAAACATTAAAAACGGCATTTGAAGATGAAAAAATAATGTCTGTAATTAAAGCTCTTGATGCTTCAGATTGTTTCAAAGACGGAACGGATAAAATCATTTCAAAAAAGCTCGTCAGCAAAAATGCCGGGGGAATATACCGATTCTTTAAAAACAAACAAATCAGAACCGAAATATATAATAAGCTGAACAAAAACAGTGGTAAATTAAAAGCTAAAGAGGTATTCGTTCCCGAATACGATGAAGCGGAAAGGCTGAAATATCCTGTAACGGTGACGGTCTTCACCCCGTTTTATAACAGAAGAAGAACTATTGACCGTGTGTTTGACAGCTTGCTTTTACAGACATACAAGGACTTTGAATGGATGATAATTGATGACGGCTCATCTGAGGATATTTCGGATTTGCTGAAGATTTACAGAGAAAAAGCGGACTTTAACATACGGTATTATTACAAAAAGAACGGCGGAAAGCATACGGCGGCAAATTGGGCGAATTATCTTACCGACAGTGAGTATATGATTATACTTGATTCGGATGATGCTATTTTACCCAAAACAATCGAGTATTTTATTAAAAGCTGGGATTCAATAGATGAAAGCCGAAAGGATGAATACTGGAGCGTTGTCGGAAGATGTCTTGATGCGGATTCAAATAAACCTGAGAGCGCGCCTTTCCCCGATGATATAAATGAAGCGGAAAATCCCCGTGAGATTGCGGCAACGTGTCCGGGCGAAAAGTTCAGCTGTATTAAAACCTCAAAGCTCAAGGAGTTTCCGTTCCCCGAACCAGAGGGAACCAATTTTATCACGGAATGTGTTGTGTGGAATAAGCTTGATAAAAAATATAAGCAGTATTACACAAATGAATTTGTGAGATATTATTATAAAAACGAGTCTGATTCTTTAATGACAACATGGTATAAGAATCATGTAAAACAAGGATATGTTACTAATTATTACTGGATGCAGTCAGTAATAAACGACAGTGCTGAAAAGGACAAATATAAAGACGCAATGAAGATGTGCTATTACGGAAAATCAATTGGCAAAAAGCTTAAAGAGATGCTCTCGGATATGGAGCCGTTTTGCTGTAAAGTTGCCTGCACGGCCGTTTATCCTTTTGCGTCAATAATTAAAAAGCTCAGATATGATAAATTCGTAAGTGATGAAGGATAAGTATGAAATATTTTTTGTTTGATCATTCAGGCAGTCTTAACAGAGGCTGTGAAGCGATAATAAGAGGCACAACAAATATTATTTCAAGAGCTGATAAGAACGCTTCTTTTAAGTTAGCTTCATATCGCCCCGAAACCGATTTGCATTTCGGTGTTGAAACGGGCAATATGAAGGCAAGAGAGCTTTCTTCTTTTGAGAATCTGATTTCGGCATTCAGCATTAAGCTGCTCGGCAGTGAAAGGTACGCGCTTAAAAAAATGTATTCGCCTGTAATTGAACAGGGCGGGGACTGCGATATCTGCCTTTCAATAGGAGGAGACACATATTGCTACGGCGACAATGCCTCCGTGAGAGAAATTACCGCTCAGCTTCATAAACATGGAAAGAAGACTGTGCTTTGGGGCGCGTCAGTCGGCAGAGAGGATCTTTCGGCAGAGAAAATCAGAGGATTTAAAAATTTTGATGCTGTATTTACAAGAGAACCGCTTACATATTCAATACTCAGCGAATTTGTTGAGCCTGAACGGTTGTTTATATTTGCGGATCCTGCTTTCTGTATGGAGAGAGAGGATTTGCCCCTTCCGGACGGCTTTGAGCCGGGGAATACAATGGGATTTAATTTAAGCCCGCTGGTTACAAATAAAAATCCTGAAATAGTTGATGCATGCGTAAATTTTCTTAAATTTGTTATTACAGATACGACACTTCAGATTGCGCTCGTTCCTCATGTTACAGAGGAAGGCAACAATGACTGCGATATTCTTGATGAAATTTGCAATAAAATAAACGCGCCCAGAAGAATTATCAGGATCCCCGGTTCTCTCAACGCTATGCAGTATAAGGGGTATATCGCAAGGTTAAGATTCTTTATCGGTGCAAGAACTCATGCTACAATCGCGGCGTATTCAAACGGTGTGCCTACAATTGTGCTGGGCTACAGTGTAAAGTCAAGGGGAATATCAAAGGATCTTTTCGGTGAGGAAAAGTTTGTTGTCGATGCCTCGGAGCTTCATTCATCAAAAATGCTTGAAGATGAATTTATACAGCTTATCAGGCAGGAAGATGAAATAAAATCTCAGCTGAAATCGGTTGTACCCGAGAAGCTAAAAAGCGCAATGAGTGCGGGAATCCAGCTGATGAAGCTTTAAGGTGAAGCAAATGGAGTTTATTGTTATATTATTGGTTGGTATTTTTTCAGCGTTGCTTGTTATTGCGGGGTTTGATATTATTCCGGCGGTTTCGGATATGCTGTGCAGAAGAGGAATAGGTACTTATACTAATCCGGAAAGCTGGTTTTTCTACGTAAATAAAACTGCAGAAAAATGGCTTGATAACGGTGTTCCTGCTGTTCCTAAAAACGCAGGAAACCGACTGAAATTTATTGATTATGTCAAAGGCGATTATAAGGTTGACGCAATACGTCACTGGCAGGAGGCTTCATTGCTTCTTGCGATTAATGAAACAAGCCCGGAGACGGCAGACAGATTTATACAAAAAGCTCTGTCGCAGAGCGGCACTTTTGAATCCGACAGAGTTGATACCGCGATGCTGGCGTTTGCGGTAATCTGCAATGAAAGAACTGATAAAGACAAAATCAAACCGTTTATGGACAGCACTGCGGAAACGCTGTTAAAAAAATACAGACGAACGGGCGGAATACCGTATAATAATGACGACAAGATTTTTTTTGTTGATACAATCGGTCTTGCGTGTCCGTTCCTCATAAGATATGCTTGTGAATACGGAAATACAGAAGCGTTGAATGCCGCGCTGAAAGCAATAAAAGATTATAAAGAGAAAGGCTTTCATAAGGAGCTGGGGCTTCCTGCCCACTGCTACAACGAAAAAAGCGGCGCTCCCTTGGGTATTTACGGCTGGGGCAGAGGCTGCGGCTGGTGGGCGTCCGGTCTTGCGGATTGTCATATTCAGCTGAGCCGGTTTGATGGATACGACAATGAAAAAGCAATGCTTCTAAGCATGATTGAGGACTTCGCGAAAAGTATAACCGGATTTTTGCACAGCAACGGAGCTGTAGACAGAAACGTACTTCACCATTCCGGAGAGGACAGCTCAGCCACGGCAATGACTGCTTATTTTCTTGCTTACGCAGGCAAAGTAACAGGAAACTCAGAATATACATCGGCGGCGGTTAAGGCGATTAAATTTATTTTCTCGGTGACCAGAAAAGACGGCACGGTTGATTATTCTCAGGGAGATACAATCGGAGTGGGCTTTTATTCGGCCGCATCAATTGTTGTTCCCGCTGCGCAGGGGTTTGCGTTGAGGACATATTCAATGCTTAAGGAGGGTGAAAGTTTTTGATTGATATTCATACACATATCTTGCCTGAAATGGACGACGGAGCGAAAAGCTATGAGGAGTCATTAAAGCTTTGCTCTCTGGGCAGAAGCAATCACATAAAAAAAACAGTTGTAACACCTCATTTCAATGCGCTGGGTGACATTGATAATTTTATAGCACGCAGAGATGAAAAAATAAGAATACTTAAGAGAAATATTGAGCTTAACAATATTGAGCAGGAGATTTATCCGGGCGCGGAGGTGTTTGTTGATGACGACATTTTTTATTCCCAGAATCTCAGAAGGCTTACAATAAATAATTCGAGATATCTTCTGGTTGAGTTCGATTTTTACGGCAACACATTGAGAAATATTATGGAATATATAGATGAGATATATAAAATGGATCTTGTTCCTATTATAGCTCATCCTGAGAGATACGAATATTTTCAAAGAGATTACAATGCTGTGAACGAGCTTTTTTCAAGAGGGGTTCTGTTTCAGATAAATGCGGGCAGCCTCGCCAGCAGGGACGGCAGAGAGGAATTTGAGCTTGCGTATGAAATGGCGTATAAAGGAGCCGCGTATTTTATTGCGACAGATGCCCATTCTGTCCGTCACAGACCTAATGATATTTCCGATATGCTCGGGGCTTTTCCTCCGGATATTGACGGTAGACTTATGCATAAAATGCTTGTGTTGAATGCGGAGCTGGTGTTAGACGATAAAAGTATTCAGCGCAATCATTTTTTAAGACTTGAAAAGCGCAGAGTTTATTGACAGCTTATTATATTTTTGATATAATTAAGTGATTCCATTAATTATAGGAGCTGATATGAATGGCAAATGAAAATTTTGAACAGATGCCTCATAATATATATGAAGACGGCTCGTCCGTTGATATTGTCAGGCTTATAAAAAGCATTGTCAGCAAATTGTGGGCAGTGCTTCTTGTAGGCGTTATTTTTGCGGCGGGAGGATATATTATCGCGGAGTCTACGTATGTTAAGACATACACCGCCAACGCGACTCTCGCGTTTATGACAACTAACTATGTAAGAGTTACAGACTATACAGAAACAGGCGAGTCTGAAACTACTGTTGTAAAGCAAAAGACATTCTACACGGAAGGCGTGGTTGATCGATATCAGTTCCTTTTGCAAAGCGACAAAATGGTCAAAAAAATCAAGGATGCTCTTGATGCGCAGGGGCTTGCGACTGTTTATTCCGAGAGTTTTATCAGAAGCACATTGAACGTCGGCACTGTTTCCGGCGGTTTGCAGGGTTTCTTCGTACTCAGTGTAAACAGTACAGACAGCAGCTTCTGCGAAAGAACGATTGATATCGTTATTCAGGAATTTCCCGAGTATGTTCAGGGCTTTGACACTTCATTGAGCATTGATGTTATTAAAGAGCCTTCGGCGCCTTATTCGGATTCTTCCTCAAATTCTGTTACGAGCGCCCTTTACGGATTCATTATCGGTGCAGCACTTGTTGTTATCATAGTATTCTGTTCCGTTCTGGTTACAGACACGATTATGGATATGGACGAACTCAAGAACCTTACACATACAAAGGTTCTCGGAGCTATTCCGATTATTGAAAAGCCGACAGGTCTTTTCATGAAAAAGAAAGTACCTTCAGGCGCGTTGCTGATAACGGACGAAAAGAAGGTAAACTTCTCGTTCATTGAAAGCTTTAAGGCGATAAGAACCAAGCTCGAAAATGTACACACTGAAAAGGGATATAAGTGCTTCGTTATCACAAGTACTTATGAAGACGAAGGAAAGACCACCGTTTCGACAAATATCGCCTGTGCTCTGGCACAGAAGGGCAAGTCCGTTCTGCTTATCGACTGCGACTTCAGAAAGCCCGCGATTCTCAGAGCTGTAGGTGTTAAGAGCGATACAAGATACGGTCTTATTCCCATTATCAAAGGTACGTCAACATATGTTGATTCGGTTAAATTCATAAAATCTCTCGGTATATTCGTTTTGCCTACCGGCGGTGTTTCGCTTAAGTCAACTGAAGTTCTTGACGCTGAAAAGGTTCGCAATATTCTTGACCAGGCAAAGAAAGAGTTTGACTACATCATCATCGACTCTCCGCCTTCACATGTTGTTACGGACAGTTTGGTTATTGCTCCTCTTACAGACGGTATTATTTACTGTGTAAGACGCGACTATGCAAAGACAAATGAAGTAAACAGAACCCTTGATGAAATCAGAGGTTCCGGCATAGAAATCATCGGTACAATACTTACCATGAGCTCAGGCGAAGAAAACAACCGCTATTATAAGAAAAAAGGCTATTACCGCAGAGGCGGCAAATATGGCTACGGAAGAAAGAAGAAGAGCTACGGCGGTTACGGCGGCTATGGCGGTTACGGTGGCTACGGCTACTCGTCAGGATACGGATACGGCAGCTACGGCGGTTATGGTGGCTACGGCGGATACGGTGGCTACGGCGGATACGGCTATGGCGGCGGTTACGGAAAAGGCTATGGCGGCTACGGCGGTTATGGTGGTTATGGCGGCTACGGCGGCTACGGCTATGGCGGAAGAAACGCAGTTGATTCTTCAAATCTTATTATTGAAAAAGATAATGTTAAAAAAGATGAATGATGATAAAGAGGCGTTTTATTTATGGAATTGAAAAAATTCGATAAAAAAATCTGGCTTTCGTCACCCACAATGCACGGTGATGAACAGAAATATGTTAAAGAGGCCTTTGATACAAACTGGGTTTCTACCGTTGGCGAGAATCTCAATCAGCTTGAAAAAGGTATCTGCGACATGGTCGGCTGCAAATATTCCGTTGCCCTTTCAGCAGGCACGGCGGCACTTCATCTCGCTGTCAAGCTCGCCGGTGTCAAACCGGGCGACAGGGTTTTCTGCTCAGATATGACGTTTGCCGCAACGGTTAATCCGGCTGTTTATGAAAAAGCGGAGCTGATTTTCATTGACACTGAACGTGACACATGGAACATGAGCCCGGAAGCTCTGAAAAAAGGCTTTGAGCTTTATCCTGATGTTAAGACTGTTATTGTCGCGAATCTTTACGGAGTTCCGGCAAAACTTGATGAAATCAAAGATATCTGCGATGCTTATGGTGCTGTTCTTATTGAAGATGCCGCTGAATCTCTCGGCGCGAAATACAAGGGCAGGCAGACCGGTTCATTCGGTCAGTTCAACGCCATAAGCTTCAACGGCAATAAGATTATTACCACGTCAGGCGGCGGAATGCTTCTTACGGATGATAAAGACGCTGCTGACAAAGCCAGAAAATGGTCAACGCAGAGCCGTGAAAGCGCGCCGTGGTATCAGCATGAGGAGCTTGGCTATAACTATCGTCTTTCAAATGTGCTTGCAGGTATCGGCAGAGGGCAGATGATTCATCTTCAGGAGCATATCGCACAGAAGAAAGCTATATATATGAGATACAAAGAAGGCTTTAAGAACCTTCCTGTCACAATGAATCCTTATATCGAAAGTGTTGAGGAACCGAATTTCTGGCTTAGCTGTATGCTTGTTGATAAAGGCACTATGTGCAGTCAGGTAAGAAGTGACAGTGAAGCTCTTTATAAAAAAGAAGCTGGCAAAACCTGCCCGACGGAAATTCTTGAAAAGCTGGCAGAATACAATGCGGAGGGCAGACCTATATGGAAGCCCATGCATATGCAGCCCATTTATCATATGAACAAATTTGTAAAGCTTGACGGCGAAGATGTCGGAGCTGATATTTTCGCGAGAGGTTTGTGCCTTCCCAGCGATAATAAAATTACACCCGAACAGCAGGATATGATTATTGAAATCGTAAAGAGCTGTTTCTGAAGCGGTGAATAAAATGAAAGGTTTGCTTATAATCGGCGCAGGCGGAATGGGCAGAGATGTTACATGGCTTGCGGAAAGGATAAATGCCGTTGCTCCGCAGTGGAATGTTCTTGGTTTCATTGATGACAATCCCGAAATCAGAGGGAAAGAAATGGTGGGGTATAATGTTGTTGGCGGAATTGCGGATATAAAAAACTACCCTGATGCATATGTTGTGTGCGCTATAGCAAACACACGGGTCAGAAAGCACATAATAGAAAAAATTAAAGCGGAATTCCCCGAAAGAAAATTCGCGACGCTTATTGACCCGACTGTTGAAAAATCGGACTATGTTACAATCGGTGAGGGAACAATAATCTGCATGCACACGATTATTACCGTGAATGTCAGAATAGGTGACCATGTTCTGATTACCTCGGGCTGCACAATAGGTCATGATACGGTTGTGAACGACTTTGTTACTTTTTATCCGAACGCAACAGTGTCAGGATTTACGGTTGTGGGAGCGGGAGCTGAACTCGGAACCGGCATGCAGGCAATTCAGGAAAAGATAATCGGCAAAAACGCGATTGTCGGAGCCGGTTCGGTTGTGATAAGAGATATTCCGGATAACTGCACAGCAGTGGGAAATCCCGCGAAACCCATTAAATTTCGTCAGTGATTAGTATACATTTGTATATACGTGTTGCGGGGTGAGTTTTTGCGCAATCAGTGCAAAAAACGCTTCAGAAAAATCTTACAAAAATAAATTTGAAAATTCGTAAAAAATTACAAAAAAATTCAAAATAATCCTTGACATTGCAGGCGTGCTGTGGTATATTACTACAGTACGCTATATTATTATGTAGTATGGTGTGTAGATATGCGTTGATGTGAGATGTGGCAACTCATAGAAGTTGGGAACTCTCGCGGAGTATGTCCGATTTTAAACCGGGCGCAAGAATATCCTGTACATTTCAGTGCTTACTTCCCTTGCAGGCACCGTATGTACTCGTGCGTTTTGAGAAATGCACACTACCCGGAACCAACCCATTCCGGTTTTTAAATGCGAAAGGCTGAAACGCCCGGTAGCGTTGTATGAAAAGCTCAAAACGATGCCCGCCAATTATTAAGGAGGCAAAACAATGGCAGTTAAGGGAAAAATCAGAATCAGACTCAAGGGTTACGATCACAGCATCGTTGACAAGGCAGCAGAAAAGATTGTTGAAACCGCAAAGCGCACAGGCGCACAGGTTTCGGGTCCTGTTCCGCTTCCCACCGAGAAAGAGGTCGTTACAATCCTTCGCGCAGTTCATAAGTATAAGGATTCCCGTGAACAGTTTGAACAGCGCACACACAAAAGGCTTATCGACATTATCAGACCGTCTGCTAAGACCGTTGACGCTCTGAAAGGTCTTGAGCTTCCCGCAGGCGTAGAAATCGAAATTAAACTTTAATTCGGTTAGCGCCGCAGGTCAAGTTGGCAGAGCCAACCAATAACCTATAAGGAGGAAAATATTATGAAAAAAGGTCTTATCGGCAAGAAAATCGGCATGACACAGATTTTCGACGAAAAAGGTAACGTAATCCCCGTTACAGTTGTTGAAGCCGGTCCCTGCGCAGTCGTTCAGAAGAAGACTGTTGAGAATGACGGCTACAAGGCAGTTCAGATGGGTTACGGCGACCAGAAAGCGCAGCGTGTCAACAAGCCCATGAAGGGTCACTTCGCAAAGGGTGATGTTGCTCCCAAGAAGGTTCTCAAAGAGTTCCGCTTTGACGACATCGATGCTCTCAACGTAGGCGACATTCTTAAAGCTGACGTTTTCGCAGCGGGCGACAAAATTGACGTTATCGGCACAAGCAAAGGTAAAGGTACAGCAGGTTCCATCAAACGCTGGAACTTCTCAAGACTTAAAGAGTCACACGGTACCGGTCCTGTTGCAAGACACGCAGGTTCATTGGGCGCTTGCTCCGACCCCTCAAGAGTTTATAAGGGAAAGAAACTCGCGGGTCATCTCGGTGCGGAACGCGTTACAATCCAGAATTTAACAGTTGCCAAGGTTGACGCAGAAAACAACCTCATCGCTATCAAGGGCGCCGTTCCCGGACCCAAGGGCGGAATCGTTGTTATCGCAGACGCCAAAAAAGCTTAAGGAAGGAGTTTGAATTATGCCTAATTGTTCAGTATTTGACATGAAAGGAAACAAGGTTTCCGATATTGAGCTTGCAGAAGCAGTGTTCGGCATTGAGCCTAACACATCGGCTATGCACCTTTGCGTAGTTAACTATCTCGCAAACCAGCGCCAGGGCACTCAGTCCACCAAAACTCGTTCCGAAGTCAGCGGCGGCGGCAAAAAGCCTTGGAGACAGAAGGGCACAGGCCGCGCCCGTCAGGGCTCAACAAGAGCTACACAGTGGATACACGGCGGTATCTCTCACGGCCCCAAGCCTCGTGAATACGGCTTCGACATCAACAAGAAAGTTAAGAAGCTCGCTATGAGATCAGCACTCTCATCAAAGGTAGCTGCTGAAGAAATGATAGTTCTTGACGATCTTAAGCTTGAAGCAATCAAGACGAAAGACGTTGTAAGCGTTCTTAAGGCTCTTGAAACAGGTAAGAAGGTTCTCTTCGTTCTTCCTGAAAAGAATGACGTTGTTTACAGAAGCGCACGCAACATCGCAGGCGTTAAGGTTGACATCGTAAACACAGTTAATGTATACGACATTCTCAACTGCGACACAATCGTAGTTCTCAAAGATGCCGTTGCAAAACTTGAGGAGGTATTTGCATGAGTAAAGCAGCACAGGATATAATCCTCCGTCCTATCATTACAGAAGAAAGCATGATGAATACTGCTGAAAAGAAATACACTTTCGCAGTAGCTAAAGACGCTAACAAGATTGAAATCGCGAAGGCTGTTGAGAACCTCTTCTCATCAAAGCCCGGCGACATTAAGGTTGCTAAGGTCAACACAATCAACTGCCTTGGCAAGCTCCGCAGACAGGGCGTATCACAGGGTTATACAGCATCATGGAAAAAGGCAATCGTTACTCTTACCGAAGAATCAAAGACAATTGAGTTCTTTGACGGCATGATGTAATCGAACCGATAAACTGAAGCGGTAATGTATGGAGTTTGACATCTCCGCTAAGCCGCTCAAATCACTTGAAAAGGAGTGTGGACAAAATGTCGATTAAGTTCTATAAGCCGACTACAAACGCTCGTCGTAATATGTCGACTACAGATTATTCAGAACTTTCTAAGGTTGCTCCTGAAAGAAGCCTTCTTGTTCCAGTAAGCAACAAATCCGGCCGTAACAGCTACGGCAGAATCACAGTTCGCCATCGTGGCGGCGCAAATCGCAGAAAATACCGTATTATCGACTTCAAGAGAGATAAGTTCGGCGTTGCAGCTGAGGTTGCAACAATTGAGTACGATCCTAACAGATCAGCTCACATTGCTCTTCTTAAGTATGAAGACGGCGAGAAGAGATACATCATCGCTCCCGCAGGTCTTAAAGTTGGCGATAAAGTAATGGCAGGTCCCGACGCTGATATTAAGCCCGGTAACGCATTACCCCTCACCAACATCCCCACAGGTACTTTCGTTCATAACGTAGAGCTTTATCCCGGCCGTGGCGGTCAGCTTGCTCGTGCAGCTGGTAACGCAGCTCAGCTTATGGCTAAAGAGGGTGCATACGCTCTTCTTCGTCTTCCTTCAGGCGAACTCAGAAACGTACCTAACGGTTGTATGGCAACAATCGGTGTTGTTGGCAACACTGACCATGAAAACGTTAAGATCGGTAAAGCTGGTCGTAAACGTCATATGGGTTGGAGACCTACAGTTCGTGGTTCTGTAATGAACCCCAACGACCATCCTCACGGTGGTGGTGAAGGTAAGGCTCCCATCGGTCGTCCAGGTCCTGTTACACCTTGGGGCAAACCCGCTCTTGGTTACAAGACCAGAAACACCAAAAAAGCATCAGACAAACTTATTGTTAAACGTCGTAACGGCAAATAAGTCGAAAGGAGATAAAGATAATGGGCAGAAGCATAAAGAAAGGCCCTTATGTTCGTCCCGAGCTGCTTAAGAAAGTAATCGAGATGAATGAGAAGGGTGAAAAAATAGTCCTTAAAACTTGGAGCCGTAGCTCCACAATCTTCCCTGACTTTGTCGGCCACACATTTGCTGTTCATGACGGACGCAAACACGTTCCCGTATATGTAACAGAGGACATGGTTGGACATAAGTTAGGCGAATTTGCACCTACAAGAACTTTCAGAGGTCATGCAGGTTCAAAAACATCAAATAACGGTAAATAATCGGCAAAGGAGTGTGTAATAAAATGGAAGCAACAGCGAAAGTTACCTATGTTCGCATAGCGCCCAGAAAGGTTCAGATCGTTCTCGACCTTATCAGAAATAAGCCTGTTGAAGAAGCAGCAGCTATTCTTAAGCACACGCCGAAGGCCGCGTGTGAGCCGCTCGCAAAGCTCCTCAAATCAGCTATTGCAAATGCGGAAAACAACAAAGACATGGATGTATCAAGACTCTACGTTGCAGAGTGCTTCGTATGCCAGGGTCCCACTCTTAAGAGAATCAGACCCAGAGCACAGGGTCGTGCATACAGAATCAACAAAAAGACTTCGCACATAACCATGGTGCTTAAAGAAGCAGAATAAGCAAGGAGGAGGTTTACAAATGGGCCAGAAAATTAATCCCACCGGTTTAAGAATCGGTGTTATAAAAAACTGGGAATCACGTTGGTACGCACC
>JAZLLB010000133.1:0-19873 GCA_045597925.1 Acutalibacteraceae bacterium
GTAATAACATTTGAAGACGGCGGTCAGCCTTTTGACCCGCTGCAGGAGGTCAGCGTCAACGATTATGATATTGACACTCAGATAGGCGGTCTCGGCAGATTTATAGCGATATCTTATGTTGACGACGCGAAATATGAATACGTAAACAATAAAAATATATTAACTCTTACAAAATTTTTCGAGGAGGAAAATCAATGAAAATTACAACAGTAAACGATAACGGAAGCATTACAATTAAGCTCGACGGGTGGCTTGACACTCTGTCATCTCCCCTGCTGGGCGATGAAGTGGAGAAAATAGAAAAAGCCGAAAATCTTACTCTTGACTTTGAGTGTGTGGAATATATCTCCTCCTCGGGGCTGCGTCAGATTGTGTCGTGCCACAGAAAATTAACGGAACTCGGCGCGAAATTTTCCATCATCAATGTATGTCCTGAGGTTATGAACATCTTCACACTCACCGGTATACACAAAAAGCTCACTATAACGGAAAAATAAAAAATTTATCCGCACCGCGTAACAGCTCCGCCGACGTGGGATCGTGTGCATCGGTGAAAAATGTGACTGCATGATTGTAAAGCTCCCGGAAAAGTTTATTTTCACCGCGAATCCTTTAAAATGATGCTTTCGTACCCTTTTTGCCTTTATTCGTACCGTTTGAGATATTTTTATCCGAATTTGTGCTATTCTTTTTCCACAGACAGACAACTGAGAAAAGAGGCATATTATGAGTTCGAATTTAGAAAGAAAAATTATTTTCACGGTAGCTTTGGTATTTATTGTGATGATGATAAGCTTTGCGGCAAGCTGCGAATGGCTTATGATAACCTCAACAGCATGTTTGCCTGTTGCTGTCAGCATAATAAGTATTGTTTATCAGAAGAAGTCTGAATCAGGCTCCGATAAAAAATCTCCTCGCGCGGAGAAAAGAAATTCCGATAAACCGTTAAATGAGCTGAAAACACCGAAAAAAGCTCATGTTATTATCTTAGCAGACAACGACGAAATTGTAGACTACGAAATAAGCAACGGCTGATATCAATATGAAAGAGGTAAAGTTTATGAAAAAGATTATTTCATTGCTGATCACTGCGGTTATGTTGTTTTCTCTTGCCGCCTGCGGTTCAGATGAAAAATATGAGGTCGGCGGAGACGAAAAAATCCTCGGCAGGTTTTCCGAAACAATGAGCGTTGAGGAAATCTTCAAGGACATAAAAAATGTTGACCTCACCATGAAAATGGACACGAACGGTCTTACAAAAGAAACGACAGAAAATGAAGAGGACTCCACAACTGATATTATTTATAAAGATGCTGACGGCAACATCGTTTATGAATCGGGCGAGGGCTACGGTGAAAAATTTTTTAAATATCACACAAAGTCCGCGTCAGGCAATGATATTGTCTGCAATTATTACAATGAGGGCTATGATTCGGTAACGGTTGACAGTGATTATTATCACATCAGCTTTTCGAATCTTAACAAGGATAAGCCTTTCGGTGCCGAATCAGTATATGTTTGCGCCAAATCGCAGGATATTCCCGTTCTTGACTCTCAAATCTGCTATGAATATTTTGACAAATGGATTCCCACCTACGCTTTGTACTGTGATGACGAGGGTTATCATATCTTCAGCTCATGGGAGGAGGAAAAAGGTAAATTTGAGACAGACAGCTATGTTAAATATCTGCGCCACAGTGAAGAGCCTGAGGTTAACACGGAAATTCTCAAAGATTCCGCGCTCACAATCAAGCCCGAGTTTGTTTTCGGTAATCATAAATTCAGCTATCTTGACACACCCGCAAATAAATGGTATCTCACAGCGGACTTCGTTCTTTCATTTGAAACTGAAAAACAACGTGAAAAATTTATGAAAAAGTATAATATTGAGAAAACTGAGGAACAGGGAAACGAAAATGAGGGTGTAACGCTCAGAACAGGCGAAATGACCGTTCCGATTGCCAAGGACTGCGGGAATTTCACGGAAATCGTTAAAATTCTTGAAATTGACGACAACTCATATTATACTGTATCCGTAAATGATAACGGCGAAATTTCCGAAATCACACGCGGCGGAATGTACAGCTTTTATTGATTTACAATCCGAAAAAACTCTCTGAGCGTAACACCGAGCCGCATGTACCGAATATTCAACTTCACATCAGGCTCACCTTATGTGTTATTCTGTGAAGAACGAACCGCTTTGCTTTGGTCGCTGCGGTTCGCTCTTTTTTATAGCAGCGCATAAACTCACTGTCCTAACCGAGATACGAGGGCATATTTATAAAAGCATAAGAACGGCTGTTTATATGCGGTGTTCCGCAGTCCCTTTATTGTTAATTTTTTAACTTGTGCTGAATCTATTGAATAATAAGCTCAAACGTTGTAGAATAAGGTGAATAATTTGTATGGGTGAAAATTTATGAAAAAAACCGTTGCGGTTATCCTGTGCGCTGTGCTTATTCTCGGAATAATTGCCGCCGACTTTTTTGTGAATCTGCATAAAACCGAAAAGACTTATGTCGCCATGGGAACAGTTGTAAAATCAGAAATCTCAGGCAGGAATTCCGACAAGGCGGAAGATGAAATCCGGCAGACAATAAGCGGCATCGAAACCGCCTGCCTTTCGTGGCGTACCGAGGGTTCAGATGTTTACAGAATAAACAGCTCAGGCGGGGAGCTTGTATCTGTTTCAAGAGATACTTCAAGATGGATTGCCGACTGCGTTGACATAAGCGGAAAATGCGGCGGAGCTTTTGATATTACAATAGGCAAAGTGACAAGACTGTGGAATTTTGACGGCGAATCCGGCACGGTTCCCGCGAAAGAAGATATAAAAAAGGCTCTTGAAAGTGTCGGTTATTCATCGCTCATTTTTAACAGCACCGGCGTAAAGACCGCGAAAGGTCAGTTTGTTGATTTAGGTGCTGTGGGCAAGGGAATCGCCTGCGACTGCGCAAAGCCTGTACTTGAAAATTACGGCGTAAAAAGCGCGATAATCTCAGTCGGCGGAAGCGTACTTGTATACGGAAAAAAAGTCACCGTCGGAATAATCAACCCCGATGATGACACAAAACACATCGGCACTGTTAAAATAAAAAACAAATGCGTTTCCACCAGCGGCGATTATGAAAGATTTTTTGAAAAAGACGGCAAAAAATATCACCACATTATAGACCCCACAACGGGATATCCCGTCAGCAGCAATCTGAGAAGTGTTACCGTCATCTGCGATTCAGGGCTTCAAAGCGACGCTCTTTCAACCGCCTGCTTTGTTCTGGGATATCGGGGTTCGCAGGAGCTTCTTAAGCAGTACAACGCCGAGGCGGTGTTTATTTTCAACGATAAAACCATTGCCGTCACAGACGGACTTAAGAATAATTTTGAGCTTACAGACAACAGCTTTAAAACAGAACAGCTATGAAAAAACTATTTGAACGAAATGATCTGCTTATTATCATGGCAGTCAGCGCGATTACAATAATTCTGCTTATTCCGCATTTTATAGGCGGTAAGGCTCTTGAAGCGGAAATTTCCGTTGACGGCAATATAATAAAAACAGTAGAACTTGATGAGGTAAACGGTTTTTATGAATTTAAAACAGACACCTCGCCTGCTGTTACGATAACCGCGGAAAAGGGGCGTATATGTGTTTCAGATGCCGAATGTCCCGATAAGCTGTGCGTAAACTGCGGCTGGCTTGACTCAGACGGTGACATGGCTGTATGTCTGCCGGCAAAGGTTGTCGTCAGCGTAAAGGGAGCGAAAAATAAAAACGCGCCCGATGTTATTACCTATTAAATAATAGTATAAGGTAGCAGATATGAGCGGTAAAAATATAACAAAATCAATAGCTCTTACGGGTGTTCTCAGCGCGCAGGCTCTTGCGCTTTCATTTCTTGAAAGTCTGATTCCGGCAATAGCGGGCTTTCCCCCCGGAGCAAAACCGGGATTTTCAAATATTGTTGTAATGTTCTCGGCAGCAACGCTGGGCATTGTGCAGACATTCGTAATAACGCTTATCAAGGCTCTTTTCGCGGGGATTACAAGAGGATTAACGGCGTTTTTAATGAGCCTTTCGGGCGGCATATTAAGCACCGCCGCCGCATTGCTTTTAATGAGAGCGAAAAACAGTAAATTCGGATATATCGGTATAGGTATAATCTGTGCCGTTTGTCATAACGCAGGTCAGCTGTGCGCCGCGTCCGTAATTTCAGGTACATCGGGGCTTTTCATAAGCTACGGACCGTTCCTGCTGCTCGCGGCAATGCTTACCGGATTTTTAACGGGTACTGTGCTGAAATATGTCATGCCAGTACTTGAAAAGCAGACAAAATCAATAATGAAAACAAAAACTGATAAGGGGTTGAATAAATGAGCAGAATCAAAGTCAGCGGAGTTCTCAAAGCCGTTGTCAGGGTGCGCGGAGGCGTTAAGGTCAGCCACCATAAAGACACGGCGGAAAAAGAAGTTGTCCGTATGCCCGTACCCTCAAAGATTGTACTTCCCATGCAGCAGCACATCGGCGCGCCGTGCATACCTACTGTCAAGGTCGGTGACGAGGTCGCGGTAGGCCAGGTTATAGGCGACAGTGACAAATTCGTGAGTGCTCCCATTCACGCAAGTATTTCCGGCAAGGTTACGGCTATAGGCAATGTAAAGCTTCCCAACGGCAACGTGGTTCAGGGCGTAACGATTCAATCAGACGGCAAAATGAGCCTGTATGATGGTATTAAGCCTCCTAAAATTGACACGCTTGATGATTTTCTCAAGGCTGTCAGAGCGTCGGGACTTGTGGGTCTCGGCGGTGCGGGCTTTCCCACGCATGTCAAGCTCAATGTTCCGAAAGACAAAAAAGTTGACACTCTTATAATCAACGCCGCCGAATGTGAGCCGTATATTACGGTTGACTACCGTGAATGTGTTGAAAATTCGTGGGATATTCTTTCGGGAATACATATCGTTAAGGATATGCTTAACCTTAAAAATGTTGTTATCGCTGTTGAAGACAACAAACCCGAAGCGTTTAAAATTCTTAAAGAAATCGCGGACAGCGACAATGAAAAAGATGATGCTATCAAGATTATGGCTCTTGAGTCAAAATATCCTCAGGGAGCGGAAAAAATGCTGATTCAGTCAGCCACCGGCAGGCGTGTTCCGCCCGGGAAGCTCCCGGCGGATGTAGGCTGTATTGTTATGAATGTAGCCTCCATCGCGTTCCTCGCAAGATACATCAAAACCGGCAAGCCTCTTGTCAGCCGTTCAATGACGGTTGCAGGTTCCGCGATAAAGGAGCCTAAAAACATCAGAGTTCCTATCGGCACTGATATCGGCGATATAATTAATTTCTGCGGCGGATTCTGCGAAGAACCCGCGAAAATCATCACAGGCGGTCCGATGATGGGATTTTCTATAATCGGAACCGACCTTCCCGTAAGCAAAAGCAACAACGCGATTTTAGCTCTCGCTGAGGGTGACGCGGCAATCAGAAAAGAAACTGACTGTATCCGATGCGGCAGATGCGCCGCCGCCTGCCCCATGAGCCTCATGCCCACAATTATCGAGCGCAACTTAAAAGCAAAAAATGTTGAAGCTCTCGAAAAAGCGGGAATCACGGTCTGCATGGAGTGCGGCAGCTGTTCATATTCCTGCCCCGCTAAGAAGCCGCTCGTTCAGACCATGAAAGCAGCGAAAGCATTTTTAAAAGAGGAGGCCGCTAAAAAATGAGTGAATTAAATAATAAACTTACAGTCAGTGCTTCCCCTCACGCACGTTTAAACACGACAACCAAAGGCATAATGCTTGACGTTATCATCGCGCTCGTACCCGCACTTATTGCTTCGGTTTTCCTTTTCGGGCCGAGAACTCTCGCGGTTACAGCCGTCTGCGTAGCGGTGTGCGTTCTTTCTGAGTATCTCGCGCGCAAGGCGATGAAAAAAACAAATACAATCGGTGATTTAAGCGCGGTTGTAACAGGTCTTCTGCTTGCGTTCAATCTGCCCTCAGGAGTTCCTCTGTGGATTGCCGCCATCGGTTCGATAGCCGCAATAGTTGTTATCAAGCAGTTTTTCGGCGGAATCGGTCAGAATTTCATCAACCCGGCGCTGGGCGCAAGAATCATTCTTCTGACTTCATTCCCGTCAGAAATGGCAACATGGGTCAAGCCTTTGAGCTGGAAAACTCAGGCGGTCACAACAGCATCCCCCCTCGCTTCACTTTCAGGCGGCAATATTCCCGAGGAATCTCTTGTGGATATGTTCCTCGGCAACAGAGCGGGCTGTCTCGGCGAGGTATGCTCGGCGGCACTTATAATCGGCGGACTTTATCTTATAATCAGAAAAGTAATCTCCCCTGTTATTCCTCTCACATTTATCGGCACGGTAGGCGTTTTCATGGCGATAAAGAGCGGATTCGACTGGTCATTCACAGCTTATCAGCTTATGAGCGGCGGTCTTCTCATCGGCGCGATTTTCATGGCAACCGACTACACCACATCACCCATCAATTTCAAAGGCAAAATAATTTACGGTATCGGCTGCGGACTTGTTGCTTCTCTCATAAGATGCTTCGGCAATCTGCCCGAGGGCGTAAGCTTCGCGATAGTTCTTATGAATATTCTTGTTCCTCACATTGAAACACTCACAACTCCAAAGCCGTTCGGTACGGTTAAAGAGAAAAAAGAGAAGAAATCAAAGGAGGAAAAAGCGCAATGAAAAAAGCTATTTTAATCCCGACGGTTTCACTGTTTCTTATCTGCCTTGTCGCAACCGTTCTTTTAGGTGTTGCGAATGAGATTACAAAAGGCAAAATCGCGGAAAACGCGGTAGTTACCGAACAGGAAAGTCAGAAAAAGGTTATGGCTGACGCCGCGTCATTCGGTGAAAAGACAAAGGGCGAATACACCTTTGACGGCACAAAAGCTCCTTACAGTTATGTTGAGGCTCTTGACAAAAACGGCAATACAATCGGATATGTTTTCGTTACAAGGTCAACAGGCTACGGCGGAAACATCAGCACTATGACAGGCATTAACACGGACGGCAAAGTAACAGGCGTTGAATTTCTTGAGCTTAACGAAACAGTGGGTCTGGGTATGAACGCTCAGAAGGACAGCTTCAAAAACGGCTTTAAGGGTCTTGACTCAATTGCCGAGGTTATCAAAAACGCTGAGCCTAAGGGGAATCAGGTGAAAGCCCTTACAGGCGCCACAATCACTTCAAAGGCAACCACCAAGGGCGTAAACACCGCTCTTGACATTTACGAAAACGTAATTAAAGGAGGTGCGGACAATGGCTGAAAAGAAAACTCTCTTTCAGGAATTTTCAAAGGGTCTTGTTAAAGAGAATCCCGTTTTAAGACTTGTTCTGGGCACCTGCCCCACTCTTGCGGTTTCCACATCGGTAATGAGTGCTGTCGGCATGGGTGCTTCGGCAACGGCCGTTCTTGTATGCTCCAACATTGTTATTTCGCTTCTGAGAAAGGTTATCCCTCCGAAAGTCCGTATTCCCGCATACATAGTTGTTATCGCTTCATTTGTTACAATTGTTCAGATGATAGTCAAAGCGTTTCTGCCCGAACTTGACAAGAGCCTCGGCGTTTATCTTCCGCTTATAGTTGTTAACTGCATTATCCTCGGCAGAGCGGAAGCTTTCGCGGGTAAAAACAAGGTTCTTCCCTCGGCGGTTGACGGTCTCGGAATGGGCATCGGCTTCACGGCTGCACTGTGCTGCATGGGTCTTGTGCGTGAAACACTCGGCAGCGGCGTATTCCTTTCGGGTATGCTCAACGGCGGCAACGGTATCGCGATTCCGTTTTTAAGCGAACACCCGATGCTTATATTCGTTCTTGCTCCCGGCGGATTCTTCGTATTCGGTCTGCTCATGGCGTGCGCCAACAAGCTGGCGGAGGAAAAAGGTCTTCCGAAAGCGGAGCTTCACGGCTGTGAAAACTGCCCGATGGCAAAATGCTGCACAATCAGAGAAAAAGAAAACTGTGCATCAGCTGAGGAGGTCGCGAAATGAGTTATTCAAAAGAGCTTTTATCAATTTTTGTAACATACATTCTCACTCAGAATTTTATTCTCTGCAAATTTCTCGGTATCTGTCCGTTTTTAGGCGTTTCAAAAAAACTCAACACAGCAGTAGGCATGTCCGCAGCGGTTATTTTCGTTATGCTTATCTCAACCGCGGTTACATATCCGATATTCAATCTTCTGACGGCGGTTGGACTCCAGTATCTTGAAACAATCGTTTTCATTCTTGTTATCGCCGCTCTCGTTCAGCTGGTTGAAATCGCGATGAAGAAATATATGCACTCGCTTTACAACGCTCTCGGTATTTATCTTCCCCTTATCACAACCAACTGCGCTGTTCTGGGTGTTGTTCTTCTTAACATCGACACAAACGGATACAGCGGTTCACTCGCAAATTTCGGCAGAGCGATGGTATGCTCGTTCGGTGCCGGTCTCGGCTTCATGATTGCGATGGTCATGTTCGCGGGCGTACGCTCAAGGCTTGAGGGTGCGGATATTCCCAAGTTCTTGAGAGGTCTGCCTATTACGCTGATTGCCGCTTCACTCACATCTCTCTCGTTCCTCGGCTTCGCGGGACTGGTAGAGAATATGTTTGCTTAAAGGAGGGCTCGATTATGGAATTAACTCCCATTCTTATAGCTGTTGCGATTGTGGCGGGCTTAGGGCTTCTTTTAGGTCTCGGGCTTGCGATAGCCTCCGTTGTTATGGCGGTTCCCGTTGATGAAAAAGCGGAAGCCATACGTGAATGTCTCCCCGGTGCCAACTGCGGTGCCTGCGGATATTCGGGCTGTGACGGTTATGCCGCAGCTCTTTCAAAGGGGCTCACCAAAAACACGGCACTCTGCGCCCCCGGCGGTGCCGACGCTTCAAAGGCCATTGCCGAAATCACAGGTCTTGCCGCAGGAGAAGTCAAGCCCATGGCGGCTGTTGTTCTGTGCCAGGGTATTAAATCCAATACAGGCACCAAAATGATTTATCAGGGCATAGAATCCTGCAAAATGGCAAAGCAGCTTTTCGGAGGTCCGAAAGAGTGCATTTACGGCTGTATAGGCTACGGCGACTGCGTAAAAGCCTGCCAGTATGACGCGATTCACATCTGCGACGGCGTTGCGAGAATCAATCCTCTCGCCTGCCGTGCCTGCAAGCAGTGCGTTAAGACATGTCCCAATTCGCTCATCAAGATGCTTCCCCTGCACGAAACAAAGGCGGCTGTTCTCTGCGCCAATAAAGATAAGGGCGCGCTTACCCGCAAGGAATGCAAAACAGGCTGTATAGGCTGCATGAAGTGCGTTAAGACGTGCGAATACGAAGCAATCAAGGTTGAGAATTTCTGCGCTAAAATCGATTCACTTAAATGCATCGGCTGCGGCAAATGCGCTGAGGGCTGCCCCGTCGGCGCAATTCAGCTCATATCACTTAAATAATAAAACATATATTAAAAGACGGTTCTGAACGGGCATCTGCTCTTCAAAACCGTCTTTTCAGTTTTTCACAAATAAACCTTTTATGAGAATCATTCTCTTAAGACGCGGACTATATCGCCTTAACCGCGTCAGATATTCTCTTTTCCGTATTTCTTTGTGACAAATTTTTTCATAACAAAGAGATATAATACCGTAAGTACAGCGCCGACAGGCAGAACGATTATCCAGTTCTGCACGAATCCCGCGAGAACATACATTACAAATGAAATTGCCGCGACTGAAATGGCGTAAGGCAGCTGAGTTGAAACGTGGTTTATGTGGTTGCACTGACCGCCTGCTGACGACATAATTGTTGTATCGGAAATCGGTGAGCAATGGTCTCCGCATACAGAACCCGCAAGGCAGGCTGACATTCCGATTGTCTGAATTATACCCATCGGGAATATGGCGATAACAATTGGGATAAGAATACCGAATGTACCCCATGATGTACCTGTCGCGAATGAAATTCCGCACGCTACAAGGAATATAACCGCGGGCAGGAACATCGCGAATTCACCCGCGACACCGCTCATGGCGGAAGCGACAAAGGGTTTCGCGCCGAGAACACCGGTCATGTTTTTAAGAGCTGTTGCGAATGTAAGAATGAGAATCGCGGGAACCATCGCGATAAAGCCTTTGGGAATACATTCAATGGCTTCCTTTAATGTAACAAGTTTTCTTAAACAGAGATAGCCGATTGTGAAAACAAGAGCGATTATGCTGCCCCACGGAAGTCCTACGGTTGCGTCTGTATTCGCAAAAGCGTCCTTGAAGCTCGCACCGTCAAAAATTCCGCCGTTATAAACAAGAGCGAAAACGCAGATTGCGATAAGTACAAGCACGGGAAGAATAAGGTCAATAACCTTGCCGTTTGAGGAACATTCCTCTTCGGCAACCTCTGCCTTTTCTCCGCTTGTGTAAAGGTCGCCCTTCTGCTTCGCGTTGATTTCGTGAATTCTCATCGCGCCGAAGTCGAACTTCATAGCACAGATGGAAATGATGAATACGAACGTAAGAAGCGAATAGAAGTTATAGGGAATCGCTTTAATAAAGAGCGTGAAGCCCTGACCCTCATCTGCATAAGAAGCAACAGCCGCCGCCCATGATGAAATGGGAGCTATCATGCATACGGGAGCCGCCGTAGCATCAATAAGATACGAAAGCTTTGCTCTTGACACCCTGTGAGCGTCTGTAACTGGGCGCATAACAGAACCGACTGTAAGGCAGTTGAAATAGTCATCAATGAAAATCATAACGCCGAGAACGAATGTGGCAAGCATCACGCCTGTTCTTGATTTGATATGCGTTTTTGCCCATTGACCGAATGCCGCGGAACCGCCCGCCTTATTGACAAGGGCAACAATCGTGCCGAGAACAACAAGGAAAATAAATATTCCCGCTGTGTCCGAAACGGCTGAAATCAGGCCGTCGCCTGTGAGAATATCCATTGTTCCTGTGAACGAAAAGTCAGAGCCGAGAACAGCACCCGAAAGAATACCGATAAACAGAGAACTGTATACTTCCTTTGTTATCAGCGCAAGACCTATTGCTATTACAGGCGGCACAAGTGCCCACCATGAAGCTCTGACAAGACCCGAACCCTCGCAGGTTTCGCAGTCAACGCCGTCAACAATACCTGTTCCCGCGCAGTCAACGCAGGCTTCTTTTGCCATTGAACCGTCAGACACCTTCGCGAAAATAAGAAGCGCGACAATCAGCACAGCCACAACGGCAAGAATGATTTTCTTCGTTTTGCTCATAAAAATTCCTCCAATAAAAAAATCGCAAGCCTGTGGACAGCTTACGATGATAAATCATTACCAAGTGATAGCACTCCACAAATACCATGTGACAGTTGCAAGCATATTCTGCTTACACCCAGCAAAGGACGGCAGGCAACCGTTCCGAAGCTTCGGCGAAATCCCCTTTCGGCAGCGACAATAGCCTTTAGACTCGCTGCGTACTGATGAAAATCGCAACCTCTACCAAGAGATTTATTAAATTGTATGAACATATTAACGCTGACAGAAGCATATGTCAATAGCAAATCGCAAATTAAAAAATTTTATCGTTAATATATATCGGCTGAATATCGCCTCAGGAGGAATTTGAGACAAGCCGCTTCCGACAAACCCGAGATAACGGTTACAGACGTTTTCGCCGCACCCGAACGGATATCACGGAAATGGATTAAGATTTACTGATATAAATAAGCGCCTTATAAAAGAGCTTTCTTATCCGTATATTCTCTTTGCCGCGCTGCAGATTGACCATATGGCGGCAACAGCAGTCACCGCTGTTGAAAATGTGCAGAGAAATTCGAGTGTTCTTGATATTGTCACAGCGGTTTTTAATGTCTTTACAGAAATTTTATTATTCATAAACTGCTCCTTTGAAAAGTAACTGTAAATTAAATATTAAACAATTGTAAAGTCCGTTGACTTATATTTTTCGACATATTAAAATTATTTCAAAAAGTATAATGATGTTATTAACAAGGAGGATTTTATGGAACCTGATATCACCGCAAAAGCCAAAGCCCCCAATATCAACAGCTCATTAAGACACAGTATTTTGAAAATGCCTGATGAGGCATACAAAGCAAGCGGAATTATAATCAACGGAAGGCGCATAAAAACACTGGTTTTCACGACTGACATCGCGATTATCCGCAACTGCGATGCCGACGCCGTTTTTGCGGTGTATCCCTTTACGCCTCAGCAGGCAATCAGCGACGCGATAATAAAAGCCTCATACGTTCCAGTTTTCTGCGGTGTGGGCGGCGGAACAACAAAAGGATTCCGCACAGTCGCCCTCGCAAAAGACGTTGAGTGTCAGGGAGCAATGGGCATTGTACTCAACGCGCCCATAACCAATCTCAACCTTATCGCCGTAAGAAAAGCGGTGGATATTCCCGTAATTATAACCGTTGTCAGCGAGGACACAGACATTGCCGCAAGACTCGCATCCGGCGCGGCGATTCTCAATGTGGCGGGAGCCGCAAAAACTCCAGATATAGTTGAGAACATCAGGAAAAAATTTCCCGATGTTCCGATTATAGCATCAGGAGGCAGCACCGAAGAAACCGTTAAAAGAACCGTTGAGGCAGGCGCGAACGCCATTACATACACTCCGCCGTCAACTCAGATTTTATTCAAATCGCTTATGGAAAAATACAGAGATTAGTCAGCTGTAAGCAATATTCCGTGAGCTATGCCCGGCACAGATTCTCCCTGCAAGGCAGATGTCTGCGAAAGCAAAGCTCCTGTTGCCACGAAAAGAACTTTGTGAAGGTCGCCGGAACAGAGTTCTTTCATTATTTTTGAGCATAACACAGAAGCACTGCATCCGCAGCCAGAGCCGCCAGCATTCACGTCCTGACTGTCAAGACTGTATATCATTAGACCGCAGTCCTTGTGAACGGCATCAAGCCTCGCGCCGTATTCCTTTTCAAAAACATCATACAGAAGCTTTGTTCCGACCGCTCCGAGGTCGCCTGTAAGAATTAAATCATAATCATCAGGCGAAGTATTCGTGCCCTGCAAAAATCTGCCTATCGTCTCACACGCGGCAGGAGCCATGGCGGCACCCATATTATTTTCATCTGTAACGCCCATATCCCTTATTTTACCGAAAACAACCTGTTCGGCGCGCGGCATATTTTTCTTTTCCTCACTGCCGAAAATTACACATCCCGAACCTGTGACAGTCCACTGAGCCGTAGGAGGACGCTGACCGCCGTATTCTATGGGCTTTCTGAACTGTCTTTCAGCAGCGCAGAAATGAGACGAAGTCATCGCCGCCGCCCTTTCGGCGCAGCCCGCATTGACCGACAGTGATGCCAGTACCATTGTCAGCGCCATAGTGGAACAGGCTCCGTATACCCCGGCGAAAGGAACAGCGAAATCTCTGAGCGCGTATCCTGCCGCTGTACACTGACTCTGTAAATCGCCCGCGAAAATCAGGTCTATATCTTCTTCAGTTAAATCCGCTTTTCTAAGGGCTGTTTTGAAAGCTGTCTTCTGATAGCAGCTTTCCGCAAGCTCCCACGAATCCTTACCCATAGTTGTGTCGGTCTGAATCACATCAAAATAATCCTTGAGCGGTCCTTCCGATTCCTTCTTACCGACCACACTCGCGAAGCTCTGCACGCACGGCCGGTTTTTTAAATTTATAACACTGTTTGACATTAAGCCATCACCTTTTCAAATATCCAGTATATCACGCCGTATACAAACGCCGCGGTTGTACCGTACAGAATCACGGGACCCGCAATATTGAAAATTTTCGCTCCCACACCGAGAACCTCGCCCTCGTTTCTGTATTCCATAGCGGAGCAGACAACCGAATTCGCGAAACCCGTTATCGGAACAACCGTTCCCGCGCCCGCGTGCCGGGCGATTTTATCAAATATGCCTACTCCCGTGAGTATTGCCGTAAGAATTATAAAAGTTACAGGCACAAGCGCTTTAATCTGGTCGTTATTAAGGTCAGACATTCCGTAAAGTGTAAAAAGAGCTTCACCGAGGCAGCATATTCCGCCGCCTATCAGGAATGCCTTCACGCAGTTTTTTAAAACCGGTGAACGCGGCGCGGCGTTCTGCGTCATTTTATTATATTCATCTTTTGAAATTGACATAAAATACCACCTTTAAACTGATGTAACAAGCGTCAGCATTTCATCTGCGGAAATATGAGGCTGAAGAGCCTGATTAACCGCAAGTGCCACAAGCCTTGCCGCTCGGCTGATTACAACATCTATTTCACGCGGAGTTATAATCATGCTTCTGCTTTCATCGTTTTCCGCTATTTCCGTATCTGATAACTCATTTGCCAGAGTAAAAGCGTCAACAACAGTCGGAACTCCGACAGAAATAACCGGCACACCGAGAGTTTCTCTGTTAACCGCGCTTCTTCTGTTACCCACACCTGAGCCGGGAATTATTCCCGTATCCGACATCTGAACGGTTCTGCCCAGCCTTGAAAGCCTTCTTGCCGCAAGAGCGTCTATAACTATCACGGCGCACGGCTTCACGCTCTCAACAAGACTTCTGATTATTTCGGCTGTTTCAACTCCGGTCTGCCCGAGGACACCCGGAACAAATACCGCGGTCGGTCTGAGTGTACCCAGTCCCGTAATTTCAGCAAATTCACCGCTTATGTGACGTGTGGCAAGAATCATAGAACAGCTTACAGGACCGAGCGCATCGGGAGTTATACTTTCGTTTCCCAATCCCGCTACCAGCACCGTTCCGCTTTCCGGCAGAAGCAGCCGAAGCTGACTGCCGATAATCTCTGTAAGCTCGCTTTCGCTGTCACAGTATTTTGAAAGCGGAGGTATTTCGACTGTTATATATGTGCCTTCGGGTTTACCGATTCTTTCCGCGCCGTGTTTATTTGTAACTCTGATTTTTGTCACAGCAGCCGAAGACTTTCGGAAAAATTTCGTTTCTATTCCGCTTATTTTTTCTTTCGGAAGCAATTCGTGACATTCAAGAGCTAAATCTGTGCGAAAAAGCGTAAACAATCCCCTCATTTCGTGAAAAAGTATTGATTTTTTTATAAAAATGGTGTAGTATAATGTGCGATTGCAAAAAATTGAAATAAATTTAAAAAATATCTTGCAATTTGTTTAATTTGATGATATCATATTTAACTGTGTAGAGAACTAAAGGAGGTGCAATTATGCCCAATATCAAATCTGCTAAAAAACGTGTTATCGTTAATCAGACAAAGGCTGCTCGCAACAAGTCAGCTCATTCAGCATTAAAAACAGCTATAAAAAAAGCTAATATCGCTGCTGAAACAAACGCTGCCGACAAGGAAGCCGCAGTTAAGTTTGCAATTAAAAAGGTTGATCAGGCAGCAGCTAAGGGTCTTATCCATAAAAACAATGCTGCAAGAAAAAAATCAGCTCTTGCAAAACTTTTAAACAAATAATTGAAACATTACGGGCGGAGATTACCGCCCTTTTGTTTTGCTGTTTGTTAAATTTCTGTTAATCTATTGACATTATAAGCCGATTATAATATAATATAGCTACTAAATTAAGGGAGGATATTTCCTATGTGTGATACATTTAAAAAGATTCTTAAAATCGTTGGTATAATCGCCGCAATTGCAGGCATTGCCGTTGCAATTTACACTCTTGTTAAAAAGTTCTGCCCCAAATGCTGCGGCAAATCTGAAGAAGACGATGCTTGCGATTACGTTTCATGCTCATGCTTCGAAGATAAGGAAGCTTGCGCAGAATAATCCGGATGATTTTCAGAGCCGTTCCGTTTTGGAGCGGCTTTTCTTTTTATTTATCTTTTGAGCCTGTAAAAAGAGAAACTATAAATCCGCTGAGGAGCGCGGCCGTTATGCCTGCCGCTCCCGCACTCAACGGTCCTGTCAGGGCGCCTAAAAGTCCCTGCTCCCCTACGCTGATTGCTGTTCCTCTCGCAAGGGTATATCCGAATCCGGTAAGCGGAACCGTTGCACCCGCTCCGGCAAAATCAACCAGCGGCTGATATGCTCCTATTGCCTGAAGCACCACACCCGTCACCACAAAGCACACAAGAATTCTGGCCGGTGTCATTTTGGTTTTATCTATGAGAATCTGACCGATAACACATATAAGACCGCCAACAATAAAAGCCTTGATATAATCCATAAAAAATCACCTTTTCAATGATATTTTTATCAAAGAAAAGGTGTTTTATTATATGCAATTTTTTGAAATTAAAGCAGCTCCGAAAAAGAGCGGATATATCTGTCACTCAATGAACGCATTTTTTCTTCATCATCTTTTGATTTTTCATCATAAACCGCAACTGTATAAAATCCGCCGCTTTTAGCTCCCTTTACACATTCGTATATATCCTCATAAACGACACATTCACATACATCGGATTCGGCTCTTTGCGCCGCTTTTAGATAGATGTCGGGAAAACCCTTTCCCCTGCTGACCTCCTGAATGGTAGTAAAGCTGTCAAAAAAATGACGTATCCCGTTATTTTCGAGTGATGGCAGGAACAAATCCTCATGCGAAGCGGTGGCGACGCAGAGCTTCATGCCCATGTCCTTTAAAAATTCAAGATATTTCTTTACATAAGGCTTCAGCGAAACCTGCTCGGCAAATTTTTCCTGTGCCATTTTATGCCACTGAGCCATAACCTGCTGCGGTGTTTCTTTAAGTCCGAATCTTTCGATTGTGTAATACGCCGCTCCTTTAAATCCCATAGGTGAAATGGTTTTGGCATAATCCGGAGGGAGCACCAGTCCCCTTTCGGCAAAAAACTCCTCATCTACCTGATTCCACACATCGGTCGAATCAAGCAGCGTACCGTCAAGGTCGAATATCGCGCATCTGAAAATATCCATATCAGAATGTCAGAAGATTTGTGCCGACTTCAGGGTCAAACCGTCTGTCAACAACAGCATCAGTGCAGGTTATTACAATTTCTCCCGTTACGCTGATATTCGCTCTTTTAAGATGGCCGCCGTGAACACAGCCGTTTTCATCTGCAAGGTTTATATGGAGATGAATATAGCTTTCCCCGTTCATGGTGTTGATATTGCCGACAACAGAGGTAATCTCAAAATCGCCCTTCATGTTTATGCCCTTATACTGCTTCAACTCTGTATTAAAACAGCCGAAATCGACATCATTTGTTGCGCCGATTCCGCTGACGGCGGCAAATTTTATTTTTTCTTTCTTTGCGAAGTTCAGAAGCGATTCAACAAGCTCGTCACCCTTATCCATTCTTACAACATAAGTGTTTCCGTATTTTCCGTATTCCATTTATTCCACGCCTTTCGGATTTTTTAGGCAACACCGCACAATTAAGGTGTATGCCCTAATTGTGAGATGTTTCCTGAATATAATCTTCTATGATTTTTCCGTCCTGGATTCTTACAACTCTCTGGGCTTCCTCAGCTATACCGTTATCGTGAGTGATGAGAATAATCGTTCTGCCCTCTTTATGAAGCTGATGAATTATTTTCATTACATCCTTGCCTGAATGTGAGTCAAGATTGCCCGTCGGCTCATCCGCAAGAATTATAGGCGGCTTCGCGGCGATTGCTCTCGCTATGGCAACTCTCTGCTGCTGACCGCCCGACATCTGCGACGGTCTGTGATTCATTCTTTTTTCAAGTCCTACCATTTTAAGGGATTCGGTTGAAAGCTTATCTCTTTCAGCCCGTTTCATTCCGCGGTAAACCAGCGGAAGCTCTACGTTTCCCTTTGCCGTCAGACTTGAAATAAGGTTGAAGCCTTGGAAAATGAAGCCGATTTTTTTGTTTCTGATTTCGGAAAGCTCATCATCAGTCATATGTGAAACGTCAATACCGTCCATATAATATTCGCCCGAGGTGCAGGTATCAAGCATACCGAGCATATTCATAAGCGTTGATTTTCCCGAACCCGACTGCCCGATAATCGCAACAAATTCGCCTTCCTCAATTGAAAGACTTACTCCGTCGAGTGCTCTTACCTCGTTTTCGCCGGGATTGTATATTTTATAAACGTCTTTTATTTCAATCAGACTCATATCAATCCCTCCTTAACGCGTCTATAGGCAGCATTTTCGCTGCTTTTCTCGCGGGATAAAGTCCGAAGAAAATACCGACCGCGCTTGAGAAGCCTACCGCGATAGCTATGGTTGAAACCTCAATTTTAATTTTAATTCCCGCGTACCACGCAACAGCCGCCGCCATGCCGACGCCCAGAATGAAACCTACAATTCCGCCTATGAGGCAGAGAATTATTGATTCTGTAAGGAACTGAAACATTATGGTTGACGTTTTCGCGCCGAGGGATTTTCTGATACCGATTTCACGCGTTCTTTCCGTAACGGAAACCAGCATGATATTCATAACGCCGATACCGCCGACCAATAACGCTATCGCACTTATGCCCGCAACAAATGTTGTAAACACATTGATAATTTTATCAACAAGCACAGTGTAGGTTTCCATGTTTACGACATTGTATACTCTTGAACCGAAATTGCCGTGCTTCGCGTAAAGAATATTTTTAGCCGCGTTGCCCACGGTACGCGCCTGACTGTTGTCTTTAGCGGTAACATAAAGCATGCTGTAGCCGCGGGCATTGCTCATGTTGTCTGTTACGGTGATAGGCATAACAAGCGCTATCATCGCGGAACCGCCCATCATTGTATCCTGAGTGTTCATGCCGCTCATGTTCGATGACATTTCGCTGTACATCGATACAGTTGAATTTGATGATGATGTGCTTGCCGTAAGATCGGCACTGGTAACGCCGATAATTCTGAGCTTCACAACCTGACCGCTCACCTGAAAATTGATGTATTCGCCGATACAGTCAATAGTGTCAAACATAACAAGCGCGCCGATTTCAGAAAGAACGCACACTTTCGCACCGTTTTTACATTCCTCCTCGGTGTAGAACCTGCCGCGCCGCATCGTGATATTCATAACATGATTAAGGTCTTCATTGCCCGAAAGAACAAAGCACATAGCGGTTTCGTCATCTGTATAAGCAGAACCGATTTTATAATCCATCGGCGAAACATACTGAATCGAGTCAATTCCGCGCAGACTTTCGATATCCTCTTTTGTGATAAGCTCCGCCGCCGTCGCATCGGTATTAACCTGAATTGATACCGCGCCCGAGCTCATACTGCTCATAATGTCAACAACATAATCCTTGCCGCCGTTACCTACGGTGATAATCGCGATAACCGAGGCAACGCCTATGATTATGCCGAGCATTGTCAGTATTGAGCGCATCATATTAGTGCGTATGCTGAATACGGCGATTTTAATATTTTCCCAGATACTCATGGCTTACCTCCGAGTCTCAGTCAACATTATGCGCGATTACCTTGTCTCCGTCAGCCATAGTCGCAACGGGAGTTCTTACAATAATCTCACCCGCGTCAATGCCCGAAAGAATTTCATAATAGGTTCCGTCAAAAATTCCCGTTTCAACGGTTTTCTGCCTGATTACTCCTTCATCTTTATCATAAATATACACGTAAGCGTGGCTGTCATCATACTGAATTGATTCAACCGGAACCGTTATGCAGCCTTTCTTTTCTTCAACATCAATTGAAATATCCGCATCAAGACCTATAATAATTCCGCTGTCTGGCTTCTCAACCGAAACAACAGCTTCTATTCCGCCCGAATTGCCGCCCGTTCCGCCCATAAGGGAGCTTATATCTATACCCGAAGAAGCTGTCGCTACCGCCGCGATAAATGAAACCTCGCCCTTAAGCGTTTTGCCTGTTTCGGATTCAACGTCAACCGCCTGACCGACATAAACTCTGACAAGATCGCCCTTGTTAAGCATAAATTTAACTTCCAGAGGATAATACTGAACCGTTATACCCTTGCCGCTCTT
>JAZLLB010000134.1:0-3218 GCA_045597925.1 Acutalibacteraceae bacterium
CTCGAACCGTCGACCTCTAGCGTGACAGGCTAGCGTTCTAACCAACTGAACTACCGGGCCACTTGGTGGGAACAACAGGGCTCGAACCTGTGACCCTCTGCTTGTAAGGCAGATGCTCTCCCAGCTGAGCTATGCTCCCACTTATTTCTTTTATCACTGTTCGCAACAGCGACTTTTATACTATATACCATTACATGGATTTTGTCAATACTTTTCTGAAAAAAACTGAAAAATTTTATTTAATTTTATCTTTACGCAAATATTGACATCGTCAGATATTATAATTATAATCTCTGCAAAGATATTTTCTTAAATCAGTGAGAGTTACAAGCTGTTTTTTCGTCTAATAAATGAAAAGGCGCTTTTTCAATAAGGAGGAAGGTATATGGACAACGGTGCGGAGAATTACCTGCGCTTTCTTTCCGGAGACGATAACGGCATGGTCGGGATTATTCGTGAATACAAAGATGGTCTTACGCTCTATATCAACAGATATGTGAGAAATATTTTTGCTGCCGAGGAGCTTATGGAGGATACGTTTTTTATTCTCATGGTCAAAAAGCCGAAATTCAAAAGCAAAAGCTCTTTTAAAACGTGGCTTTATTCAATCGGAAGAAATATCGCTGTTGATTCAATGAGAAAGAATTCAAAGCTTTCCGACCTTCCCGTAAGCGAATACGGAAATCTTGAAGATGAGGAAACAGCAGTTGAAGCGGCATATCTTAAAAAAGAAAATAAAATCAGACTTAACAAAGCAATGAAGGCTCTGAAAGATGAATACGCGCAAGTACTGTATCTTACATACTTTGAGGATTTTTCAAATGAGCAGGCGGCTCTGGCGATGAATAAGAAAAAACGTCAGATAGAGAATCTTTTGTACAGAGCCAAAAAAGCATTGAAATCGGAGCTTGAGAAGGAGGGCTTTGACTATGAAGAACTATAATGAAATTGCAGAAAATCTGTTTGAACGCAGAGATGAATATTTTAAGGAGCAAAAAATAAAAAAAGCACGAAACAGAAAAATAATTATCAGCGCATCAACGGTTCTTGCTGTTGCCATAATCGGCACGGGAATATGGGAATCGGGATTTTTAACCATCGCAAATGTGCCCGAAGCAGAAAATTTTGAAGCAAATCAGAAAAAAACAGAAATTCTTAATGAAACAGACAAAATAACTTTCAGTGAAGATGAAGCGTATGTTTCAAAAAACGCCGAGAAAAAAACAACCGCATCAGAAGTTGAGTCATATTATGATTCCGTTGAAAATGAAAAAACAACAACAGCAAAAACAGAAAAGAAAACGCAGAAAAAAAACAACGATACCGCGTCAAGCGTATCGGGTGACATAATTTCATCATTCGAGGGTGCGGGCGATTACGGAATGCCGTGTTATGCTATGCCAGCAGACGGTGAATATGCTCTTTCATATCCTGTTCGTTGGTCTGTTGATAAATACGGCAGCACAAAAAAATATCTTCTTTGTATCGCCATAACCAAAAACGGGAACGGTGTCACCGATGATAAAAAAAACGCAGAGTTTAACCGACTGAAGAAAGCAGGCTGTGACATAAAAAAATACAGGCTATGGACTTATTCAGGCGCAAACGCTGATAAGCTCTATTACACGCAGATTGGCGGCGTTTTCACTTATGAGCAGATTACGACCCTCTTCACAGGCAGAGAGTACGGCTATTTCTTTGATTTTATGGCAAACGGTGATTCAAGCCCCGTTGACGAATCGGCAGTAATAGACGGCAGTAAATTCTTTGAAAAAACCACAAAGAAAGGCGAAAATTATATCAGTACATATAATTGAGGTGAGTTTTTTGACAAAAACTACAGTATCAGTGCTAATCTTGTTATTTCTGTTTCTTTTATTCGGCTGTGATTCAAAATCTGACAGCAATAAATCTGTTCAATCAGAGAATATAAGTTACGCTGAAAAGAAAGAATCCGAAAACAACGGTAAACAGTCGGACGATTATGACGGATATATGCTTGTTTCTGACTTGGATAAGGTTGACTACGCTTCCGCCGAAATTCTTGTCAGATACGGCGGAATTCTTTACGGACGCTCAAACGGGATAATTGATGTAGCAAGCACAATTGAAAAAGTCGGTGTTATAGACAAAGTCATTGATAAAAAATATGTTCCGAAATATGACGGTGAAACGAACTGTGAAGAACTCAGAAACGCAGGAGTATACGGAGAACCGGGCGACAGTATAATACTTTTTTATAATAACGAATATATTCTGTTCGAGAGAATTGGAAGCTCATCCATTGATTTCAAAGCGCAGTACGTGAGAACATACGGATATTCTGAAAACGAAAAATATCCGCAGACAATGTGGATTAAAAACAAAGACGAGCTTGAAAAATATAAAAATCAGAACAAGGACAGATGTACTTCTGAATTTTCTGATGCTGTAAAAAAGTATGACGCAGGCTTCTTCAAAAATAATAATCTGATATTTGTTATACTGAAAGAATCAAGCGGCTCAATAACTCATGAAGTAACAGATGTAACGCTGTATTACACGGGGCTTGATAAAATTCAGCCGTATTCAATTCGTCCCGAAATCAAGAGGATTGTTCCCGATGTCGTTACCTGTGATATGGCAGAGTGGCATATAATCATTGAAGTCAGCAAGGAATACGGAAAAAATTCAGCAAAATTGCAGAAGGGCATTTGCGGAATACTGTAACGGTAATATAATTGCAAAAGAAACGGTAATAGCCTACAAAAATTATTTGCTTGAAAAAGGCTACGCCAAGCGGAGCATAAACAGTATGCTGTGTTCCGTTAATGCGTTTCTTTATTTTTCGGGGTTGAGTGATTGCAAGGTTAAATTATTAAAAATACAGAAAGATGTATTTTGCAATGAAAATAAAGAGCTGACACGGGCAGAATTTGAGCGGCTTTGCAAGGTGGTGTTATCGGGCGGAAACCGGCGGCTGTATATGCTCCTGCAAACGCTTTGCGGAACGGGGATTCGGGTGAGCGAGCTTTGGTTCGTCACTTTGGAAGCGGTGAGACAGGGCGAAGCGGTCGTAACCTTAAAAGGCAAGACTCGGACGGTGTTTTTCGTGAAAGAACTGCGGAAAAAACTGCTCTCTTACGCAAAGGAAAACGGCATCACGCACGGGCAGATCTTCGTCACGGGGACGGGCAAGCCGATGAGCCGGACGAATATATGGCGGGAAATGAAAAACC
>JAZLLB010000135.1:0-2151 GCA_045597925.1 Acutalibacteraceae bacterium
AGATTTTCTTCACCTGAATTTCCGGGTTTATAAACTCTGACCTCAACAGAATCATCAGACGAGGTGATTGCGAGAATATCATTGATTGTGGTTATTGAAAGATACGAAGCAAACGATGTAAATACAATAATCAGAACAAAAAGAACAATTGCAAAACGACCGCCGATTGACTTTTTGCTTTTTTTATTATTTTTTTTGCCGGTACTTTTTGACTGCTTGGGAAGCGACTTGTTTGCCGAAGACGTGTTTTCCGGTACAACACGAACATTTCTGCCTTTATAGTTTGAAAAATACACAGACGAACTGTCAGCCGGCTTGTGTGAAGAAGAAGAACCGTTATAATTCAGTTCATCATCATCTATGTGAACAACAAACTTCTTTTTCCGATTGTCGTCGCTGTTAAAGTCACTGTCTTTTCCGTGAGAATATTTTTCTGACTCCGGTTCGGTTTTAGGCACTGATTCTGAATCGGACTTGCGTTCATTTTGATAATATGACAAAAGTGTATCAAGGTCAATTTCCTGATCATTTGAATTGTTTTTAGATTCCATAAACCAAACCTCCTTTCAGAATTTATCTCGGGCATTGCAGCGACGCTTTAAGTTTTTCGGCTCTTTCGTCACCTTTAAAATATTTAACTATGCTTACTCCGAAATCAACAGCGCTGCCCATACCTTTTGCGGTAATAGTATTACCGTCTGTCACAACAAAATCAGAGCTTATTTCCGCACCTTTAAGCTCATTTTCAAAGCCAGGAAAGCAAACGGCTTTTTTACCCTCAAGCAGTCCTTTGTGACCGAGAACAGAAGGCGCCGCGCAAATCGCGCATATGAGCTTATTATTTAAAGCGCAATAATCAATGAAATTATTAACTGTTGCATTATTTTCAAGATTCAGTGTCCCCGGCATTCCGCCCGGAAGAAGTATTCCGTCAATATTATCATCAAGACTGATTTCGCTTTCGTCAAGGTCGCAGAATACAGGAATATTATGCGAACCGCACACAATTTTTGAGCCTATACCGACAGTGAAAATTTCAATCTCAGCACGCCTTATTACATCAATCGCGGCTATAGCTTCAACCTCTTCAAATCCTTTTGCAAGAAATGCGTAAAGCATATAAACATTCCACCCCTTTTCCATCATTATATTTTACACCAAATGTCAAAAAAAGTAAATAGATTTATGGCTTAAAATATAAATTTGTCTATATATTTATCAATTTCCATGCCAATTGATTCGATACTGCGCGGAGTGTCTCCTTCGGCACAGCCGATAACAATCCAGCCCATATATCGGGCAGCCTCTTTTGCAGCTTCACGGCACTTTAAAAGATAGGCGATATTTGCCTCATGAATATCTTTTTTGCTTTCATCACCCTTATATCTTTCCGACATCATTTTCTGCGAAATCTCAACAGGCATATCAAGATAAATTACTGCATCGGGCTTGGGAATACCTATTTTATTATATTCAAAATCCTCAAGCCATTTAAAATAACCTGCCCATTCATCTTTTGGAAGCTTAGTTGCCTGGTGGTACGCGTTTGAAGTTGTGTATCTGTCGGCAAGTATAAGCGTGCCGCTGTCGTAATCACTTTTCCATTTCATTTTGAAATTTGCAAATCTGTCAACAGCGTAAAAGCATGACGCGGCATAGGCATTCACATCCTGCGGCTCTCTTCCGAAATCACCGTTAAGATATTTTTTAACCGGGGCACAGCATTCGCTGTCATAATCCGGGAGCTTTATCTGCTTTATTTTAATATCGCTTTTTTGCCTTATTAATTTAACAAGGCGCTCAATCTGAGTAGACTTACCGCTTCCGTCAAGTCCCTCAATAACTATCAGTTTGCCCATAATCAGACCACCTAAACATAAAATAAAAATCTATTGGAAATTATACCATGATTTTTATAAAAATCAAATAAAATCCGTAATTTTACGATCTGTTAATAATTTGTTTATCATGATTTTATTACCATAGTCTCATTGATATACAACCGAAAACAGGCAGCCGCATTCGACGCAGCTGCCCGTTTTCATAATATTATACAATATACTATATAAAATTTTAAAAAAAGGCAATCAAAGAAGAAAATATTTTTACTATATTCTCAAAGAAACTTTTGATAATCTCAAATAATCCGGT
>JAZLLB010000136.1:0-6091 GCA_045597925.1 Acutalibacteraceae bacterium
CTCTTTACGCCCCAGAAGCAGGCATAGATAATCTCCCACAAAGCGGTAACGGGAAGCATAGGTATTCTTCCCTGGAAGAAATATTTTCCGTCTTTAGTTTTCAGACCCAATCCGTAGAAGAACAGCGGAATATAAAAGCTCTTTGCGAAAACCTGACTTATCATATAAAGAGACTTAGTTGAAAATCTTGCGGCAAGCTGATTATATTTCGCAAAGCCGAGCGGCTCAAAGAAAAACGAAGGGATACCTGCGATTGTTTCAAATGTGGTCATATTGAGAACCTGACGGTAATAATCATTGGTGGTAAGACCCGTACCGAATGAGCCGAGAGCGTTTGAAAGCATATACATAAGAACAGGCTTATTAGTAAAAACAATTCTGAGACTTTCGCTAATCTTCTGCTTTTCAATCCGCTGGTGAACACGTTCTTTCGCGATAATGGTATACCACAGAACAATCACACCCGATAGAATCGTTGTAACGGGACCTACAATCATAAGCGACATCCTTATAAGCTCATCGCTTGTTTTTGATGATTTGATGATTCCGTTCTTGATAAAGTCAAGCATAAATTCAACAAGCAGGTCGGGAAGTCGGGAATAAATTATGCTGAAATAGCTCGAAACGGCAAGAAGCCTTCGCCTGTCTGACGGGTATGGCGTTATGGTTGAAATATAGCCTCCTATACCGACATCTCTGAAATTTCTGAGCATTTCAATTGTCATGTCTACAACAGAGAATATTACAAATTTTGAAATACTGTTAAAATCATTTACAGTTCCTTTTGAAAGTATGACGGGAACCAGCCAGTAAATTGTTGCAACAAGAGCATAAGGAAGACCGCCAATAAAGATATGAGGAATAAATTTACCCCAACGGGTACGGGTTTTTTCAATAACCGCACCTACAATAAAGTCGTCAACAATATCCCATATGCCGCCGATAACATTATAGAGAGACTGTAACGGAAGGCTGATTTTCAGAATACTGTCATTAAATAAATCCTTGTGACCGTCAATATTGAAGCCTCGGCTGCCGTCAAAGAACATGTATCCGAGCGTTTCTTTCCTTGAAATAACACGTCTGTCAACATCAACAAGCTCTTTGAGCTGGTCGTTAACTTTTTTCAGTTCTTCTTTTTCAGACATGATTTTTTCTTTAACATCCATATCAGCACCTCCTTATTTTCTGTTCATTGCCTTTTTGAGTGCTGCCGCCTCTTCTTCCGCGGCTTTGGCTCTGACCTTGTTCTGCATTTCAGTAAGCGACTCAACCATCTTTTTGCGGATTTCAAGCTCACTTACACCCTGCTCAACCATTTTAAAATATTCATCACTGGGCAGCCCGCCGATGAGGCACCTGGTATATTTTATTTTCATCCCTTTTTTTGCAAGAACAAGATTATAAATTAAAAGCACAGCAATAAGAACTATATAAACAAACGCTCCCACGGACGGGGTGCCGTGAAGATAACCGTCAATATCGGCAAAATTAAATGCAACTGCGGAACCCGCGGCACTGACGAGCATTATCATATTCAGGATAAAATTGCGCTGTTTGCCGTGAGGACCGAGAGACATTACAAGGCAGGCAAGGCAAACAATAATCATCACAACTGAAATAAGGAGAAGGAGAACGGAGATTGAGAACAAATCGCCTTTAAGAATGTTACCGAAAAGCGCGCCGAAATCCGCTTTTGAAATATAATTATATATCCCGATTGCGTTTACGCTTTCAGACACGTCCGCATTATATAAAACGCAGACGGGAAGAAACAATACGGCGACAGGAAGGAGTGAAAGAATGATTCTGATTATTGCCGGAGTTGAGCCGAAAAACGCCGCCTTGGCTCTGTCAATTTTAGGCTGCTGTTTTGCGTGTTCAATCTCTGCTTTTTCTGACTCCGCGAGAAGATTCTCATTTGAGTTATAATATACAAGATTGACCTTGCATCCCGGACATTCGGGTCGCCAGTCATATATGTGCAGCTTTCTTCCGCATTTCGGACATTTTGCCACGGCAATTCCTCCGTTTCAACATAACAATGATTGTTTTCATTCTATCAAACTAATTATGATAAAGCAACAGTTTTTTCAATAATTATTGATATTCACCACAACGCATGGTATAATTACGTAAAATAAGTCGAAGTGAGGCGTATTTATGGAGTATACACCGTGTATTATTATCCCGGGAATCGGTCAGTCAAAAATGGAACTGCTTGATAGAAACGGCAAAAAAATCAAAATGGCGTGGCAGCTTGACGTTGATACGGATTCAATAATTAAAAAGCTGAAATTTCCGATGATAAGATCTGTTATTTTCAGAAGCGACCTCGGACTTTGCAATAAAATGGCGGAGGTTGTCAAAGACATAGTCGACCCGATTGCGACAAACATTGACGGAACGATGAAAAACAACGTCAGAGTTGTTGATTACCCTCAGAGCCTTGCGGAATGCACAGAGGAAGAGCGTAATTACATATACAGAATGGTTCCTGTTCAGCATCTGAGTCACATCATTTCAGAAAAAAATATGTATTTCTTTGCGTTCAATTCATTCGGTCAGCCGTATAAGGTCGCGGAGGATTTAAACAACTTTATTCAGAATGTAAAGGCAAAGCATAACTGTGAAAAAGTAAATATTATTCCGATAAGTCTCGGCGGTGCTATGTCAATCGCTTATTTTGACGCGTACGGTTACAAAGACATAAAACGGGTCATGTATTTTGTCCCCGCGCTTCAGGGAACGCCGATTATTTCTTCACTCATTGATATGGATATCGATATCGACAACGCTATTTCGCTGGTTCGCTTTATGTTTCCGCGCAAAACTGCCGATATGCTGGAAAAGGTTCTCGGTCTTGTACCCAAAAAGGTAGGAGAGAAGCTGATAAAATCAGCGCTTACTGCGCTTAACGAGGCTGTTGTAGGCTCGTGCGGTTCGATGTGGGCGACAATTCCGCCGCATACATATCCTGAACTTTCAAAAAAATATCTTTCCGATTCAAAATTTGCGGTCCTTAAAGAGCAGACAGACCGTTTTTATAAAGCGCAGAAGAATTTCCCTGAAAATGTGCTTAAAATGAAAGAAAACGGGGTTGAAATTTTCGCCGCTGTCGGCTACGGGCTTCAGCTTATGCCCATTGTCAAAACAGATATAAATTCAGATGGAGTTATAAACACATCTTCCGCATCTCTTGGCGCAGAGCTTGCTCCGATAGGAAAAACTCTTCAGAATATCAATAAAAACAGCGATTATATTTCACCTGACGGAGTAATTGACGCATCAAAGAGCTTTCTGCCCGACACTGTATGGTATTTCAAAGACCAGTTTCATGACGGAATAGCATATAATGATACAGCTTTGAATGTTGCGGCAAAAGTTCTTTCAGATGACAGCTTTAATTCGGTATACTCTGACCCTGCGTATCCGCGTTTCGGAGTAAAGCATGATAACCGTAAAAAATAAAAGGAGGAAAATATTATGTCGGCAAGAATAGTATCATTATTTATGGCAATTATGTTCGCAATTTCAGGTCTTACACCGTCAGTTATTAATTTTTCAGACGGTGAACCAATCAAAGCGAAAAAAAGAGAGTACTGTTTTGATAACAGCGGTATCTTAATCGGAGGATATTACGCGAGGGAAGACGAGCTTCAGTACTGCAACGACGCAGGTATTCAGTTTATTGTCGCAGGAAGCGTAGATGAACAGTATCTCGACACGGCACAGAGCTATAATGTGGGCATCATTGCGTCAAGTTATAACTTACCGTGCTGCTATGCGGAAATGCCGGATTCCGCAACTCAGGCTTATATAAACGCAAATCCCGCTTCATATAAAAATCACCCCGCTCTCTGGGGCGATAATGTTATTGACGAACCGTACGCCACATCATACGGAAATGTCGCAAAATCTGTTGATGCTTATTACAGTAAATTTTCCGGAAAACTTCCGTTTGTAAATCTGTTCCCCATGTATGCCGGCGAAGAGCAGCTCGAAGAACACGAAACGCTGAGCTTCGGAAAAAAGATCTTTTCACCGTTCTCAGACCAGTTTACAGATACTGTAAACAGATATAAGCTTTACACCTCGGATTATATAAATTCAATTGACACAGATTACATCTGCGTTGACATTTATCCTTATCGCATAGAGCTTAAAGGAAACGGCAAAACAGTGAAATATACCGATGACAACTGGATAAGAAATCTCGACCTTCTTGCTGAGGCGTGCCGGGAAACAGGTCGTGACTTATGGGTTATTCCGCAGTCGGCAGGTCTTACAAAAGACGGCGCGGAAGGCAAGGATATGCGCTGGTGCGATGAGACTTCAGATATCAGCCAGCAGGTTTACGCTTCACTGGCGTTTGGTTCAAAGGCAATTATTTACGGTCTTTACGGCAGAGACGGATGGTGGGATTCCGATTCTCATATGATAGGCAGCGATGGTAAACCTACAGAAACATATTATGCTGTAAGCGAAGTTAATAAATATCTTAAGCCTTTCCTGAAAGAGTTCGGAGATTACAAATACACAAGCACATATTTCATAAACACACTCGGAGCGGCAGGTTTCACTCGCGGAAGATTAAACTGCGAGGTTCTTTCGGAAAGAGGAAATGTTTTATCCTGTGACAGTCTTCTTGTAGGCACGTTTACAGGTGAAAAAGACAGTAAAGCGTATGTAATCGCCAATATGGAAGAGCTTAACAATGAAAAAGACGCATCTTTCTTATTCAAAGTTCCCAAAGGGAAAACCGCAACAGTATATTATATGGACGAAACCGAAACATACACTGATAATTTTAGAATGAAGCTGAACGCGGGCGGCGGCGCTTATATAACAGTTAAATAAGAAATATCCCCTCCGACTTACCGTTAATCGGAGGGGATTTATCATCTGATTATTAAGTTAATTAAAACTGTTTTACTTAAAATAAATTATTAATTAATATCGGTATAATATTAAAAATTATTTTATTCGCATCTCGTTTAAGGGATTTTAAACTGATACCGTATACATTATAGACCTTCTGGAATCTGTTTACTGTAGTCGAAAGAAGAATAGGAAGAACAATGAAAGCAATCGGTAAAATCGGAAGAAGAGTGAAAATCAACGAACCTATATCTTCATTTTCTAAATTAGTAATAACTTTCTTAATCAATGAGGGCAGCTTAACTGTTTTAACTTCAAGTCCTTCAACAGCTACATAAAATCCGTTGTATTCATTTTTTATATTGTTTTTACTGTCGATTAAAATGCCTTCCGGGAATTCAAATATGTCCGCATTAATGTTTATATAGCTGTCTAAACCGATAGCAATCATTTTTGCTCCGGTTTTTCCGTCCTTAGAAACAACGTCGGTTGGGAGAATGCCGTCGTTGTATTCAACAGGTTTGCCGAACGCAATAATCGCGCTGTTTTTAATTTCTTCAATCTTTGAGTCCGAGAAAGACATCAATTCACCAATCATACCGTACAACTCAATATATGCACCGTCATAAATGGTAATTTTCGCATTTGAATCAAAAGAATCAAATACAGCAGACTTATCGCCTGATGCCGCTACTTTCAGCTGAAGCTGCATAACTGTTTCTTTGTCATTGTCCGCATACTTAGTGACTTTGCAAGACTCAATGCTAAACGAAGCAGTAGCTTCATCTGCAGCAGACGCGCCGATCGCAAGCAATGAAACAAGCATTGCAACAACGAGCAGGACACTAACAATTTTTTTGGTTGTTTTTTTCATATTTTTTACTCCTTTTAAAGAATATTAAAAAAATCATCTCAACAAAAACTTCAAAATCTGAAATTTAACGCTGAGATGATTTAATTCCTCAAAAAATATGGAGCGGATGACGGGGCTCGAACCCGCTACCTCCACCTTGGCAAGGTGGCGCTCTACCAGATGAGCTACATCCGCATAATTTATGGTGCCTCCGGCCGGAATCGAACCAAGGACACGAGGATTTTCAGTCCTCTGCACTACCAACTGAGCTACAAAGGCTTAAAAAGGTTGCGACCCGGATCGGGCTCGAACCGACGACCTCTAGCGTGACAGGCTAGCGTTCTAACCAACTGAACT
>JAZLLB010000137.1:0-23601 GCA_045597925.1 Acutalibacteraceae bacterium
CAAACGCATACTCACCTATTACTGTACCATTTCCGCGGATTACAACATTTGTTAAATCCAGACACTCTCCGAAGGCATACTCGCCTATGGTTTTTACATTGCCGGAAATTATTATTTCCGGCAGACCTGAGCCTGCGAATGCACCAACACCGATAACTGTAACACTATCAGGGATTGTAACATTTTTTAAATTTTGACAATACGCAAAGGCCGCCATACCAATTTTGGTTATGCCGTTTTCGATTACAACTTCTTTTATTGAATCATCTTGCGCAAAAGGCGGAAATGTTTCTTCCATATCATAATCATCATACATTTCCCCGGTTCCGCTGATTGTGAGCAGACCTGTTGACTCATCAAAAGTCCAGAAAACATTATCTCCGCACTGACCTGTCGGTTCAATCGCGTCAGCTTTCACAGAGAAAAGCTTCGGAACGTCAATGTCGGCAATGCTCATTAACGGTGAAATGCCTAAAAGCATTACCATAACCAATAAAACAGATACTATTTTTTTAGCTTTTTTCTTCATCAATATTACTCCTTTGAAATTATTCTGTCAGATACCACAAGATATCGTGTTTGTAGTGTATCACAACTATAAGTTGTTGTCAACAACTAATAATAAGTTTTTTATTTGACACACAAAAGTTGTTACTATAAATATAAGAGGTGACAGTTATGCTTAAAAATCTTAAACTTCTTCGTACTGAAAAGAATGTCAGTCAGCAACAACTTGCAGATGTTGTGGGTGTCAGCCAACAGTCAATAAATAAATATGAAAATCATTCAGTTGAGCCTGATATTGACACTTTGATTAAAATTTCCGATTTCTTTTCTGTTTCAGTAGATTTTCTAATCGGTCGCACAGATATACGTACCGTTCCGTGCAATATGACAGAATACTCGCTTAACAAAAAAGAAAAAAATGTTATTGACGGCTACAGAAAAGCGCAACAGAAAGACAGAGAAATAATTGATTTTATTATAAAAAGCTATATATAAGCGAAATAACCAGCCCTATTTGGACTGGTTATAATTTTTATTCCTTATTAAATTCTCTCGCTATTGCCGATAAATCGTCTTTATCGAAAAACTCGATTTCGATTGTCTTCTTTGCTTCGTTGACCTTTATCTTTCTGCCTGTACTTTTGCCGAGAGCAAGCTCAACCTCATTATAAAAGCTGTCTCTTTTTCTGACGGGCTTCGGTTTGGGTTCAGTTTTCCGCTGTCTGGCAAGTTTTTCTATTTCACGAACAGAAAGTCCGTTTTTCATGATGAGCTTACAAATTTCAAGCATCTGCGCTTCGTCTTCAAAAGCAAGCAAAGCACGTGCGTGACCGGGTGAAATCTGCCTGTTTTCGACATAATTCAGCACAGATTCGGGCAGATTGAGCAATCTCAGCGCATTTGCTACCGCGGGACGTGATTTTCCGACTTTCTGCGCCGCTTCTTCCTGTGTGATTGAAAGCTTTTCCATCATATATTTATACCCGAGTGCTTCTTCAAGGGGATTAAGGTCTTCACGCTGAAGATTCTCCACCATAGCCAGCTCAACCGTTTCGCTGTCTGACAGGTCTTTTATAACAACAGGAACTTCCGTAAGCCCTGCCATTCTCGCGGCTCTCCAGCGGCGTTCGCCCGCGACAAGCTGATATCCGCCGTTAATCATCGGTCTTACAAGCAGCGGCTGAATAACTCCGTGCTGTGCGATACTGTCCGCAAGCTCCGCCAGCGCACCGTCTTCAAACAGCTTTCTGGGCTGCTCTCTGTTCGGCTCAATATCCATTATTTTAAGTTTAACAGGTGAAGATGATGATTCTTCAACAAAATTATCTGTAAAAAGAGCGTCAAAGCCCTTACCGAGTCCGCTTTTTTTAGCTGCCATGTTTTAAACTCTCCTTAATTTTTTCTCAGAAATTCGTCCGCAACCGCAAGATACGCGTCTGTACCTTTTGAACGTTTGTCGTAATACATTATCGGCTGACCGTAGCTCGGAGCTTCAGACAGTTTGACCGTTCTGGGAATAGGCGTTGCGTATACTTTTTTCGGGAAGAAACGCTTTAACTCTTCCACAACCTGATTTGTAAGATTCAGCCTGCCGTCATACATTGTCAGCAGCACACCTTCAATTTCAAGCATCGGATTATAAAGCCGCTTGACCTGACGAACGGTTGTTATAAGCTGTGAAAGTCCCTCAAGAGCGTAATATTCGCACTGAATCGGAACAAGAACAGTATCTGCGGCGCAAAGTCCGTTAAGAGTAATAAGTCCGAGTGACGGGGGACAGTCAAGGAAAATAAAATCATATTCGCCTTTTACAAGAGCAAGTGCGGTTTTAAGATTGCTTTCTCTTTTTACGGAATCCACCAGCTCCAGCTCCGCGCCCGCAAGATTCATATTCGCGGGCAGAATTGAAACACCGTTAAACTCCGTTTTAACTATGACTTCTCTCGCCGGAGTGCCGTTTATAATAACATCATATGAAGATTTTTCAAGTTCTCTTTTATTAAGACCGAGTCCGCTTGTGGCGTTTCCCTGCGGGTCGATATCCACAAGAAGCACTCTTTTGCCTCTCATGCCCACTGCCGCGGCAAGATTAACAGCGGATGTGGTTTTTCCTACGCCGCCTTTCTGATTAACGACTGCAACAGTTTTTGCCATTTATATCAAATCCTTTAATTTCAAGTACTTCAATATTATACAATTCAGCGTTTATTTTGTCAATGTTTCACGTGAAACATCTCTTTTATTTATTCTTACAACATATTCCGTATAGTTTTCGGTTTCTTTGTGGTATGAATTTGCGTCAATCCCGTTTTTTCGCATAGTCATCACCGCATGGTCGAGCGTATTTATAAAAAGCTTCACATCTTTGAATATTTTAATATTTCTCGGCTTTTTTTCTTTAACCTCCTGCGGCTGCGGAGTGTTTTCCTCGAGGAGTTTTGTTATAAGCAGCTCGGTTTCCCCGACATTCATGCGGTTTTCAATCACCGCGTCAACCACTTCGCTCATAAGGTTATAATCAGGCAGACGCAGCATCGCTCTCGCGTGACGTTCGGTCAGACCGTTGGCTGTGATTCTTGAGCGTATATCTTCCGGGAGATTTAAAAGTCTCAGCTTATTTGAAACAGCAGATACGGATTTTCCCAGCTTTTTGGCTATGCGTTCTCTGTTCATACCGAATTTTGTGTTGAGCTGTTCTATCGCCTGAGCTTCCTCAAAGAAGTTCAGGTCTTTTCGCTGAAGATTTTCAATCACCGCGTATACCGCTGATTTTTCCTCGCTGACATTTACAACTATTGCCGGGATTTCCGCAAGTCCCGCCATTTTTGAAGCCCGAAGCCTGCGTTCTCCCGCGACAAGCTCATACCTGCCCGCGCAGATTTCCCTGACGGTTACAGGCTGAAGAAGTCCGTTCTGATATATGCTCTGCGCCAGCTCCTCCAAGTCATTCCAGTTAAACGTCTTTCGCGGCTGGTGCGGGTTGGGTCTGATGTCATTTACGGGAATGGTCAGAATTTCACCGCACCGTCTGGTTTTCTCGCTGAATTTTACCATTGAACATATCCTTTCAAAAAATAATACCGTATGATTTAACGGTATCACACGGTAAAACGGTTGTCCAGTTTTTTTCATCGGGCATATTCTGCGATAATTTTTATAAAAGTTTTTTATTCGAGCGGTTTTTTGGCGATTTGTGCCGATGCTCTCGGATATTTTGGCGGAGTTTGCGAAATCTTTTTTACACAGATTATCGTTCTTTCACCGCAGTCATCTACAGCGAACTCCTTTGCCGAAACGGGTTTGCCGCCCAAAAGCCTGATTGCGCTTTTCGCTGAGTCAAGCTCCTGCGATGCCTTCGCGCCTTTCATCGCGGCAAAAATACCGTTCCGCTTCAGCAGGGGAATGCAGTATTCACTGAGAACATTCATATTCGCGACAGCTCTCGCAGTAACAAAATCAAATTTTTCTCTGAATGCCATGCTTCTGCCCGCCTCCTCCGCGCGGATATGAACGACATCCGCGTTCAGACCCAATTCATCAATAACGGACTGAACAAAAGCAAGACGCTTTTTAGTTGAATCCATGAGTGTAATTTTTAAATCAGGTCTCGCTGTAAGAATTACAACACCGGGGAAGCCTGCACCTGTGCCGACATCGGCAACAGAAGCGTTTTTCAAAAAATCAACTTCATTAAGCAGTGAAAGGCAATCGGCAAAGTGCTTGCTGATTATTTCATCAGGCTCGGTAATCGCCGTCAGATTAAGCGTTTTATTGGTTTCAACAAGCATTTCGGCATATCTGTCAAATCTTTCAAGGGCAATATCGTCAAGCTCCGTGCCGACTTTCTTTGCCGCTTCGCGCAGCTTCAGCTTATCAATCATCTTATGCCCTCCTTTTCAAGATATATCAGAAGAACCGATATGTCCGCAGGGCTTACGCCTGATATTCTCGATGCCTGTCCGACATTTTTCGGCTTTATTTTTGAAAGCTTTTCTCTCGCTTCAAGCCTTAACCCGATTATGCTGTTGTAATCAAGGTCTTTAGGTAGAGATTTTACTTCAAGCCTGTGCATTTCACTTACCTGTGCTTTCTGCCGCCTGATATAACCCTCATACTTGATATCTATTTCAACCTGCTCAAATATTTCATAAGGCAGGTCGGGGCGTTCCATGTCAAATTCAGTCAGGAGTTCATAATTTAACTGGGGACGTTTTATAAGCTCAGAAAGGCTCACTCCGCTTACGAGCGGTGATGTTTCACGTGAAACAAGCAGCTGATTCAGCTTCTCCGACGGAGAAATAACCGTTTTTTCAACTCTGCGGCGCTCTTCCTCTATCAGAGCAATTTTATCATTATACTTCCTGAATCTTTCCTCGCTGATAAGCCCGATTTCATATCCGAGAGGAGTAAGGCGTCTGTCAGCGTTATCCTGCCTTAAAATAAGGCGGTATTCGGAGCGTGATGTCATCATTCTGTAAGGGTCGGAACAGCCCTTTGTAACAAGGTCGTCAACAAGCGTTCCGATATATGATTCCGAACGGTCAAATATAACAGGTTCTTTGCCCTGAACCTTTCTCGCGGCATTGATTCCCGCAACAAGACCCTGTGCGGCGGCTTCCTCGTATCCGCTGGAGCCGTTGAACTGCCCAGCGCCGAAAAGACCGTCAAAATCTTTAAATTCAAGCGACAAATCAAGGGCAAGAGGGTCAACACAGTCATATTCAATCGCGTATGCCGTTCTCATCATCTGAGCGTTTTCAAGTCCGGGGATAGTATGCATAAACTCAAGCTGAACGTCTTCGGGCAGAGAAGACGAAAGTCCCTGAAGGTACATCTCCTCTGTATTATATCCGCACGGCTCAATAAATATCTGATGCCGTTCTTTTTCGTGAAATCTTACAATCTTATCCTCAATACTGGGGCAGTAGCGGGGACCTTTGCCGTCAATCTTTCCGCCGTAAAGAGGGGAACGGTGAAGATTATCAAGAATTACTTTTTTAGTCTGCTCGTTTGTATATGTAACATAGCAGCACATTTTATTCTGAATTTCAATATTATTATCAAATGAAAACGGAACAATGCGTTCATCACCGGGCTGTTCCTCTAAAATATCAGAGTTGACGCTTCTTCTGTTTACTCTCGCCGGAGTTCCCGTTTTAAATCTGCGTGTGGGAACGCCCATTTCTTTAAGTGAAACAGCGAGTCCTCTCGCAGGAAACATGCCGTCGGGACCGCTCTCATAAGAAACATCGCCGACATAAACTCTGCCCGCAAGGAAAGTGCCGGTGGCAAGAATAACACAATCTGCCTTGTAAACAGCTTCAAGATTGGTGCGAAGCTCCCATAATCCGTCGTCAGATTTTTTAAGGCTGACAATCTCACATTGACGAAGCTCGAGATTTTCCTGCTTTTCAAGCACTTTTTTCATATATTCGGAATACGGTCTGCGGTCAATCTGCGCACGAAGCGAATGAACGGCGGGGCCTTTGCCCAGATTGAGGATTCTGCTTTGAAGAGTATTAGCGTCAGCCGCTTTTCCCATTTCACCGCCGAGAGCGTCAATTTCTCTTACAAGATGCCCTTTTGATGTTCCGCCGATTGACGGATTGCACGGCATATTGCCCACCCAGTCAAGATTTATGGTAAATACGGCTGTATTACATCCGAGACGCGCCGAAGCAAGCCCCGCTTCAATTCCCGCGTGACCTGCGCCGATAACCGCTACCTGATATTTTTTTGCGAAATATTCCATATTATTTCCCTACACAAAAATTACTGAAAACTTTATCTACAACCGCCTGTGATGCTTTCTTCCCTGTCAGCTCAAGAAGCGCCGAAACAGCATCGTCAATGCATACGCCTGCCGCGTCAAGAGTGATTCCGCTTATAAGAGCGTTCTCAGCTTCTTTAAGCGACTCAACAGCCTTTATAACGCACTGCCTCTGCCGTTCATTTGCAAGCATAGCGGCGTTCGGGTCGAAATTCTTCGTACCCAGCAGAGTGGTAACTCTGTTTTTCAGCTCCCGCAAGCCTGTGCCGTCTTTCGCGCTCATAATAACGGGTTCACCTAAAGCTGATATTATATAATCTTTATCAATCAGATTTTCTTTGTCATTCTTATTCAGAATCGGGATTACAGGCTTGTTTTTACAAAGCTCAATTAAATCAATATCCTCTTTTGTCAGCTCATCGCCTGAGTCAAACACCGCAAGTACAATTGCACTTCTGCGTATTTTTTCACGGCTTCGCTCAACGCCGAGCCTCTCAACCGTATCACCGGTTTCTCTTATGCCTGCCGTGTCCGAAAGTCGGAGAATGCAGCCGTCAATATTGACAGTTTCCTCAACAACATCTCTTGTTGTACCCTTAACATCGGCAACAATCGAGCGGTCATAACCCGTCAGCAGATTCATAAGAGTAGATTTACCTGCGTTCGGTTTGCCGATAATCGCCGCCTCTACACCCGTAGTAACCGCCATACCGCTGTCAAACTTATCAAGAAGCGACTGTAATTCATCACGCGACTTTTTAAGTGTATCTATGATTTCATTTTCGTTTATTTCTTCAATTTCCTCATCGGGATAGTCAACCCATGCGGAAATATGAGCGCATATTTCTAAAAGAGAATTATTTATCTCATTTACTTTTCTGCTCAGGGAACCTTCAAGAATGTTAAGCGAGGCACTCAGACCCTGTTCACCCTGTGAATTTATAACCGCCATGATTCCTTCGGCACCCGACAAATCAATTTTGCCGTTGAGGAAGGCACGTTTTGAAAACTCGCCCGCCTGCGCGGGTACAGCTCCGCGGTCAAGAATAACCCGCAGAACTTTCTGCATAACAAAAATTCCGCCGTGGCAGGTAATCTCAACAACATCTTCGCCTGTATAGCTGTGAGGTGCTCTGAATACAAGGCAAACCGCCTCGTCAACGGGCTGCTTTTTATCATAAATTTTACCGTATGCCGCCGAATATCCTTTAAGCTCCGAAAGTTTTTTTCCGCTTGCGGAAACAAACGCTCTGTCGCATATCTCAATCGCGTCCGCGCCCGAAACTCTCAGTGTCGCAATACCGCCCGCACCCGCGGGTGTGGCAACAGCGGCTATGGTTTTTTCATTTAAACTCATGTGCTTTTCCTTAACTTATCGCCGCGGCAATAACCTTATCCTTAATCTTTAACTGTGAAGAAACTATTCTGCCGTCATCACTCTCTGTCACAACAGAATAGAACAGTCCTTCGTAATATGATGTATTACCTTCCTCGTGTTCCTCAATGAAAGTAAAAACAGGTTCTTTAAGATTAGCTGCCATATAACAATCCGTGGCAAACATTGCTCCGAGCGCAATAACCGCCGCAGCAATTATTCCAAGCACGATATACAGCGGCGTTCTCGACTTAGGATTTTCTTTCCTGCTGTTTTTTAAAACAAGAGGAATCTTCTTTCCGCATATGCGGTCAGCGATTCTTCCGTATGCCGCCTTTGCGGGGCAGTCTTTCAAAGCGGAAAAACCTGATGAAGAGGCATACATAATTTCCTTATCCTCGGGGACAACACCAATCAGCTGAATATTAACCGAATTGATTGCTTCATCAATATTAAAATACTTTCCTTTAACCGTAGAAGCTTTATCAAATCGGTTAATTATAAGACGTATATCATCTATTCCGAAAGAATATATTTCATCTGCCGCGGATGCTGCCGCCTTAGTGCAGATTTCATCGGGCGTTGAAACAATAACCGCCCTGTCCGCGCAGGCGGCGGCAAGTCTGAAACCGCCTGAAATTCCGGCAGGGGAGTCAAACAGAATAAAATCATAATCGGATTCAATATCTTCAATAAAATTTTTTACATTTTTCTCAGTTAAAGAGTCGTCCCATTTTCTCGGGGCGGAAACAGAATCAACAGCCTCACCGGAGTTAACCGCATCACGTGATTCACAGTTGCCTTTTGCCGCATCGCCCCAGTTATACAAAGGCGCGTCTTCTGTGCCAAGCATAAAATCAACACAGCCCTGACCTATATCAAAATCCACAACAAGAACGCTCTGCCCTTTTTTCGCGAGGGAAAGTGCTGTGCCGACAGTAATCGAGGTTTTGCCCGCTCCGCCTTTTCCTGATGCAATTATAATTTTTTCAGCCATAAAACCGCCCTTTCAGGTTTATCAGCCCAGCAATGTGCCTGTCTGCTGATCTGTATTTGTATTCTCCTCTTTGCTGTTGAAATAATATTTATATATCGCTTCGGCAACAGGTGCGCACGAGGAACCGGAATGACCGCCCTCAATGGCTACCGCAACGGCTATCTGCGGATTATCATAAGGCGCGAACGTAATAAAGAATCCGTTTGTAAGCACAACCTTATTGCCGTTTATATTATGTTCAACCTCAGATGTACCCGTTTTTGCCGCGCAGGTTACGATTCTGCCGAGGCTTCCGTTAAGAATATATGAGTTTGTGATAACCCTCTTCATACCTTCTTTAACGATATTTATATTTTTCTCATGAAGTCCGGTTTCAACAACAGCCTCCGGTTTTTTTTCATAAACCGTTTTTGTCAGATTGAAATTTTTCACCTCTTTTATAAGGTGAACGCTGTACCGTGTTCCCCCGTTAGCGATAGTCGCGCAGTAATTCGCGAGCTGAACAGGCGAAAACAGATTGCCTGCCTGACCTATTGCGGACTGAATTGTAAATCCGGGCATCCATGACTGATTAATTGATGTTCTGTAGCTCGGAGAATCAAGAACGCCTGTATTTTCAGGCAGTTCAACTCCTGTCGGCTGACCCAGACCGAGAAGCTGGCGGTAGGTGTTCATTTTTTCAACACCAAGCTCAATACCGAGCTTATAAAAGAATGTGTTGCAGGAATCCTGCAAAGCGGTGCGGACATCAATATAATTCGTCATATGATTTGCTACACAGCCGAAAGTCATATCGAGATACTGATATTTATAGTGACATTCAAAAATCGAATTCTCCGTTATAGTTCCCTCTTCAAGCCCCGCAAGAGCAACGGACGGCTTTGAGGTTGAACCCGGAGCGTAAACGCTCTGAAAAGCACGGTTCCACAGAGGGGCGGCATTGTTTTTGATAAGAGCGTCATAATCATCATTATATGTGTTAAGGTCATATGACGGATAAGTCGCGCAGACAAGAACCTCGCCCGTGTTGCAGTCAAGCGCGACAACAGAACCTCCGTGAGGCACCTGGTCTGAAATACCGTCGCAAAGTTCTTTGAGGGCATCCTGCGCCGCCTTCTGCGCTCCCGCGTCAAGAGTAAGAATAACCGAATCACCGTTTTGGACAGGCTCAGGGAATTCAGTTGTTATTGTGCCGTCAGCGGCGGTAATAACGGATTTCACACCGTCTTTGCCCCTCAGAGAATCCTCCATGAGAAGCTCTATTCCGCTTTTGCCCACAAGGTCGTTCATGCCGTAGCCCTTTTCTTTGAGCTCAGCATATTCTTCAGCATCAATAGCACCGACCATTCCGAGAATATGCGGTGCCAGTGTACCGTCGTAATATTCTCTGTACGCTTCAATTTCAACATCAACGCCTTTATAAAATGAGCTGAGTTCTTTAATATAGGCAACTATTTTTTCGTCAACGTCTTCGGCGAATCTGTAAGGATTAGCCGTGTTAAAGCCGTTGAGCATGAGCTGATAGCAGACGGAAGCGATTTTTCTCGCGTCGGTCTTTGAATATTTTTCGAGCTTGAATCTTTCAGTCATTTCTTTCATGCAGTCATCAGCTGTGGCGTATCTGTTGAGGTCAAGCAAATCCTCACCGAGCATAACCTTTATTTCATGCTCGCTGTCACCGGCATAGGCGTAATTTCCCGCGCCGTTAATAACAATCGGCAGCTCATCGTTCCACTCGGCCTTGTTTTTTTCAAAAAGATTTATGAGAGAAAGAATTATTTTATTTCGTTCCTCCTGCTCATTTCTCGAAGGAAATTTCGCCGCGTTGAAAATAACAGTATTGCCCTGCCTGTTTCCGACAAGAAGAGTACCGTTGCGGTCAAGAATATCGCCTCTTGTTGCCTTGACAGTGCTTGTTGAAACAAACGTGGAACCAGCGAGAGCGTATTCCTCACCCCTGATTATCTGCGCATTGAAAAGAACCGCGCAGAAAGCAAGGAAAAACGCGATTATTATAAAAACAGTAACATAATGTCGTCCCGCTCTGATTTTATATTCGTTTTCTTTTACTCTTCTGATTCTGATTTTCGCGCCGCCCGCGTCATAATAATCATAGCCCTCAAGGTCTTTTTCGGATTTCATCATATCACCGTCCTTTATATAGAAATTCTGAAAAATTATTCCGACTTTTTCTTTGAAGAAATCAGTCTGATTAAATAATAAAAAACAGCTGTAAAAATAAGCGTATAAAGCACAGAGGCAAGATACACGTTTATATAAACATAATCCGCGCTTTCACCTGCCGCCGAGCAGTAAAAAATCAAAAAGTAAACGGTGTTGTATAAAAACAGCGCCGCAGTGCTGAATAAAAAGCAGGTTTTCATATTGTTTCTGAAGATTCCGGTTATCAGAAGTCCCGAAACAAAGCCGACAGCCGTCAGCGCGATGCTGTGGAAGCACAGAGACTGCGCGGAAAAAGCGTCAAGCAGTACTCCCGCGAAAAGCCCGAAAAGCATACCCCATACTTCTCTTTCAAACATTCCGACACATACCGTAAGCGGTACAAGAAGCATTACAGGCACATCTGTCGGTCTGGGAAAAACAGACGGATTATTCTGCAGAAGAAAGGTAACGAAAATCACCGCCGCAATTTTTATGCGACGGATATAATTCGCTTTATTTTCATTATAAAACGTTCCGTTTCCCATTTTCTGCTCCTTAAACGACTACTGTTTTATTCCCTGTCCGTTAAAGTCCGTTATAACAAAAACATCTGTTATTTCAGCAAGGTCAATATTCGATTTGACTTTTGCGTAGAATGAAATATCTGTTTTGGACTTACTGATTTCTTCTATTGTTCCCACAATAAGGTCTTTCGGGAAAATTCCGCCTATACCCAGCGTGCATATCACCCCGCCGGTTGCAACGGAGGTTTCTTTTTCAAGTCCGGGCAGCTTGCAGTATTCTTTACCCGCGCCGTCTTCAAACCCGGTCACATAACCGATTATATTGCTTCTTGCCTCATAAACAGCGGCATTGAATTCGGGGCTTGAGAATGTTGTAACCGTACAGCTCGCGGCTTCAACATCGGTAACCACCCCCACAAGATTTTTTCCGAAAATAACGGGGTCGTTAAGTTCAACCCCCTTAAGGCTGCCCTTATTCAGAATTATCGAACCGAAAGCATCGCTTGTGTCTTTTGACAGAATCGAAGCGGAAACAAATTTAAAATCCTGATGTTCCTCTTTTACTTCAAGAAATTCCTCATATGTTTTGAGAGTCCTTTTTGTGTTTTCATAATCGGCAAGCTCACTCTGATAATCGGCAATTTTCTGCCTTAATTCGGCGTTTTGCTTCTGAATGGTATCTGACGAGCGGAAATAACCGAAAAATTCGTCAACATCTCTGCCGATATTTTCAGAAAGCTGCTGAAACGGCTTCATAATAAAAAGCACTGCCTTTGAAACAGGAGTTTTATCTGAATGGGCAATGCCCGCAATAATCGCGCCCAGAAGCAGAGCGGCAACAATTATGCCGAACAGTTTTGTGGCTTTCTTTTTAAAAAAGCTGTTCATAATCTTTCCCTTTCATTAAGGCAAAACCTTAAGATATAAATCGTTCATCAAAGCTTCTTCTCAAGGCAGATGCCTATTCCGTCAACAGCGCAGTCAATAGGTGTATCCGCGATTTCAACCGGTATGTTGAGTTCTTCTTCAATAAGCCTGTCCAGTCCGCGGAGCATTGCGCCGCCGCCGCACAGAGTGATGCCGTTATCCATAATATCCGCGGCAAGCTCAGGCGGAGTGTTTTCAAGAGCGGTTCTTACAGTGTCAACAATCTGCTGAACAGCGTCTGAAAGAGCCTCCCTGATTTCTTCCGATGTGATTTCAATGTTGAGCGGAAGTCCGTCAACAAGATTTCTGCCTTTTACGTCCATCGCGCCTTCACCGTCATATTCATATGCCGAGCCGAGCTTGATTTTAATATCCTCAGCGGTACTTTCGCCGATAAGAAGACTGTATTTTCTTTTAACGTAGTTAATAATAGCCTCGTCCATACTGTCTCCCGCAACCTTGATTGAAAGAGAAGTAACAATATCTTTGAGTGCAATAACCGCGACCTCAGACGTGCCGCCGCCTATATCAACAACCATGCTGCCCGCGGCTCCCGTAACAGGCAGACCCGCGCCGATTGCCGAGGCAAGGGGGGCTTCTATAATGCTTATGTACTTCGCGCCGGCGGATTTAACAGCGTCATTAACCGCCCTGCGTTCAAACTCAGTAACACCGGAGGGAACACAAATCATAATTCTTGCGCGGTTAAACGGCGAGTTTCCCGTTGCCTTTCTGATAAATCTGCGGAGCATTTCGGCAGTAGCGTCAAAATCCGCAACAACACCGTTCTGAATCGGGTGAAGCGCAATAACAGAGCCGGGAGTTCTGCCTATCATCTCTTTAGCCTGAGAGCCGACCGCGACAACTCTCGGCGGATTAAATCTCTGGTCAACAGCAACAACAGACGGTTCTCTTATGATAATTCCTTTGCCTTTTACAAAAACCAGTGTATTGTCAGTTCCCAAATCTATTCCTATATCCTGTGAAAAAAGCATTTTATTTCCCCTTTTCTGTGTCTTATTTAGTAGGTATTGTTTTTAACGAAACATTTTCTTCAATGAAAGCCTTCGGGTCAAACTTATCGCCAAGGCATCCGTCATGCATAACAAATGAAAAGCCTACCGTAGCTCTTACATAATAGAAAACATAGTAGTAAAAGGTTATATTATTACGCTGAGTGCTTTTAAAAACCTTAGTTTTAAGACCGAAAATCTCTGTTTCGGACTCTTCAATATTTTCAACATATTTTCCGTCATCTGAAACATCATTTAAAGCTTCCTGAGCGGCAAGATTTCTTCTGTACTCCTCATCAAGTGTTGCATGATCCTGCGCTTCAACAAAAATTTCGCATACGCCGCTGTTGTTAATGTCTTTGTGTTTTATTCTGAACGCGTATGTGGATTCGTCAAAGCTCCAGTCATTCGGAATGTTAAGTTTTATATAGGCGTTCTGAAGCTCATTTTCACCCGACTTTGTAACATCGGGGAACATAAGAGGAGCGGTAACCTTTTCACCGTCGGAATTGACATATTTTTCAATCATGTTTCCGTATTCGTCCTGAACGGGATCACCGTGCTTCATAACAAGTTTGTGCGTATTACCTTTTCTGTCAACATAAATATTTTTTTGACCGCAGGCAGTTAAAGACAGAGCCATAAACACCGCAGCGCAAACTAAAGCGATTATTCTTTTCATAAAGACACCTACCCAATCTTATTCATCTTAAAAGTATATCATTCACTCTGTCTGTTGTCAATGAAAAAGCATTCGTAAAAAGTAAATAATTTTTTAAATTTTTAATGTAATATTAAATCAATATATTCCGACGGGACGTTTATTTTATATTGCACGGTATTGACTGAAACACAATAAATGATATAATATGATTATCAAATCAGAAAGGGGATTTTTCATGAAAAAAACAGTATCCGCCGTTCTGGCGGTAATTCTCATTATATGCACCCTGTTTTCAGTCGGTTCTCTGGCGGAAAGCAATATAATCTACCCGGCTGGAATCACAAAAGAAATGTGTGTTCCGTCTTACTGGTATAATAAAGGCATCGGCAGCGGCGATAAACTGCTTATGACAGCGGCTGAAATCGCGAAAGTCAATCAGGCGGCAATCAACGGTAAAAATACCAACGTCATCGACCTTTTTAATATCAAAGATTCATACGATGCCACAAGCCAGAAAAACAGTCTGGCGAATCTTTCCGTTCCGTCAAGAACATGGTATATTGACGGCAGGCAGATTGATAAAAACGCTTTATTTAATAAGATAATTTCCGCGATAAAAACAACGGGATTTGAAGGCACTCAGAATACAAAATATACCGTATGCACATCTCACGCCGAATTAAAAGCATATCCGGTTGAGGATTTTGTAGGCTACAGTGATACTGACCCCGATAATGAAATCGTAAACTCTTCACTTTGCGTAAACGAGCCTTTTGCCGTCAGGCAGAAATGTGAAATTGACGGCGAAGTTTTCTACTGGGGTTACACCACCAACTGCACAGGCTGGGTCAACGCGAAAAATCTTGCTCTCTGCTCTGATAAAAACGAATGGTATGACGCTTGCAGAGTTGACCTTAACGGAAAAGACTTTATTGTTGTCACTCAGGATAAAATTATTACCGAGCCTTCTCTGAGTACGCCTTATATGTCCGAAGTCAGGCTGAACCTCGGCACAATTCTCAAGCTTGTTCCGAAAGATAAAATACCCTCAACAATCGGCGAAAGAGGAACATTCAACAATTATGTGGTTTATCTTCCTGTAAGAAACGCTGACGGAACATATCAGAAAAAACCCGCTCTTATTTCGGAGCATTGCAGTGTCAGTGTGGGATTTCTGCCGTTCACGCAGAAAAATCTGCTTGATGTCGCGTTTTCCTGCCTCGGCAACCGTTACGGCTGGGCAGGCATGCTCTATTCCATGGACTGCTCACTTTATACAAGAGTTATTTACCGCTGCTTCGGCTTTGAATTTCCGAGAAATACCATCTGGCAGCAGCTTGTGCCGAACACTTTAATCAGCCTTGACAGTCTTGACGAGGTTCAGCGGGAGCAGCTTATTGAAACGCTTCCCATCGGCACTCTGCTTTATTTTGACGGTCACACAATGATGTATATCGGCTCTGAAAAAGGAAAAAATTATGTCATCAGCGATTTGGGTTCATTTGTTGACAGCGAAGGTGATATTGTTGCGAAAACAGCTTACTCTATTGTTATGAATCCGCTGACGGTACGCCGCGGTTCGGGCAAAACATGGTTAAGCCAGCTGACAGGCGCGGTTACTCCGGTTGCTCCTGCTGATGTCGGTAAATGTGATATCAGCGCGGTTAAAAACAGCTCAGGTAATATTACCGTTTCTGTTTCGTATGACGGCAAAGAGCTTTACGAAAATGTAAACTACACAGTCAAAATAAACGGTGATGAAGTTACGGTTACAGGCGAGAGAAATTTCAGCGGAACAGCGTCTGTAAGCGCGGTTTCCTCAAAAGTAAGTTTTATTAAAAGAGTTATAAACTTCTTTAAAAATCTTTTTCAGAAGCTAATTGCTTTTTTTAAATAATCATTTTAAAACTGCCGATTCCGAGTCGGCGGTTTTTATGTCTTGACTAATATCTGAATATATATTAAAATTACATTGTATTTGCATTTCTGTATATTTCTGCCTGCAGCAGCTGTTTTACAGACAATGACACCTATTTCAGGGAGGGTAATTATGAAAAATCGAGTTAAAAAATATTCTTTACGGCTTATCGCAGTCATACTTTGCTTCACAGCATTATTCGGCACAGTTTCATTTACGGTATGCTCAGCTGTATCTGCCGCCGCCGCAGTCCAAAACAGTACAATTAAAATCACCGCATCAAGCGATGAAATAAGAAAAGGAAAAACCTTACAGCTTAAGGCGGACACTAATAATGTAAAATGGTCTTCTTCAGACAGTAAGATTGCGTCGGTTGACAGTAACGGACTTGTTAAAGGTCTTTCAATCGGTACTGTGACAATCACCGCCGCCGCGGGAAAGAAAACAGGAAATATTAAAATCTATGTTACTCCAAAGTCAAATCCTGTTTCAAACTTCCTTTCAAAGCACGCACTGTTCAGCTATAAATACAGCTATAAAGATGATTATTACTATGTTGACTCACCGAACGCATGGCAAAGACATTTCGGCTTCAATAAAATGTATGACATTATAGCACCGTACGTTCTTATGGAATATGACTATGCCCGTGTTCATTTTGAGTATAAGGGCAAGGACTGGATGGTTCAGCTGTGGAAAGGTCAGTACGGCATGGTTTTCTACGGCGGCGAAGTCGGAGTTTATCTCAAGAACCACTCTGATAAAAAAGATACTGTTTTCACAACTTATAAATGTGCTGATAAAGACAACTGGCTCACTATGCAGACAAATCTTTATCATGACAAAAAGCTTAACGGAAACTACGTTCATGAATTTTCAACTCCTACTGAAAAAACATGGTGGAGTACAGGTTTTAAGCCCGGTCATCTTTTAAGAGAAGAACCCGCGAAAGAGCTTCGTCTGACAGGTACAATCACACTTAAAGACAAAGAAATGACAACTGCTTTTGCAAACGGACTTAAGGAATGCGGATTCAGCCAGGTTAAAGATAAAAATTCGCTGAAAATCGACAGCTTCTATGTAAACGGCAATAAGGTTACATACTCATGGCAGAACCTTTCATATGCTGAAAACACAGTTCCGATTAAAGTCGCAGGCGGCGTACTTCTTTTCTTTAACATCGCCGGAATTCTCGCGTTCATATTCGGTATCGCAAGCATAATGGGCATGATCGGTCTGGCAATAATTATTTTATAAATTATAATCGCTTATCGGAAAATCAGAATATATACGGGTCGGCAGGAACGCCGGCCCATTTTTTAATATGTGTTTATAAAGAAAAAAACAAACTGCAGTTTCTGCTCAAGTTCATAGTATTAAGTAAGATAAAGACTACCTTGACTTTAAAGCTTGAGCACCGAGTACGGAATAAGATAATCGTTATCCCGACTGAAAAACCTGCCGGATTTAAAAACCCGGCAGGCATTTTTTATTTCTGATTCAGTTTTTCAGGAGTGCCGCAGCACTTTTTATATTTCTTGCCGCTGCCGCAGGGACACGGATCATTGGGGCCGACTTTTTTGCCCTTTTTAATTGTTCTGCCCTTTTCACTGCCGTCGGAAGAACCGGACTCGCCTGTAATCTTGGCGGTCTGCTTTCTCTCTGTTTCTTCCTTGCGCTTGATTCTTACTGTAAGAATCTGCTTGACTGTATCTTCTCTGATTGAAAGGTTCATTTCGTCGAACATATCGGAACCGTTGATTCTGTAAGCGACAATCGGATCCTGCTGGCCGTATGCCATAAGTCCTATGCCGCGGCGGAGTTCGTCCATGTTGTCGATATGGTCCATCCACTGTGAGTCAACATTGTGAAGAAGAATCATTCTTTCAAGGTCACGCATAATTTCGGGTGTAAGCTCTTCTTCTCTTTCCTCATAAAGCTGTTTCCCTCTTTCAAGAAGAGTGGCTTTAATTTCTTCTCTGTCAAGCTTATCCTCTGTGAAATCATTTTCATCACAAAGCCAGCCTGCGAATTTGCCGCGGAGACCCGCAACATTCCAGTCCTCCTGCTTGAGTGCGCCCGAGCAGTAGAAATCAACGGAATCATTGATTGACTCTTCCATCATATGCATGATTGAGGGTTTAAGCTCCTCACCGTTGAGCACTCTGTCACGCTGACCATAGATAAGCTCTCTCTGACGGTTCATAACATCGTCATAGTTAAGGGTATTCTTACGGATTGCGAAGTTCTGTCCCTCTTTCTTCTTCTGCGCGCTTTCGATTGACTTTGAAACCATGTTTGATGTGATGGGCATATCCTCGGGAGTTTTGAGAGCTGTCATCATATTCGCAAGTCTCTCACCACCGAACAGACGCATAAGGTCATCTTCAAGTGAAAGATAGAAACGGCTCGCGCCCGGGTCGCCCTGACGGCCTGAACGTCCCCTCAGCTGATTGTCAATACGGCGTGAGTCATGACGCTCTGTGCCGATTATGAAAAGACCGCCCGCTTCACGAACCTTTTCGGCTTCGTCCGCGATTGAATCCTTATATTTCTTTTCAAGAGACTGATACTGCGCTCTTGCTTCTATAATCTCTTCATTATCAGTTTCGGCAAAGCCTGTCGCCTCAGCTATAAGCTCGTCAGTGTAGCCCATGCGGCGCATCTCAGCTTTCGCGAGAAATTCGGAGTTACCGCCGAGCATGATATCGGTACCACGACCCGCCATGTTTGTGGCGATTGTAACAGCACCGAACTTACCTGCCTGAGCGACAATTTCAGCTTCTTTTTCATGGAATTTAGCATTCAGAACCTCATGCTTGATTCCGTTCTTTCTGAGAATCGAGCTGAGAATTTCAGATTTTTCAATCGAAATCGTACCGACAAGAACAGGCTGACCTTTTTCATGACATTCTTTAACCTGCTTAACGATTGCGGCATACTTAACCGCCTCTGTCTTATAAACATCATCGGGAAAATCATTACGAATCATCGGCTTGTTTGTGGGAATTTCCACAACATCAAGACTGTAAATCTCGTTAAATTCCTGGCTTTCGGTCATGGCTGTACCGGTCATACCCGAGAGCTTTTTGTAAAGGCGAAAATAGTTCTGGAAAGTGATTGTGGCAAGAGTTTTGCTTTCATGCTCAACCTTAACGCCTTCTTTAGCTTCAATTGCTTGGTGAAGACCCTCGTTATATCTTCTGCCGAGCATAATACGTCCCGTAAATTCATCAACGATAAGAACCTGATTGTCTTTAACAACGTAGTCGATATCTCTCTGCATTACGCCGATAGCCTTGATTGCCTGATTGATATGATGCTGAATTGTCATATTCTCAGCATCCATAAGATTTTCAAGTCCGAAGAATTTTTCAGCCTTTTCAACACCTGTTTTTGTAAGAGTGGCGGTTCTTGCCTTTTCGTCAACAACAAAGTCACCCTCTGCAACATCTTCAACGTTTTCTTTTGATTCAACCTCTTTAACCTTTGCCATGGTGAGCGAACGGGCAAAAGTATTTGCCATGGTATAAAGCTCGGTTGACTGGTCGCCCTGACCTGAAATAATAAGGGGAGTTCTGGCTTCATCAATAAGAATTGAGTCAACCTCGTCAACTACCGCGAAATGATGACCGCGCTGAACCTTCTGCTCAAGATACGGAACCATGTTGTCACGAAGATAGTCAAATCCCATTTCATTGTTTGTGCCGTATGTTATATCTGCGTTGTAAGCGTCCTGTCTTTCTTTATTGGTAAGACCGTGAACAATAAGTCCTACCGAAAGACCCATGAAGCGGTAAACCTTGCCCATCCATTCAGAGTCACGGCGCGCAAGATAATCGTTGACGGTAACAATATGAACGCCTTTTCCCTCAAGAGCGTTAAGATACGCGGGAAGTGTGGCAACAAGAGTTTTACCTTCACCTGTTCTCATCTCGGCGATTCTGCCCTGATGAAGAATAATACCGCCGATAATCTGAACTGGGAAATGCTTCATTCCGAGTACACGCCACGAAGCCTCACGGCAGGCGGCAAACGCTTCGGGAAGAATATCGTCGAGAGTTTCTCCATTTGCGAGTCTTTCTTTAAATTCGGGAGTTTTTGCCTGAAGCTCTTTATCGGTGAGCTTTGAATACTCTTCTTCAAGAGCAAGAACCTTATTTTTTATCGGTGTTACTCTTTTAACTTCTTTCTTGGAATAATCACCGAAAATCAGTTTCATAAGTCCCATTTCTATCACCTCTGTGTAATATTGCATAAAAACCTAATTTAACTTTCTGATTATAACACGAAAAAAACAAAAGTACAATAATTTTATTGTAAATTTTATATGAATATGTTAGAATAGTCTAAAATGCTGAAGGGGTGTTTTTTATGAAGAGAAAAGATTATATTTCGTGGGACGAATATTTTATGGGTACGGCTCTTCTTGCCGCAAAAAGAAGCAAAGACCCCAACACTCAGGTCGGAGCCTGTATAGTAAACGATAAAAAAAGAATTATGTCAATCGGCTATAACGGATTTCCCATGGGTTGTGACGATGATTCTTTTCCGTGGGAAAGAGAAGCTGAAAATTCTTTTGACACAAAATACCCTTATGTCTGCCACGCGGAGCTTAACGCGATTTTAAATAACCGCGGTGCGAATCTTGAGGGCAGCATAATTTATGTCGGTCTTTTTCCGTGCTGCGAATGTGCGAAAGCTATTATTCAGAGCGGAATAAAAAAAGTTATTTATCTTTCTGATAAATACAGTGAAAGCGACAGCACCAGAGCCTCAAAGCGTATGCTTAATGCCGCAGGTGTGGAGCTTCAGCAGATTGAAATCAAACATAAACAGCTTACAATAGATTTTGATGAAAAGCTGATATGATAAAATTATTCGGAGGAATACTGCAATGAAAAAGAAAAGTATATTAGAAACAAAAGGATTTTCGGTTTTTTTGATTATTTTCGGCATACTCGGGCTGCTGCTTATGACGCATCACATTGCCAGCTATGAATATATTCTGAGACCTCGTATGGATTTTCTGATAAAAAATAAAATAATCACGAATGATATAAACGGAATTACATTTTTAAGAATGTTTACAAACGAATCAAATATTTTTGTTGATGTTTATCTTATTCTTTTCGCAATTGGTATTTTCGGTTCAAAAGCTCTTTATAAATTTACTCATAATGAATGGCTCAGAGGCGCAATCACGCTTAACATCTGTGTAACGGGTATAATATATTTTACTGTTCTTCTTCCTTTCAGCCAGTCGTTTCCCATGGAAAAAGGTATCTGGTTTTCAAATGTGATAAATATCTGGAATCATCTCATTACTCCTGTATTATTTACGGCGTTGTGGTTCATTCCCGTTGTTGAAAAACGGATTCCGGCAGTTAAATACGCGCTTCTTGATTTGATTTATCCTATCTGTTATTTTATTATGTGCATTATTCTCGGCGCAAAAGACGGATTTTATCCTTATCCTTTCCTCAACGGCAAACAGATGTGGGATATGCTTTTCAAAAATATGCCTTATAATTCAACCTACGGAACATTGTTACTTGTTGCGGCTGTTGTAATTCTTTCTGTCGTATTTTTCGGCGTAGCGTGCGCTCTCGGTAAAATACATAATAAGAGGGTTGAAAAGAAAATAAATATCAAAGAGATAAATAAAGAAACTGTAACAAAATAAAAGTATATCGGGAGGATTCAGCGTCCTCCCGATTTTACTTTATATGATTATTATTTTATTTTTGTAAGATAATTTGTGCAGGTTCCGTTTTCGTTTGTCGCGGTTGTAAAAACAACATCGTTTCCGGTGAAACAGATATTCCTGATATTAGAATTAAAGAAATTTTCACCTGAGTATCCGTCAACGTTTCCTTCTTTATCAATAACAAAGAAAGCCTGATTTTTATAATTTGCCGCTGCGGCAATTTTTGAACCGTCAGCGTTTACAGCAAACATATCAATTGCCTCAACACCGTCTGTTTTTATCTTCGCGCCTGTAACAAGATTAGTAAATGTTCTTTCTTTTGCCGCGTATACCCAATCGCCGCTGAAAACAAAATCTTTGTTTATATCGCCGTCAAATCTCGCAATTTCTTTTTCCTGCGCAATAAATTTAACGGATTTAAATCCTGTCGATGTCTTTTTAAGATAAATATAACCGCCGTCTTTCGCGTTTTCTCTTAAAAATGTACCGTATATTTTCTCAGCTTCCGGTTTACTCATGCTTTTATTAAGATTAAACACATCATAGACCGCTGTGTCTGAATTATAAAGTCTGCCTGATATGCAGGCGGCTTTTTTTTGCGCACTGTTAAGGAATCCGTCTGTTAAAATATGCCATCTTTCGGTGAGCTTTCCTGTTTTATCCGACTGCCTGTCTCTTTGTGAAAATACTCTTCCTAATCCTCCTGTTGACATATCAACATTAAATACTTCAGAATAAGTTTTATTATAGCTGTATGCTTCATCGGGATTTATATTAAGAAGAAGCATTTTTCCTTTTAACCCGTAAACCGACGGAGCATCTGTAAGCTTTGCGAATACATAAGGATAAAGAGTTACTTCAGGGTTATTTTTATTTGTAAAAATTCCGTAACCTAAAGTTTTTCCGTCTTTCTCAATATAGCTTATTGTAATCGGAATTTTTTCATATGTAAGCTCAGGAGCAACTTCTATTGTTTTAACTATTCCGTTATAATCCGAAAAGCTCTTGCCGTCAAACTCATAGAATTTAATAATTCCGTCAGCTCCTGCGGAATAGAAAACAGAGTCAATATCGCTTTTCATACAAGGATACTGGGATTGCACAGCCGCTGAATTAAGTTGTGCAAAATCTGTTGATGTATATATTCCGTTTTCAACTTCCCCTGACGGAGCGGCCTTTCTTTTTAAAGTACCGTTCATTGTAAAAACAACAAGCGCAATTGACGCCGCAAGAAGCACCGAAAAAACAGGAATAAGAATTTTATGTGATGTTTTCATATTATTACCTCTCTTACTTAATAATCAGTTCCACCGGGCAATGGTCTGAACCGTAAATTTCCGAGTGAATTGAAGCGGATTCAAGTCTTTCCTCAAAATCCTTTGAAACGCAGAAATAATCAATACGCCAGCCTGAATTTCGTTCTCTTGCTTTAAATCTGTAAGACCACCAGCTGTACGCGTTTTCTTTATCAGGATAAAAATATCTGAATGTATCTGTAAATCCCGCACTTAAAAGCTCACTGAATTTTCCTCTTTCCTCATCTGAAAATCCCGCGTTTCCGACATTGGCTTTGGGATTTTTCAAATCTATTTCCTCATGAGCCACGTTTAAATCGCCGCAGAAAATAACAGGCTTTGTTTTGTTAAGCTCTTTAACTTTTTCTCTGAACGCATCCTCCCATCTGCATCTGTGGTCGATTCTTTTAAGTCCGTCCTGAGCGTTCGGCACATAAACGGTTATAAAATAAAAATCTCTAAATTCAAGGGTTATCATTCTGCCTTCTGTATCAAGCTCTTTTCTGCCTATACCGTAAAATACATTAACAGGCTTTTCCTTTGAAAAAACCGCCGTTCCGGAATATCCTTTTTTTTCAGCATAATTCCAGAAAGAATAATACCCGTCAGGCGAAAAATCAATCTGACCTTCCTGAAGCTTGGTTTCCTGCAAACAGAAAATATCAGCGTCAAGTAAATTAAAAACCTCTTCAAATCCCTTTGTTATACAGGCTCGCAGCCCGTTAACATTCCATGAAA
>JAZLLB010000138.1:0-5450 GCA_045597925.1 Acutalibacteraceae bacterium
CAAGCTTTTCACGATTTATTCCGACGAGCTGAACTTTGTTGAGGCGGTTAAAAAGAAGGAATATTTCGATTATGAAAAGATTTTCGGCAATAATAATCCCGTAATTCTTGAAATCGGCTGCGGCAAGGGTCAATTCGCCTGCGAATTTGCAAAGTTGCATCCGGAATATAACGTTATCGCCGTTGAAAAATTCGGAAACGTAATTGTTCAGGCGTGCGAAAAGGCTCTTGAACAGGATATAAAAAATCTTTATTTTGTGAAAGGTATGGCGGAATATCTGCCGAAATATATTCCCGACGGTTCCGTAGAGAGAATTTATCTCAATTTTTCATGCCCGTTTCCGAAGGGCAAGTATGCTCCTCACAGGCTTACACACAAGCGTTTTCTTGATATGTATAAGCCGCTTATGGCAAAGGGAGCGGAAATTCATCAGAAAACCGATAATATGCATTTCTTTGAATTTTCAATTCAGTCGTTTACGGGAAACGGTTTTGCACTCAAAAATATATCGCTTGACCTGCATAACAGCGGTATAGAAGACAATATCGTAACCGAATATGAGAACCGCTTTGCTTCAATGGGCATGCCGATTTACAGACTTGAGGCTTATATAAAAGATACGCCGTAATATAAGGCGCAATCACATAATCCTGACGGGATTGCGTGGTTCGCCTCAACAATTTTTTTGAAAAATTTCAAATAAGCTATTGACATTTTTCTTTTATGTGATAAAATAGCTATTGCAGTTGTGAAGCGGATTTGTGTAATGGTAGCACAGCAGACTCTGACTCTGTTTGTCTGGGTTCGAATCCTGGATCCGCTGCCAAAAGTCGGCAGGTCTTGAAAAAGGCTTGCCGATTCTGCTTTATCTGAAAAGTCCGGAAGAATCGGGCTTTTTATGTTCTACGCCATAATAAAAAAGCAATTCAGAATGACAGAAATAAATCTGAAATTTCCGAATTGCTTATTTTTATAATAAATTTACATCAAACCGCTGAATTAATACATTCCGCCTGCCTGACCTGCCGCCATAGCCGCTGCCGCCGCCGCATCAGCCTGAGGGTCGGGCTTATCTGTAACAAGGCTCTCAGTTGTGAGAACCATAGCCGCTACCGATGAAGCGTTCTGAATCGCCGAACGTGTAACCTTTGTGGGGTCGAGGATACCCGCTTCAAACATATCAACATATTCATCCTTGCCGAAGTCGAAGCCGTAGCCGTCTTTACCTGACTCAACAATGTGGTTTACGATAACAGAGCCTTCAAGACCAGCGTTAGCGGCTATCTGACGTACGGGTTCCTCAAGAGCCTTGAGAACGATGCTTACGCCTGTTTTGAAATCAGCGTTGTCTGTGTCAAGAAGAGCTTTAACTGCGGGGATAGCGTTGATAAGAGCAACACCACCGCCTGCTACAACGCCTTCCTCAACAGCCGCCTTTGTGGCTGCGAGAGCGTCTTCAATGCGGAGCTTCTTTTCTTTCATTTCTGTTTCAGTTGCGGCACCTACACGGATAACGGCAACACCGCCTGCGAGCTTCGCAAGTCTTTCCTGAAGCTTTTCACGGTCGAAATCAGATGTTGATGTTTCAAGGAGTGAGCGAATCTGAGCAACTCGGCCTTTGATAGCTTCTTTGTCGCCTGCGCCGTCAACGATGATTGTGTTTTCTTTGGAAACCTTAATCTGACGTGCTTTACCGAGCTGTGTAAGCTGTGTATCTTTAAGCTCAAGACCGAGGTCTGATGTGATAACTTCACCGCCTGTGAGGATTGCAATGTCCTGATGCATTTCCTTGCGTCTGTCGCCGAAGCCGGGAGCCTTTACGCATACGCAGGTGAAAGTGCCGCGGAGCTTATTAACGAGGATTGTTGAAAGAGCTTCACCCTCAACATCTTCAGCGATGATAACGAGCTTTTTGCCTGACTGGAGAATCTGCTCAAGAAGAGGAAGAATTTCCTGAATGTTTGAGATTTTCTTGTCTGTGATAAGAACCAGAGCATCGTCAATAACAGCTTCCATCTTGTCTGTATCTGTTACCATGTAGGGGGAGATGTAGCCGCGGTCGAACTGCATACCTTCAACTATATCGCTGTCTGTAACAGCAGTCTTGCTTTCCTCAACGGTGATAACGCCGTCAGCTGTGACTTTTTCCATAGCTTCGGCGATGATGTCGCCGATAGTTTCGTCAGCTGATGAGATTGTCGCGACTCTTGCGATATCCTTTGAGCTTGTAACGGGCTTTGAATTGGCTTTTACGTTTTCAACCGCTGTGTCAACCGCTGCCGCGATACCTTTTTTTACCTCCATGGGGTTTGCTCCCGCTGCGACATTCTTCATGCCCTCACGAACGAGTGCCTGAGCGAGAAGTGTAGCTGTTGTTGTGCCGTCGCCCGCAACATCGTTTGTTTTTGTAGCGACCTCTTTAACGAGCTGTGCGCCCATGTTTTCGAAAGCGTCTTCAAGCTCAACGTCTTTCGCGATTGTAACACCGTCGTTGGTGATGAGGGGAGCACCGTATTTTTTATCGAGTACTACGTTTCTGCCTTTGGGGCCGAGTGTGATTTTAACTGTGTTTGCAAGCTTGTCAATACCTGCCTGAAGAGCCTTTCTGGCATCTTCACCGTAAATAATCTGTTTTGCCATAGTATTAATCGTCCGTTTATTCTACGATTGCAAGAATGACGCTCTGACGAACGATGATGTATTCTTCTTTATTGAGTTTAACCTCAGTGCCTGAGTATTTGCTTGTGATTACTTTGTCGCCGACTTTAACGTACATTTCAACTTCTTTGCCGTCAACAAGTCCGCCGGGGCCTACCCCGAGAACTTCAGCTACCTGCGGCTTTTCCTGTGCCGAAGCGGCAAGAATAATTCCGCTTGAGGTGGTTTCTTCAACCTCTGTGAGTTTAACTACAACTCTGTCTGCAAGTGGTTTGAGTGTCATTATATATTCCTCCCTGAAAGATTAAATAGATTGATTTTAGCACTCCGCTGTTTTGAGTGCTAAATATTATTTTAGCCACTTTTCAGGAAAAGTCAACCCTTTTAAGTAAAATTCACATTATTTTCATAATTTTTACATCTTAATTACAGTCTGCACAATAAGGTGAGCAACTATTCCGGGAACGCCGAAAATAATGCCCGAGGCGAGAGTCAGCCTGTTCACGCAAAGTGTAACACCTGTGAAGGTTCCCGCCGCGTTGACGGCAAAGAGTGCCGCAATTCCCTCTATGGCGGAAAGAAAAAGCGCGCAGAAAAAATGTCCGCTTTTTTTCATAGCGGCAAGCACAATCAGAGCGCATATAACTGCCGCCGTGCATATAATAACAGTTACAGGCATAACTTCTCACCTCAGAAAATAATTATGCAAAATTATTTTAATACAGTACTGTTAATTTATGATTTTTTATGGTATTATGTTAAAGTATGGTGGTGAGAGTTATGATTGATATTGCGGTTATCGGCGCAGGCGCAGCGGGAATTACGGCGGCAATTGCCGCTAAAAGAAAAAATCCGTCTTTGGATATCGCTCTTTTTGACGCTATGCCCGGAATCGGCAAAAAAATTCTTGCAACAGGCAACGGCAGATGCAATCTTTCAAATATTCGTGCCGCTGAACACCAATACTATAATAAGGATTTTACTTCCTGCGTTCTTGAAAGATATGGTGTTGGGTATACTCTTGATTTTTTTTCATCACTGGGTCTTTTTACATATAAGGATGACGAGGGAAGAATTTATCCGTTGAGCAATTCGGCCGCGAGTGTGCTTGACGCTTTAAGATTTGAGTGCATCAGGCTTGGAATTACCGTTTTTACCGGCGAAAAAATCAATTCAGTAAAGATAAAAGACAACGGAGTCTTTATCATAAACGGCAGATATGCCGCTGAAAAGATAATAATTTCCTGCGGCGGCAGTGCTTCGCCGTCACAAGGCTCAGACGGCAGCGGGTTTGATTTACTTCGCTCTTTAGGGCATAATATTATTAATCCGCTTCCTGCGCTTGTTCAGCTTATGAGCGACAATAAAATTATAAAATCCTTTAAAGGACTTCGCTCCAAAGGCAATATGCGGCTTTTTACCGGTGATGAAGAAATCGGCAGGGCGGAAGGGGAGATTCTTTTTACGGAATACGGTCTCTCCGGAATCGCTTCAATGGATGCGCAGAGAATCCTCTGTGATTACCTCGAAAAAGAAAAATGCAGTGTTGTGATTGATTTTCTTCCGATGCTTACGGCAGATGAAATAAAAGCGGCAATCATGAATACCGTTTCAAGAAATCCTCAGCTGAAATGCGAAAATGTATTGTCGGGGCTTGTTCATAAAAAAATCGGGCAGGGCTTTATAAAATGTGTGTATATTAAAAATGATGCTCCGGCTTCTGCGATTGACGAAAATACAGCTCGGAGAATCACTTCGCTTATGAAAAATTTCAGGGTGTTTTTAAACGGTTCAAAGGGCTTTGAAAACGCGCAGATTACACGGGGCGGAGCGGATGTGAATGAGTTTTTGCGCGACACAATGGAATCAAAAAAAGTTAAAAATCTTTACTGCGCCGGCGAAATCATTAATGTTGACGGCGGGTGCGGAGGATTTAATCTGCAATGGGCATTTTCAAGCGGATTTTGCGCCGGTGAAAGCGCGGCAAAATAAATTAAAGCAGGTGATATTATGGCAATGAGTGAAACCTTTAAAATGGCAACGAAGAGTCATGACCTTTATCTGAGCGTAAGCAAGGGTCATTTTGTAACAAATCACAGCCACATGAACTATTATATCGACATCACAACGCAGAAGTCCTGCCTTAACGAGGCCAAGGCCGTAGCGAAGGCTCTGCTGCCTGCGTATAAAATGAGTATGATGGTTGATACCATTCTCTGCCTTGACGGTACGGAGGTGATCGGTACATGCCTGGGCGATATGCTTACGAGAAGCGATTATTCAAGCGTTAATTCAAACAGGGAAATCAATATTCTCGCGCCTGAATATACGACAGGTAACCAGCTGATTTTCCGGGATAACAATGTGGATACAATTAACGGCAAAAATGTTTTGATACTTGCCGCGTCGGTTGTTACGGGTTTTACTGCTCTTGCTGCAATCGAAGCAATAAATTATTACGGCGGAAGAGTTGTGGGCATCGCGTCCGTTTTTGCGGCAGTCAGCGAATGCGGAGGGATTTCAGTCACATCTGCATTTGACACAGCCGACCTGCCGGATTACCGATATATGTCATCAGCGGAGTGTCCTATGTGTAAAAGAAAAGAGCGCATTGATGCTCTTGTAAACAGCTTCGGATGTTCAAAATTATAAAAATGATATGCACCCCAAAAGTAAGACAACTTTTGGAGGTGCATAATTTTATGGCAAAAAAGGGACAAAAACAGAAAAAGTATAGCACGGAATTTAAAATAGGTGTTATACTTGATATGCGTGAACACCACATAAGCTAC
>JAZLLB010000139.1:0-24813 GCA_045597925.1 Acutalibacteraceae bacterium
CGGATTCGCCGACAAGAATATATTCAATAATTTCACCCGGGTTTCTCTGAATAACCTCCTGTAGGGTTGTTTTGTAGTCTTTAAATCCCCGGTGCTTTTTAATTGCGTCTTCAATATATTTCAGGACAAATCCCTTTGCGGCATCCATTCCGCCGTCAAGATATATTGCGGCAATCAATGCTTCAAAGGCATCTGCTAAAATAGAAGGTCTTTCGTATCCGCCCGTGCAGATTTCACCTTTGCCTAAAAGAAGATGCTCTCCGAGACCCAGCTCAACAGCAAACTCGTTCAGGGATTTTTCACATACCGTTGCGGCGCGGAGTTTTGTCAGTTCACCCTCCGGGAGATTTGAATAGTTTTTGAAAAAATTTTCCGCTGTTATGAATCCTAGGACGGAATCTCCTAAAAATTCAAGTCTCTCATTGCTTTTATTATGGTCGCCGCCGCACTCATTAGCGTATGATGTATGAGTCATGGCTCTCACAAGATACGCTTCATTCTTAAAGCTGTACCCGATTTTTTTCTGTAAACTTTTCAAGTCATTCATAGTCTGACTGCCTCCTCTTTCATATAATTCATGCTTCTTTCCGAAAGAGCTTCATAACGAAGTTTTTTATCTCTGATTTTTTCACTGAGCGGCGGAAGAACGCCGAAATTCGCGCCCATGGGCTGAAAATCCCTGACACTTTCATCACTTATATAACGGCTGAGCGCACCAATCATAGTGAAATCAGGCAAAATAACGGTTTCCTCATTTTTAAGAAGTTTTGCCATATTAACGCCTGCCATAATTCCCGATGCCGCTGATTCCATATAGCCCTCAACACCCGTTATCTGACCGGCGAAGAAAAGATTCTTTCTGCTTCTGAACGAAAAATCGCCGCTGAGGAGCCTCGGTGAGTCAATAAACGTGTTTCTGTGCATAACTCCGTAACGCACGAATTCTGCGTTTTTTAAAGCGGGAATAAGTGAAAAAACTCTTTTCTGTTCACCGAATTTCAGATTTGTCTGGAATCCCACAAGGTTATACATTGTTCCGTCCGCGTTTTCTTTGCGCAGCTGCAATGCCGCCCACGGCCGGTGACCTGTTTTAGGGTCGCGGAGACCGACGGGCTTTAACGGTCCGAAGCGCATAGTGTCGGCTCCTCTCGAAGCCAGTACCTCAATTGGCATACAGCCCTCATAAACGTCTTTTTTTCTGTCAAATGAATGAAGCTCCGCTGATTGAGCGCTGACAAGCTCGGAATAGAAGTTTTCATATTCTTCTTTATTCATCGGGCAGTTTATATAGTCATCTTCGCCGCCTCTGTCGTAGCGTGACTGGGTGAAGGAGCTTTCCGCATCAATGCTGTCCGCGGCAACAATCGGAGCCGCCGCGTCAAAAAAGCTGAGGCTTCCGCCGCAAAGCGTTTTTATTTTTTTCGCAAGCGGTTCTGAAGCAAGAGGTCCTGCGGCGATAATCACATTGCCGTCGGGAATTTCCGTAACCTCACGTGTTTCTGTTGTGATAAGCGGATGGGCTTTGATTTTTTCTGTAACAAGACGTGAAAACTCATCTCGGTCTACAGCCAGCGCGCCGCCAGCCGGGACTTTTGTTTTTTTGGCACATTCCACACAAAGCGAGTCCAGAAGCTCCATTTCGGCTTTCAGCAGACCGGCGGCGGAGCCTAACCGCTCCGCTTTAAGTGAATTTGAGCAGACAAGCTCCGCGAATAAATCTGTTTTATGGGCAGGCGATTTTTTCAGGGGCTTCATTTCGGCAAGTGTAACGCTGATGCCTCTGTTTGCCATTGCCCACGCCGCTTCAACTCCCGCGAGACCCGCGCCTACAACTAAAACATCATTCATCTTTTTTCTTCTTTCTTTCCGCCTTTTTCTCGAAGCCGCAGCCCTCGTTAAGGCAGGCGAGAACTCCGCCCTTGCGCTTAAAAAGTGACTTTCCGCACTGAGGGCAAAGTTCGTCTGTGGGTTTATCCCACGTCATAAAATCGCAGTTCGGCCAGCTTTCACAGCCGAAGAAAGTATGCCCCTTTTTGGATTTCTTTTCTATAACAGGCGAGTCGCATTTGGGACATTTCGCGTTCGTTTTCGTAACAAGCGGCTTTGCGTTTTTACATTCGGGATATCCGGGACATGCAAGGAATCTGCCGAAGCGGCCCGTTTTGATAACCATAAGTCTGCCGCATTTTTCACACGGGATATCCGTAACGTCTTCCTCAAGGCGGATTTTCACGTCTTTCATGTCTTCCTTTGCCTTTTGAAGCGTTTTGTCAAATTCATCATAAAAGCCGTGAAGCATTTCTATATAATCAACACTGCCGTCGCCCACATCGTCAAGCTGTGTTTCCATCTGCGCGGTGAATTTCTCGTTTACGATTTTGGGGAATCTTTCCTTAAGAAGGCCTGTTGTGGCTTCACCCAGCTCAGTGGGAACAAGGAGCTTCGCCTGACGCTTGACGTAATCTCTCTTTGTGATTGTTGTGATAATCGTTGCGTACGTGCTGGGTCTGCCGATACCGTTTTCCTCCATCGCTTTAATGAGTGAGGCTTCGGTGTATCTTGCGGGCGGCTGTGTGAAATGCTGATTGCCTGTAAGCTCTTTAAGTTTAAGGCTGTCATTTTTATTAAGCTCAGGGAGCTTCTTTCCGTTCTCCTCGTCTTCCTCGTCGCTGCTTTCTTCATAAAGAGCGGTGTAGCCGTCAAATTTAATACTGTAACCGGCGGCTGTGAAAAGGCAGAATTTTCCGTTAGCGAGGTCTTCGTCTGACGCGCCTGTTATTTCAGCCTTAACGGTATTCTGAACGCATGAAGCCATAAGTGAGGCAATAAAGCGTTTCCATATAAGTGAGTATAATTTATACTGGTCAGAAGAAAGACTGTTCTTAACTCTGTCGGGAGTAAGCGAGGGAACGGCGGGTCTGATAGCTTCGTGACCATCCTGCGCGTTGCTTCTTGATTTGAAATATCTGGGCTTTTCGGGCAGGTATTTTTCGCCGAAGGATGATACTATATACTCGTTCGCGGCGGCTCTTGCTTCCTCTGAAATTCTCAGAGAGTCGGTTCTCATGTAGGTGATAAGACCTGTTGTGCCGATGCCCGTGATATCAACGCCTTCATATAATTCCTGAGCCGTACGCATTGTGCGCTGTGACTGGAAACCTAATTTTCTTGAAGCCTCCTGCTGTAATGTAGAGGTTATGAACGGGGGCGCGGGATTTTTTTTACGCGTACCCTTTTTGAGTGAAGATACTGTGTATTTCGCATTATCAAGCCGTGCGATGTAATAATCCGCCTGTTCTTTGCTTGTGATTTTAACCTTGCCTGTTTCGTCACCTGTGAATGACGCTGAAAACAGCTTTCTGCCCGGTGTGTTGAATTTTGCGTCAAGAGTCCAGTATTCCTCGGGAACAAAGGCTCTGATTTCGTTTTCTCTGTCAACAATAAGTCTTACGGCAACACTCTGAACACGTCCGGCTGAAAGTCCGCGGCGGATTTTCTGTGAAATGAACGGGCTGAGCTTGTAGCCTACAAGACGGTCGAGAATTCGTCTTGCCTGCTGCGCGTTTACTAAATCCATATCAAGTGAACGCGGAGCTTTCATGCCCGCTTCGATGCCGGATTTTGTGATTTCATGGAAGGTGATTCTGTTCTGCTTCGCGGTATCAAGCTCCAGCAGTGTTGCAAGATGCCATGATATTGCTTCCCCCTCACGGTCAGGGTCGGTTGCGAGATAAACTTCATCGCTGTTTTCAACCTTTTCCTTAAGCTCCTTAACGAGCTTTTCCTTGCCCTTGATAACCGCGTATTTGGGTGCGAAATCGTTTTTTATATCAACGCTCAGACGGGCGGCGGGAAGGTCGCGCACGTGACCCATTGAAGCGGTCACTTCGTAATCGTTCCCAAGATATTTTTTTATTGTTTTTACCTTTGTAGGTGACTCCACAATAATAAGTTTTGACATAAGCATCATCCTAATTATTTATTTTATGGTAAAGCTTGCCTGCCGAAGAAACTATAAGCTCAGACAGCTCAAGCTCGGTAACAGAGCTGAATATTTTTGAAGCACCAAGCCCTGTTTTTCTCATAATATCATCTATATGTATCGGCTCATCACCGAAAACAGCATATACAGTTTTCGCTTCATCGGAAAGCTGTGATAAATCAACAGCCCTCTGAAGAGTTTCCTGATGAAAGTCAGGTTTCTTTTCAACAACGGTTTTTGTGTTGATTTTTTCAACATTTCCGCTCATTGTAAGCTCGGTTTCTATTTTTTCATAATCAAGAACAGAAGGGTATTTCGCGGCATAGCCTTCAAGGATATCCATTGCCGAAAAAACAGGCTTCGCACCGTCATTTATCAGCTTATGAACGCCTCTGAATTTTTCGCTCATAACATCACCGGGAACAGCGAAAACGTCCCGTCCCTGCTCAAGAGCGGTGTTCGCGGTTATCAGTGAGCCGCTTTTTACTCCCGCTTCAATAACAACCGTACCGTGAGAAAGTCCCGAGATTATTCTGTTTCTGACAGGGAAATTTCTTGAAATTGCCGGGGTATACGGCGGATATTCTGTAATGACCGCACCGTTTTGCGCGACTGCGTTTCTCAAATCCTCATTAACCGGAAGATAGTTAGCACCGAATCCGTTGCCGAGAACAGCGACTGTTTTTCCGCCTGATTCAAGCGCTCCCGTATGAGCGGCACTGTCAACACCAAGCGCGCCGCCGCTTATTATTACCGCGCCGGAGCGGCAAAGGGAGGCAGACAGACTTTTCGCGACAGAAAGGCTGTTATCGTTAGCTTCTCTCGTGCCTACAACGGCGATTGCTATTTTATGAATGAGAAACGTTAAATCTCCGCGATAATACAGCACCGCCGGCAAATCGTCAAGTCCTTTGAGCATTCTCGGGTAAAGTTTATCCTCGGGAGTTACAATTCCGCAGCCGAATTTTTCGCAGTTATTTATGACTTTATACGCGTTTTCGAGTGAGATTTCCTTTAATTTTGTTATCTGCTGCGGAGTGAATATTCCCGATAGCTTCCATTCGTATTCACTGCTTTCAAACAGCTTTTGCGCCGAACCGAAATAAGCGGTCATCTCACCTGTTTTTCTGCATCCCGCTCCCAGCGCAAGCTGATATCGTATCCAGTGTTCAGCCGCCACGGCGCATCATCTCCCACATAAGAATCGCCGCTGCCGTTGAGGCATTAAGCGACTCGGCTCTGCCGCCCATAGGTATTGTGATTTTTACAGTTGCGTTTTTCATGGTCTCTTCGCTCACGCCGCTGCCCTCGTTGCCGACAATACAGATAACACCGCCGGAAAAATCAGCGTCCGTGATTTTCTCTGCATCTGCCGACGGGGTGGAGGCGGCAACCGTCATTGAAAGAGCTTTTGCTTCAGCGATAAGTTTCTGAAGGTCGTCACAGACGATAACCTTCAGCCTGAAAAAAGCGCCCATTGACGCACGCAGCGCTTTCGGATTATATACATCGCATCCGCCGCATACAACCAGTCCGTCAAGCCCGAGAGCCTCTGCCGTTCTGGCGATTGCGCCGATGTTAGACGGATCCTGAACATTTTCCAGAAGTATATATTTACCCTTATTACTTATTTTATCCGCTTCTGCGGTTTTGTCAACAGTTTTGCAGACACAAAACATCCCCTGCGGTGACCGGGTATCCGATAATTTTCTGCTGACATCTTCACTGATTTCGTATATATTTTCAGCTTTCGCGGCAACGGCGGCATAGTAAGAGGCGAACTTTTCTTTCGCTTTCCGAGTAAAAAAGAATTGCGGAATATCAACGCCGCTCTGTGACGCGTCACAGCACAGCCGCGCGCCCTCAACAAAGAAAGAAGAAGCTTTTCTTCGCGCTGAAGGACTGTCTTTCAGTGTTGCGGCATATTTGATTTTTTCATTGTTTTTCGACGTGATATTCTCCAATTTATTTTCACTCCATAACGAAAAGTCACGCCCTGATCGGTGAAAAGGGCGTGATTACAGATTATTATTTAAGAGCCTCTTTAGCTTTCTCTGTAAGTGCAGTGAAAGCAGCGGGGTCGGCAATAGCAATCTCTGAAAGCATCTTGCGGTTAAGAGTAATTCCCGCTTTGTTAAGACCGTTCATGAATGTTGAATAATTCATGCCGTTCATTTTGCAGCCTGCTGAAATTCTTGTTATCCAAAGGCGGCGGAAATCACGCTTTTTCTGCTTACGTCCGATATAAGCATACTGGCCTGACTTCATAACTGCCTGTTTTGCGGTTTTGAAAAGCTTACTCTTTGAGCCGTAGTAGCCTTTTGCGAATTTGAGAACTTTATTTCTTCTCTTACGGGTCATTGTTGCACCCTTAATACGAGCCATGTTAAGTTACCTCCGAAATATATTTTACTTTCTTTATTATTTATAAGGAACAAGACGTTTAATCTGCTTCTGATTTGTTACATCTGCAACAGAAGTCTTGCGCAGTCCTCTTTTACGTTTAGTTGTTTTTTTGTTAAGGATGTGTGACTTATTTGCATGAGCACGGATGGGTTTGCCGTTTTTAGAAATCTTAAAGCGTTTTTTTGCACCACTGTGGGTTTTGATTTTAGGCATGATTTTTCCTCCTTATTTATAGTAACTTATTTAGTTGGTTTTGCTGCAAGGAACATCAGCATTGAACGACCTTCAAGCTTTGCAGGCTTTTCAATGTTTCCGAAATCTTCGCAGGCTTCCGCAAATTTCTGCATTGTAACCAGACCGTGTTCGGGGTGAGCCATTTCTCTTCCTCTGAACCTGATTGAAACCTTGACCTTGTTGCCTGCCTTGAGAAATTTTGCGGCATGACCGACTTTTGTTTCAAAATCGTGAGTGTCAATGTTGAGAGACAGACGAATCTCTTTTGTTTCAACAATTTTCTGATTTTTCTTTGCTTCTTTTTCGCGTTTTGCCTGCTCAAAGCGGTATTTGCCGTAATCCATAATTTTGCATACGGGCGGCTTTGCCTGCGGAGCAATTTTTACCAGATCAAAATTACTTTGCTCTGCAAGTTTGAGAGCGTCGGCGGCTGACATGATGCCAAGCTGTTCGCCTGAGTTTGAGATTACTCTGACCTCTTTGTCACGGATCTCTTCGTTGATCTGAAGTTCTTTCGTACTGATATTCAAGCACCTCCAAAATAATAACGCGGACGATATGCTCGCCCGCGTAAAAATCAATAAGCACAAAAGCCCCTTGAAGAGCCTGTTTATTGACCCGCACCGGACGACACCGTGTAGGTGGGAACACACCTGTTCCGCTTTGTTGCAAAGGTATTATATACCTGTATTTTTACATTGTCAAGAACTTTTTATATTTTTTTGTCTTCACAGACGTATTTTTTACTGTCCGTAAATCTCACACGAAAAAAATCCTTTTCAGCGTTAATCGCCGTACCGATTACATTTTTTACTTCACCTTTTTTATTTACGGGCTTTCCGCCGATGATAATATTTCCGCCGAGATTTTTACTGTCAAGCTCACTGCCGGGGGAGCAGATTTCAGTAACATGAAGATGACCGAAAAGCGACAGATGAGGACTGATGTTATCTCTTATTTTCTCGCACCAATCCGTATATATTTCCTTTTCGATGTTAAACGGCCTTTCGCCCTTGCATTCTTCGTTATTATCATAGCAGAACGGAATGTGACAAAGCACGAATCTGTATTTTACATCTTCCGCATCATATTCATTTTTACTGTTTTCGATTATTTTATCAATAAATTCGCTCTCGCGTTCTCTGAACTGATGAAACGCGGCGGTTCCCGAGTATTCTTTGTGACTGTCAGGCTTATCTTCACCGCAGTCAAGCACAAGAATCCACAAAGAGCCGAGTCTTACGGTGAAATATGTTCTGCCGTTGTCTGTAGGGAGAAATTCCTCAAGTTTTTCGGCGTATTTTCCGCGGAGGTCGTGATTCCCTCTTGAAATAACGCATGGAATCTCACCTTTGGTTATTTTGTGAGCAATTCTGAAGGTGAGCAAAATATCGTTTGAGGTATTGCTGCTTGAAGCAATATCTCCGTTAAGAATCAGCAGATCCAGCTCACTGCCGAAAAAGTCTCCGGTTTTTACCGCCGCCTTTTCAAATCCGTGAACGTCGGAAAGATGGTAAATTTTTATGCCGCTTTCTTTTTCGGGAGGTCTGAAAGAATATTCAACGCTTACAGGCTCCTGCTTGTCACATGAATAAGGTGCTCTGCTGTTGATGACCTCGTAAATTACCGTGTATTTTTTTGCCCGATTGAGAGCTTCTGAAGGAACGGTGATTTTCTGAACTTTCACGTCACTTTTTCTGACTCCGTTTGAATGACAGAAATACTCTTTTCCGTCAACCGCAATTTTCATCAGAAGTTTTTTCCTGACAGGTACGCATATAACATAATCTTTTCCGACGGCGCAGACAACCGGACCGTCTATCGGTGATAAAATTTTTGCACTCATATAAATCTCTCCGAATCAGAATATTCCTCTTAATCTTGCCGTGATAAACGCGGCGGCAGTCATAGCGGCCTGAAAAACAATAAGCGGCCACATTCCTGCGGTACTGAAAACCTTAAAGCAGGCGAGAACGCCTGTAACGATAATGCCGGCGGCAACATTGATAAGCTGAATAAGATTTTCCGCTTTAAATGTTCCGCAAAGAGAATAAGACATTGTGAAGCTTCTCATGAACGAAAAAGCTTTTCCGTCATGAATGATGCCGGATTTTGAGGTTTCACGCACTCTGCCTCTGTATTTTTTGAAAAGTCTTCCCACTGTGCTGTTGACGAGGCGGATATTATTGAATCTCACACCGTATGTTTCGTTAATCATGTCGGTTGTTATGTTTGAATCGTTATTTCTTAAAAGGATTGTAACGCCGTCTGTCCCGAGCCGCTTAATAAACGGCTTGAGTTTTTTGTCCGGCGCATAGCTGACAACAATCATGGCGGCAAGACTGTTTGCGATCGCGAGGTATATAACTTTTCTTCCGTCGTGAGTGTATTTTTCTTCTTCAGATTCATCACCGAGAATGAAGTTATGATGCTTCATCATATTTCTGTTGCCCATAATGACTTTCTGACCGTTTATCCAGCCGGATATTCCCATTCTGTCTTCATAGCTGAATGAACGAACCTCCGGCAGCAGCTCACGATTGCTTACAACCTGCGCGAACACTTCCGCAAGCGGACCGCCCGCACGGGTCATCATCGCCGCGGAATAGAGCATAATATCATCAACACGAACGCGCTTGAAATCCTTAAAACCGTGCATCTGACAGCTTGAAGAGTCAAAAAGCTCAGCACTGTCAAGAATAATCGAATTCGTTTTGCTGTAATTTTCAATTGTACGCTGGTCTGTTATAAGACCTCCGGCTTTATTAAGCCTTTTGTTTGCCCATCTCATAGGCAGCTGAATTGAAGCTATTCCGAACGAAGGCACACACACGCACAGAGCCGCTGCCCATGCCGATACGGCTCCGAGAAAGTTCTTTTCAAAAATCCCGCCCAGAATTCCGCACACGGCCGAACCGATTAATGTTATCGGCAGCAGGAGCGTCTGAAGTTTATCTGAAGAAACATCGCTTTCACAGTGTTCAATGAGCCTTGCGGGGAATTTTGTGCGGCAGGAATACCTGACATCAGGCGACTTCATAAGAAGATTCGTTCCGATTTCAAATCTGTCATTTTTATTATCAATTTCGTGAACGGAAAAAAGTTTTCTTCTCATTTTGCCGGTGCAGAAATTGAACGCGTCATATGTTCTCGCGTGGCGGAGATACTCACCGTATTCATTAAGCGCAAATCCCGCTGCCGCACAGCCTGAAATCATGAATGAATGATAATTCAGAACGGAGCTGCCGAGCATAATACAGATACTTTGAACGAGTGCCGCCAGTGAAGCCGCTGTTACCGCGCTTTTCATATCGGGTTCTCTTTTCAAAAAAGCGATAACCCCTTTGTTTATGCAGTCTGTTCCCATCAGAATACATGCCGCAAGCAGAATGAAATCTATAATCTGCAAAAGTTTTGTCTCATATCCGGAAGATACTGCCGAAATAATATTTAATATGAGCATAACGGCTGTTATTACCGTAAAACCGGTTGTTTTCATCAATGAAAGAGATTTAAGCCGGTGAAGCGTTGCCCGTATTCTGTTGGCGTTTTTGATTTCTGTGTATTCAACACCCGCGTTGTTCACACGTTCCTTTCCGGGCTTTTTAATGGGGTTCTGCGAAGTGAAAAGCTTTTCAATGCTTTTATCTTTTTCTTGGCTGTTTTCCTCCGCCTCGGCAATTCCCATAAGTCTGAATTTGCTTATTTTGTCACGGCGGTTTTTTCTGACGTTTTCCTCTGCTTCCTCTTCGGTGATTTTATCGGGCGCGTCATCCTGATTCTCAAACCCTGAAAATTTTATCTGACCGTCAGCCCAGTTTTCGTCATCACTGTTTTCATCGGTTTCCTTTTCGGCAAAGCTGTTCCGGGTTTTCGCCTCTTCATTACGGATAGTTTTTGTTATCTCTCTGGTACTTGAGTCAACCGCGTCTTTAATGCGTTTTTCCGAAACAACGGAACGGCTGATAATTTTAGTGTTACCTGACGGTGAATACCCGTTTTCGTCGGCTTTTGCATCGTCGGGATCTTCCGCTGTTTTTTCTGCGTATTCCGCTATATCCGGTTCGTCAAACAAATTAAGCTGCTCCGGCTGATCATCTTCGTGCTTAGAGGGCTTTATCCCCATTTCCCTGATTGCGTCGGCGACCCGCTGCTTCGCGGTTCTGGTGGATACAACAATATCGCCTGTTTCGGTATTTTTTTCCGCCTTGGCCGTAACCTCAACAGAGGGCTTCCCGTTTTCGGGAGGCAGAAACTCAATCGTTTCAACTCTTGCATTTTTTTCAGCTTCTGCGGCGGTTGAGGGAGCTGAATCCGCAAGACGCATCGTTCTGGCGAAATTCTCGACAACCGCACTGTCGTTTTTTAAAAATTTTCCGGTTCTGCTAAGAAGCTCATCAATATCCTCCAATGACCAGTTTTTTTCGTTTTCAGGCATCGGCTCACCCCTTCGCTTTTATTCCGGCTCTTTGCCGTGAGACTTCATAAATGAGGATTCCGGCTGCAACGGACGCGTTCAGAGAATTTATTCTGCCTTTCATGGGAAGTGACACAGTGAAATCACATTTTTCTTTAATAAGCCGGCTTACTCCTCTGCCCTCGGAACCTATAACCAGACCTACTCCGCCTGAATAATCAACATGGCACCAGTTTTCTCCGTCCATATCCGCCGCGTAAATCCATATTCCGCGCTTTTTCAGCTGATCGACAGCCGCCGCGAGATTCGGAACTCTTGCGACGGGAACATATTCAACAGCACCAGCCGAGGCTTTGCCCACGACATAGTTAAGCGAAGCGTTTCGCCTTTTGGGAATAATGATTCCGTGTACTCCTCCCGCTTCAGCGCTTCTTATTATCGCGCCGAGATTGTGCGGGTCCTCAAGCTCATCGCAGATAATTATAAAAGGAGCCTCGTTTCTTTCTTCCGCAAGGGCAAAAATATCATCAATTTCAGCATAAGAATGTGCCGCGGCATACGCGGCAACGCCCTGATGGACCGCGCCGGAGCAAAGCGTATCGAGTTTTTTTCTGTCAACCTCTTTAACGACGATTCCTTTTTCCCTGCTCTCTTTAAGTATTCTGCCGAGAGAACCGTTTTTCTCACCTTTTGAAACAAGCAGTGTATCAATTGCTCTGTTGCTTTTAAGCGCTTCGGATACGGCGTTTCTGCCTATAATCAGGTTGATGTTTTCTTTTTCTGGATTGTTTTCCATAACTGCTCCTTAAGTGCGATTTTTACAAAAAAATACCAATATAATTAACCATATTATTATATCACAAAGTATTGACAAATTACAATAGTTTTTTACACCTTTCATACGACGGTTTTTTCGCTGTAATACGGTTATAATCGTTCCGTTATATTTATCTGTTACGGGGTGGTTTTGTGAAAGACAGAAACATAGGATACATATTAAAAATACCGCTGTATTTTCTGGGCGGTCTGCTTTTTTCGTTTCCGTATACCGGCGGTGCGTTTTCACCGTTTGCCGCACCGTTTTCCGTCTCGTGCGAAGGTGTATATTCAATAGCCGCCGCGGCAGGCTCAATAGCGGGAATTCCGATGTTTCAGTCGGGGCTTACGGGCTTCAGAAATTTTGCGGTAATAATGCTTTGCGCAGCGGTGTATAATATTGCGCTAAGGGCGTTCGGAACGGAAAAAGAGAATCTGCTGCGAATAATCTGCCCGACCGTGTGCTGCTTTGCAGTAAACTCCGTTTTTCTGATATCACAGGAAATCAGTGCCGACCTTATAATTTCCGTAATATGCGAAACTGTACTTTGCGGCGCGGCCGTACCTGTGTTCAGCGAAGCTGTCAGACAGATACGGAGCAAAACCGTTTTTCAGACAACAGAAAACCAAAAAAAGAATTTTTTCTGCTTCATACTTTCGCTGACGCTTGCTTTGTCACATTTGCGGTATATCGGAATTTTCGGTGAAAGCATATGCTGTTTAGCGTTTTTTTCGCTGATTCTGTATTTTTCAAAGGCGAAGGATTCATATGCCGGAATTATTACAGGCATTTGCTGCGCGTTTGTTTTCGCAATGAACGGCGAAGCGGATTTTGCTTCTCCTGTTTTTGCTCTGTGCGCCTGCGTGTTATCATTTTTCAATTTAGAAAGACGTGTTTTCAACGCCGCTGTGGCTGTTGCCTGCGCGTTTGCCGCCTGCGCCTTCGGTGAATATACGGATTTTCTGCCGATTGTTCCGTCTGCCGCTGCCGCCGGAATAATATATTGCGTTATACCTGAAAAATATCTTGAAATAAAAAACGAAACAACAGAAGAAAATATCTGCGCTAAATCTTCGGGCACTTATAAATCAAACAGTATAGCTTCCGCTGTGGGTTCGATTTCAGACTGCGTCAGCGCGGTTCGCAAAACTCTTGAACCGCTTGTCGCTCCGGAGCTTCAGAAAGAGCTTGTGAGAGCTAAAAATAAAATCTGCGGAGAATGTGAAATTCATGACAGCTGTATTAACGAAATAAAAGATTCATCTAATCCCTGCTTCAGAAAAATCGCTGAGGCGTTCAACTCCGGAGAGCCGGATTTTTCCTGTTTTCCGAAAAATTTCAGTGCTGCCTGCTACAGGAGCGATGAAATGCTTAAGGAAATGGAAAAAGCGTATTTTATTTATCGAACCAATGTGAACGCGGGCAACAGAATAAACCGTATGCAGACTCTTGCGGGCGGTCAGTTTCTTACCTTCGGCGGAATAATCGGACAAGCCTGTGAGGCTGCCGCGGGCGCGGCGGTAATTACCTCAAAAAAAGACGCGGTCTGCGCGGCGGCGGTAAAAGATTTCGGCGTTGAAATAAAAGATGCCCGTATTTGCACGGACAAGGCGGGCAGAGAATATTTCGATGTTTCTTTTCTGAAGCCGAAAGATAATTTCAGCGTAACCGCACTGACGGAAAAGCTGAAAACAGATACGGGCTATGAGCTTGATTTTCCCGCGCTGGTTCAGAACGGTGACGTTTATGACCTGATTTTTAAACAGAAAGAAAAGCTGATATTCAATATTGCCGCCGCTGTAAAACCCGCGTCAGGCAAAAGTGTATGCGGTGATTATTACCGCTGTTTTAAAGATTCATTTTCGCGCCAGACCGTTCTTTTAAGTGACGGAATGGGTACGGGAAGCCGTGCAGCGGTTGATTCGGCATTTACCTGCGAAACATTCTGCAATCTTATAAAATCGGGTCTTGATGAAAAAACCGCGGCGGCGGCCGTAAACTGCGCCATGATAATAAAAAGCACAGATGAGTCTTTTTCAACAGTTGATTTTCTGCGCCTTGACCCCATTCTTAAAACCGCTGAAATTTTTAAATGCGGAGCGGCTCCGTCTTTTATATTGAAAAAGAAAAATGTTTCTGTTATCGAAACGGAGTCTACGCCCATAGGAATTTTAGACAGCGTAAATATGTCCGCCAGCAAATTTGAAGTTGAAGCGGGAGACGTTGTTCTTATAGTTTCAGACGGGGTTTCGGCAGACAGATTCGGCTGGATAAGCAATGAGCTGAAATCATGGAACGGCAGCGAAGCCGCACCGCTTGCGAAGCATATTCTTCAATGCGCCGCTGACAGAAAAATCGGCAAACGCTCTGACGATATGACTGTAATCGCCGTCTGCGTTGCCGACAAGCAATAATTATTCAGTTGATTCGGTTTTAGCTTTCTGCTTTACTTTTCTTAAAAAGAACCACAGAACGGCAAGCACCTGAAGCACCGCGGAAATAAGAAAAATTTTTTCTCTGTCCGCGAAATTCAGACCGAAAGAAATAAACATAACAAACGCGAACGCCACGCAGCCCCAGATAATAACCGAAACGGCTATGAGCGAGGAAAGCTTACTCCACCACAGCTCCGAAAAAACGACCTGAACAATTCCCGATACCGGAACCGCCAGAATAAACACAATATAATTGCGGCTGCAATCAACATTGAGCAGTCCTAAAATAAGATTGAGCAGAAAGAAAAGCGTAACCGCCGAAAGCCACACAAGACCGACGGAAAGCAGATTGATTATCAGGTGCTTATGCCGTGTAAGCTTCGGCTTGTCGGGAAGGGGCTTATTGCTGTTGTCTGACAAAAAATCGTCAACATTCACCCCGTAAAAATCCGCCAGAGTTTTCAGCACAAAAATGTCAGGCGTTCCGTCTCCTCTCTCCCATTTTGAAACGGATTTATCTGTGTAATTTATTTTCTGCGCGACGGCGGATTGAGTAAGTCCCGATGCCGTTCGGAATTTCGCAAGATTTTTTGATATGTTTCTTTTTATCTCATCGTTGTTCAATAGAGTACTCCTTATCACGATTTTTTCACATTATACTATGAATTTTTCGAGTAATCAAGACAAAAATAATCAATTCTACTCTCAGTAGAATGTGTATTTTTCATAGTAGAACCGGTTTTCTTATCATTAGAGTGACTTTCGTGTATCAGTGAAGTAAAATGATTGCATACATCGCATTAAAAGGAGGCTGTAAAATGACCAGAACAAAATTAAAAGACAGAGTGCTTCCGAATTACTCTCACAAAGAAGAACTCATCAATTCGATATCACATATAGCGGGCGGAGTTTTCGGGATTTTCTCACTCGTCAGCTGTATCATGATCTCGGTCGGACATAAAAATAATATTGCTGTTTTCAGCAGCGTTATTTACGGATTCTCAATGATTTTTCTTTATACAATGTCGAGTGTTTATCACGGACTTCCGGTTTCAATTACGAAAAAAGTTTTTCAGGTGATTGACCACTGCGCGGTTTATATTCTCACCGCGGGTACATACACTCCGATTCTGTTATGCGCTGTCAGAGAATATAATCCTTTAAAAAGCTATATCATGTTTGCTCTTGTGTGGGGACTCAGCACGGTATGCGTTGTATTCAATTCAATTGATTTAAAAAAATACAGAGTTTTTTCAATGATATGCAATATCGGCATCGGCTGGTTTATTATTATTGAGCTTCACTCGCTTTATGTTCACTGCGGCGCGGCACTCATTTCTCTGATTCTCGCTGGAGGGCTGTGCTATACAGCGGGAGTGATTCTTTACGGTCTGGGAATTAAGAGAAAATATTTTCACAGCATTTTTCATTTTTTTGTTCTGGCGGGTTCAGTGCTTCATTATCTCGCGATTGCGCTTTACATTCTGTAAGAGGAAGCGAATTACGGCGTTCTATACAAAAAAGATAACAGTAAAAAGCAGTACGGTGATTTTGTGCCGTACTGCTTAATTTTATTCGTCCTTCGGTTCGTCTTCATCGGGAATAGGAAGAATTTCAACCTTGACTTTTTCTATTCGCCTGTCTTCAACCTCAATGACGGTGAACTTCAGATTTTTATATTCAACCTCATATGTTTCGCCTGCTTTGGGCAGGAAGCCCAGCTCTTTGATTATAAATCCCGCAAGCGTATCGTAGCTCCCCTCGGGCAGCTCAATGCCTGTAAGTTCGTTGACCTCTTCGGTGTTGGTTATGCCGTCAATGGTGAAGGTGGTTTCGTTGATTTTTGAAATTTCCTCTTCCTCGTCGTCGTATTCGTCCTGAATATTTCCGACGATTGCCTCAACGATATCCTCAAGAGTTACGATGCCTGCCGTGCCGCCGTATTCGTCAACAACAACGGCCATCTGCGAATGTGCCGCTGTCATTTCTTTAAACAGGTCACCGCAGATTTTTGATTCGGGAACATACATAGGCTCACGCATAATATCGCGCAGTGTTTTCGCGGGAAGCTTCTTGCCAACATATTCGAGCAGGTCTTTAACATAAATAAGACCGATAATATTATCCTGATCCTCTTCAAAAACAGGGATTCTCGAATAACCGTTTTCTATTGCACTTTCAACAACCTCGTTCAGCGGGTCGTTAACCTCAACCGCAACCATGTCGGTTCTGTGAGTCATTATATCGCCTGCGTCAAGGTCATCGAACTCAAAAATATTATTAATCATTTCTTTCTGAACGTCTTCGATAACGCCTTTTTCACCGCCGACATCAACCATCATTCGAATTTCCTCTTCGGTAACGGTTTCCTCGTCGGCGTGCGGATTAAAACCAAGCACCCTTACAACACCGTTTGTGGAAACGGCAAGAACTTTCACAAGGGGGCTGAAAATTCTTGAAAAGAAAAGCAGAATATCGACAATTTTAAAGGAAATTTTTTCGGGAATCTGCATGGCGATTTTTTTCGGTACAAGCTCTCCTAAAACAAGTGAAAAATACGACATGATTATTGTAACAACAACGACCGAAAATCCTTCAATAACGCCTTTTCCGACAGCGATTACAGCTGTATTTTCAAGCTTGTCCGCAATCATCTTCGCAAAGGTTGTTGACGCTGAGGCAGACGTGAGAAAGCCCGCAAGTGTAACGCCAATCTGAATTGTTGAAAGGAATTTTGAGGAGCTTTCCGTGAGCTTCACAATCTTTTTGGCTTTTTTGTTGCCTTCCTCCGCCATTTTTTCGATTTTATTGTCGTTAAGCGAGATAACTGCCAGTTCGCTCATTGCGAAAAACGCATTCACGAAAATAAGTATTAACAATATAACAATTTTGAGTATTAGACTGCCCGGGTCATCCATAAAAGAATCTCTCCTTTATTATTATTTTATCATTCCGTAATATCTTGCCATCCAGTAGGGGAGGAAGAAATTGTTTGCGACCTCAAGAGTGAAGCCTTTACTGCAGCTTACACCGGGGAACATGGGACGTGCGCTCGGCTTGTCGTCCTCGTGAGCGTTAAGAAGCTCCTCACAGCCGCAGTCACATACGAATCTGTTGCAGTCGCTGTTGCAGATTCTTCTTTCATGCGCTTCAAGAGGACTGAAAAGCTGCGGACACATTCCAAGTTCTTCCGGAGCGTGATTCCACCGGAGGTCGGTTCTGTGGCTGTTATAAACCTCCCATGAAAGCATATCAAGCGGGAAATCGACAAGCTCGTCGGCAATAACGTCGATGTCGCAGTTTTCATTGGTAATCGCGCCGTAAATCACATTGAACCACGCGTTTCTTTCAACGCGCTCGTCATTCCAGTGATGTGTGAGTCCCATAGCGGCAAGTGAGCGGATTGACGGGTCGTCTGTGTTTCTCATAAACGTCAGAATATTGATGAAATCAAGCTGATCGTCAATATGAAGCAGGTGACCGTCGGGGATTTTATACTGCATAATATTCATGCCGTAGTGATATTTATTTGCGAAATCGTCAAATATTTTCGCGTATTTATCATCACCGGTCATATGCTCGGCAACCTTTAAGAAAGCGAGGATTTCAAGAGAATTCGTGCCTTTTTCATAAATCCATTTGTGGTCGTTGTTAAGGTCGTTCGGGTTCCAGTTAGCCCATGTTGTGGGTTTGCCGTCAATATCGACAAGTCTGAAATCATTTTCGATTATGTGATTCATAATTTTCGTAACGACTTCTCTGATTTCCGCTTTTTCTTCTTCGTTGGCGCAAAGGTCATAGAATGTTGAATAAGCCAGGAAGTGACCTGTCATTTCATCTGATGAGGTTTCGCCCAGCCATTCAAGCGTTCCGTCCGGAACAAGACGCCATTCGGGATTGGTTTTGTATTCGCCGAAATGAGGTTCATCGGAATATCTTACCGCTCTTGCCGTGAAGCCCTCTTTGCCTGTGATTGTTGTGAGCTTAATCATGGCTTTGAGTGAACGGCGCGCCATTTCAAGAATTTTTTCATTTTTTGTTACTGCGTATTCATAGCAAAGACCTACAAGATAAAGACCTGTCCACAGTCCGTCATTGTCGCTGGTGCCGACGTAGCCCTCGTTTTCGTCAACAACGCCGCAGTTCTCAAGCGTTCTGCCGAGGCTGTATCCGTCTTTTCTGACATTATATTTTTCTGCTGTTTCACGGAAGAAGGCCGCTTTCTCTTCAAGAGTCATTGTATTTTTTTCGATAATGCTTATGCCTTCTTTTGTTGCGACGCAGATTTTTGTTCCGTCGGAAGATACGGCAACGTCAGTTGCTTCGGGTGAGGGAAGCCAGCGCTTGTAGCCGTAATATGAGAGCTTGCCGTTATGCAGATGAATAAGACCTGTTGTGGTCGAAAAATATTTATCTCCGTTTTCGGAAAACGCCATGCCTGTTATGTCCGCGTCGGGAAGGCCGTATGTGCTGAAGCAGTCGAGCCAGCAGCTCTTATCATCATAAACGCACACGCCTTTGTCTGTGCCGACCCAGATGTTGCCGGCGGAGTCAAATTCAACGCAGGTAACGGTATTGCTGATAAGCCCGGTTACATCCTGCGTAAGCTCAGACCAATGCCAGCGCTTGCCGGCGAGAGCGTGAAGTCCGCCGCCGTTTGTGCCGGCGTAAACCTTGTTGTTTTTAAGAACGGCGAGTTTTGTTCCGTCACCCGGAACACCTATTTCAATTTCATTTTTCTTTGAACCCGCGGCTCTCTTAAAGAGAATGTCTTTTGTTAAAATCCATTGAGCTCCGTCGCCGTCGATTTTCATATCAACGATTTTTGAGCCGAATTTTTCACAGCTTATTTTCTTTTTGCCGTCAAGCTCAAAAAGAAATTCGTCCGCACCGACATAAATACGCCCGTTTTCAGCGCAGTAAAGCATTGTGATTTCAGCCTGAATTCCTAAGTCAACCTCGGTGAAAGCGTCACCCGAAAGCTTTGAAAGACCGCTCTTTGTGCCTACATAAAGCACTCCTTTTTTGTCGAAGCAAAGCGCCGTTGCCTGATTTGATGTAAGACCGTCGTTTGTTGTGCAGACCTTTCTTGTAAACTGTTCAAAAGGTCCTATGTTGTAGCAATTCTTGTATTTTTTCATTTTAAATCTCCTTGCGGTTAATCATAAAGATAATCTTCAACATTAAAATCATCTTCATTGTTCCAGTATTCTGATTCTTCTTCCTCACCGGGGATGAGCGGAAGCTGATTGACAACCTCCAGTTTTCTTGCCTGCGACCACAGCGAGGGCGTAACCCTCAGAGTATATCCGCAGCCTCCCGCCGTCGCCCATTCGTGCATGGGAGCTTCGGGAATGCCGAAAAAGCTGAGCAGCGCGTTCATAACCCCGCCGTGGGTAATGACAGCGCATTTAAGCGTTCCTGTTGTAAGAAGGCTGTCAACGATTTTTATAAACGTTTCGGCGATGCGCATGGCGAACTGCTCATTGCTTTCGCCGAACGGTGCCGCTGTTCCGGGTTTTCCGGCGAGCCAGTCGGCAAAAACGGGATGATTTTCAAGCTCCGCGGCGGTTTTTCCCTCAAATTCACCGAAATTATATTCAATAAGCCCCTCAAGCTCAATGGGCTTAACTGACGGATAAATTATTTCCGATGTTTCAACGCATCTTTTAAGAGGACTCGAAAAAACAATGTCCGCATGAGGATAATCGTAATTCTTTTTCATCTCGTTTATCTGAGCGATTCCCTCTTCGGAAAGGGACTCGTCAGTGTGACCTATGTATCTCGCCTCGGCGTTCCCTTTAGTCAGACCGTGGCGGATAAGATAAATATAATATGATTTCATCTGCTATTTTATAAGCTCCTTGTAAAGTCTTATATACTCATTTGCCGAGCGGCCCCAGCTGTAATCGCTGTCAAGCGCGCGCTGAACGAGAATTTTCCAGCCGTCAGCGTTTTTGTAACCCTCAAGCGCTCTGCGGATTGTATAAAGCATTTCATGAGCGTTGTAGTTGGCGAATGTGAAGCCGTTGCCTTCGCCGTCTCCGCTGTCCTTAATGGAATCACGCAGACCTCCTGTTTCTCTTACAACGGGGATTGTGCCGTATCTCAGCGCAACCATCTGCGAAAGTCCGCACGGCTCGCTCTTTGAAGGCATAAGGAAAATATCGGCGCCGGCGTAAATTTTATGAGCAAGGTCGGGAACAAATCCGAGCCACAGGCCGACTTTTTCGTGATGTCTGCCGGCAAGCTCCTTGAAGAAGCTCTCATACTGCCAGTCTCCGGAGCCTAAAATAATAAGCTGAACATTGTCGTTTTCCAACAGTTCATCGGAAACAGCCTTTACAAGGTCAAGACCCTTGTGAGAAACAAGACGTGTTACCATCGCGACAATCGGAACATCTTCCTTAACGGGCAGATTCATCAGCTTCTGAAGCTCAGCCTTGTTTTCTTTTTTTGCGGAGAAATCGTTCGCGTTAAAGTTTTTCCATAGCGCTGGATCCGTTTCGGGATTATAATTTATGACATCAATGCCGTTGAGAATTCCGCACAGTTTGCTTCTTCTTTGTGAAAGAATGGAATCAAGACCGTGAGAATACCAAGGGTCGAGAATTTCATTTGCGTATGACGGGCTGACGGTTGAAATCTTGTCGGCGCATTCAATCGCGCCTTTCATAAAGTTAACACATCCGTCATATTCAAGCAGACTCTCATGCTCAGGACCGAAGCCCAGAACGTCACCGAGAAGCTCTTTGCCGTAAATTCCCTGATACTGAATGTTGTGAATTGTAAAAATTGTTTTTATGTTTTCAAATCCGGGACGTCCTGCATACATTGTTGAATAATAAACGGGCGTGAGTGCCGTCTGCCAGTCGTTGCAGTGAATAATATCGGGCTTCCAGCCGATGTAGGGAATTATTTCAAGCACAGCGCGTGAAAAGAACGCGAATCTCTCGGCGTCGTCATACTGACCGTAAATTGTGTCGCGCTTGAAATAATACTGATTATCAAGCAGATAGTATACAACTCCGCCCGCTCGTGCTTCAAAAATTCCGCAGTACTGCCTGCGCCACGCGACAGGAACGGAAATATGAGTTATAAACCGCATATTGTCCTTGAATTCCTGCTTGATGCTGTCATATAAAGGCATAACGACGCGGCAGCCGATAAGTCTTTTTCTCAAAGCCTGGGGCAGAGAACCAGCAACATCACCTAAGCCTCCGCTTGCCATAAAGGGCATGGCCTCGCTGGCTGCATATAAAACTTTCATTGTTTGTCATCCTTTCTGACGGGATTATTTTTATTAACTGTTTTGAATTGATTTTCGGGATTGAGATCCTTCTTGTGTTTGTTTATTATGTCGCCTATTGCCTGTGATGATTCGCTTTCGGTGCTTTTTTTAATCTGAGACGAGCCGAATGTGTTTTTATAACCGGTGAAGCTGCTCACATCACGGTAGCTCTCCGTATAAAGCTGTTTTTCCAGCAGACCCTTCAACGCTTTTTTCCCTTCCTCTATGCCGATTTCATTACGGTACTCTGTGTCAATCTCGTCATCGACAAATTTATCTGCAGCATCCGCGATATAGGGTGAAAAAATATCACCGTCAAGCAGATTCCTGTTTTTAAGATAATTTTTGCCGTTATCTATATTATCGGTTTGCTCATCTGAGGGGTCAGAAATATAGGGTGAAAAAACATCGTCATCAAGCAGACCTCTGTTTTCAAGGTATTTTTTACCTTTTTTTATATCATCGGTTCGCCCGTCGGCGGTGTTGCCTGCCTCGCGAAAATCCGTGTTAATATCCTCGTCGTCAAATTTATCCACGGCATCCGCAATGCAGGGTAAAAAAACATCGTCGTCAAGCAGATTCCTGCTTTTAAGTTGATTTTTACCGCTCTCTATATTGTCGGTTTGTTCATCTTCGGGCTCCGAAATAAAAGTTGAAAAAACATCGTTGTCAAACAAACCTCTGTTTTTAAGATATTTTTTGCCGCTTTCTATATTATTAGCTGTTTTACCGGTGACCGAGGCTTTTTTTACCGTTGGATAGGCCGGCTTTTCAGGTGCTTTGAATTCGGCTTCGACATTTTTTTCATAATTTTCAAAGGAAGTTTCATCTGCCTGGTTAATTCCGTTTTGTATAGCTCTGTATTTATTGATATTCATATAGGCTATAAAAACAAAACCGACAAGTGATATCTCCGTAAAAGCAACAGAGCCGATATATACCAGATACTTCCCCGTAAATTTAATCGCCGCAAAACAGAGAATTCCCATTATAATGTTAATGAATGAAAGCATTTCGGCTCTTATACAGATAACGGCATGCTTGTCATCGCTGCTTGATTTTGAACCTCTGAAGCGAAAAAATCTTTTTTGGGCAGGTGACAATTCGGATACATTCATAACAAGCCTGAAATTCTTATCGAAGAACCAACCGAAAAGATAATACATAATAAACAGCATAAAGCAGCCTGCTGCAATTAAATATTCTTTATTCAGCTGCATATTCCGAACGCCTCGTTCTTATATTACTATCATTTTACCGATAAATATCGGGTAGGATTTATCGCCGGCGAGAGTCTTGTTGGGCTTGATTACAACTTCCTTGTCGGCGATTACGCAGTCAATATGAACACCGTCACCGATATAAGTGTTGTTCATGAGGATACAGTTTTTAACAACCGCACCCTTGCCGATATGAACTCCGTGTGAAAGGATACAGTTTTCAGCTGTTCCGTTAATAACGCAGCCGTCTGTTACAAGGGAATTTTTTACAGATGAGCCAAGACCGTAAATTGCCGGCACCTCGTCACGGACTTTTGTATAAACAGGTCTTTCGCTTGTGAAAAGAGCCTTTCTGTTTTCACTTTCGAGAAGCGACATGTTTGTGTCAAAATAGCTCTTTAAATTATCAAGCGCTTTCACAAATCCTTTATGCTCAAAGCCCATGATTTTAAGAGAGGAAATATTATCCATAATTACAAGCTTTTCAAAATCAGTTTCGCCTGTTCTTATTGAGTCATTGACAAAACGTTCAAGCAAAGCCTTGCGCATGAAATAAATATTCATTGAATAATCGGCTTTTTCATCTGTAACAAAGCCCGCTTCTGTGATTCTGCCCGCGTCAATAGCGAAGCTGAGACATTTTGTTTCCGGCGAAATACCGTTTGTGTAAACCGCTGTGATATCCGCGCCTGTTTTGATGTGATAATCAAAAATCTTTTCATAGTCCATATTACAGACGAAATTGCAGTCTGTGAGAAGAACATATTCCTCATCGCAGTGACGGATAAAATCCATAGCTCCCGTAAGAGCTTCAACACGGGTGCTGTGCATGCCCGCTCCCGCTGTGTTAAACGGGGGAATAATCATAAGTCCGCCGTTTTTGCGTGAAAGATCCCACGCACGGCCGGAACCGACGTGATCCATAAGCGACTGATAGTTTCCTTTTGTGATGATGCCTATTTTGCTCATTCCGCAGTCAACCATTGAGGAAAGCGGGAAATCAATAAGTCTGTATCTTCCGCCGAACGGAACCGAACCCATTGAACGCAGAGAAGTGAGCTCGCTGAGAGCTTCATCTCCGACATTCGGGAATATTATACCGAGAACATTATTTCCTCTCATCTGTCATTTTCCCCCTTTACGTCTTCGCCTGTCATTTCTTTCGGGGCGACTTTTGCGCCTTTACCTACATTTACGCCTGCTCCTACAACCGCAACTCCCCAGTCGGCAACATTTTCCATATCTTCAGGACGTTTGCCTACAGCTGCGTCAGATTCGATAACCGCGTTTTCGGCGACAATAGCGTATTGAACGACAGCGCCTTTTTTTATTACCGTTCCGGGCATGATGATTGAATCCCTGACAACCGCGCCTTCTTCAACAGTAACGTCTGAAAACAGAACGGAGAAATCAACATCGCCGTAAACCTCGCAGCCTTCTGTTATCATTGAATTCTGAACCTTAGCGGTTTCCGAAACATAATGAGGTGTTGATGAGCGGTTCTTTGAATAGATTTTCCATGAGGTATCCGTTAAATCAAGGTCAACCTTGGGGTTAAGTAGGTCAAGATTAGCCTCCCACAGGCTGTCGATTGTTCCGACATCTTTCCAGTAACCGTCAAACGGGAAAGCGAACATGCGCTCGCCGGCGTTATGCATTGCGGGGATAACGTCTTTGCCGAAGTCATTGCTTGAGTTTTCGTCTGCCTCGTCATCAAGAAGATACTTGCGAAGCTTTTTCCATGTGAACATATAAACGCCCATTGAAGCCTTGTTGCTTCTGGGGTTTTTCGGCTTTTCCTCAAAATCGGTAATCTCACCGTCATCGTTTACAAACATAAGGCCGAAGCGTGAAGCCTCCTCCCACGGAACCACAAGCATGGCTATCGTGCAGTCAGCGTTCTTTTCTTTATGGAAAGACAGCATTTTGGAATAGTCCATCTTGTAAATATGGTCGCCCGAGAGGATGAGGACGTAATCGGGGTCATAGCGGTCGATGAAGTTCAGGTTCT
>JAZLLB010000140.1:0-13358 GCA_045597925.1 Acutalibacteraceae bacterium
TTCCCTAAAATCGTATTTCTCAAGAGCGGAAGACCGTGCTGTGTTGAAAAAATCATAAACGCCGGGGAACTTTTAAATTGAAAGCCGCGTCGCTCTTTCTCATAGCGTTTTCGTCGGTATCCGCGGGATATCTCTATTCCAAAAAGCTTGAAGTGAGAGTTAAAAAGTTAGAAAAAATTCTGCTGCTTTTATCGCAGATAAAAACGGAAATTGAATTCACCGCAGCAAGCATTGAGGAAATTTTCAATTCACTGTCTGCTTCACGCGAATACTCACCTTTACCGTTTATCGACTCCTGCCGTAAAAAGCTCTCTGACGGGGAAGATTTTTCATCGGCATGGAGCAATTCGCTGAATAACGCCGATAGTATATACGCTTTAAAAAAAGATGACATCGGTCTTCTTTGTTCGTTCGGCTCAGCGTTGGGCAAAACAGACTCAGCAGGTCAGATAAGAAACTGTGAAATGCACGAGATACTTTTCAGGGAGCGTTTGAATTCAGCTTTAGCGGAAAGCGCCAGACTTTCAAAGCCCGCAAAAATAACAGGCGTTCTGGCAGGCGCGGCGGTGCTGATTATTTTTTTGTGAGGGATAATATGGAGCTTGTTATAAAAATCGCTCTGACCGGCATTATCGTTGCCGTGCTGAATCAGATTCTGTCGCGTTCCGGCAGAGACGATTACGCCATGATAACCGTTCTTGCGGGTATTGTCGCGGTTGCGCTTATGCTGCTGCCTGAGCTTAAAGAGCTGTATTCTTCCGCTTCATCGCTTTTCGGATTTTAAATGGAAGAAATCATAAAAGCCGTATCCGTTACATTCATCTGCTGCGCCGCGGCAGTTATAATAAGCAGATATATTCCCGAATACGCACCGTTAGCACAGATTGCCGCTGTAATTGCCGTTTTTGCGTCAGCTTCCGCCGCACTCGAAAATGTAATTGTTTATTTTACTGATTTCATTTCATCAGGAGTTTTGGATTCCGCTTATGTGATTATAGTTTTCAAAGCGATTTTTGTGGCGGCGGCGGCTCAGTTCGGTGCCGACCTTTGCAGAGACTGCGGAAACTCCGCTCTGGCTTTCTCACTCGAAACAGCGGCTAAAATAATAATTCTGTCAATGAGCCTGCCGATGCTTAAAAATCTTGCGGATATCACCGCAGGGCTTCTGAAGGGATAGCCTATGAAGATAATTATAAAAGCTGTAACATCTGTCGTAATAATGCTCCTGCTTTCTGTGAGCGCGTACGCCATCGAAAAAAATGAATATTTGGAGCAGCAGTTGCAAGCATCAGGCGCGGAAGAACTATTTTCTTCGATAAATGAGGAATCCAAAGGGATTTTAGCCTCATTGGGAATAGAAAAAGTTGATTTCGAGTCGCTGTTTGACATATCTCCGCAAAAGGTTTTCAACTCAGTAAAGGATGTTATAAAAGGTAAAGCCGACAACCCTCTTAAAGCTGTAATTAAAATCGCGGGTATCTTGGTTATGCTTTCAATGGGTGAAGCGTTTCTCCCGAATGATACCAAAATGAAAAACCTGCTGAATACCGTCGGTGTCCTGCTGTGTGTCGCGGCGTTGAGCGTACCCGTGTATAAAGCAATCACTTCGGCGGTTTCTTCTGTCGGAATGTGCTGCACCTTTATGAAAACGCTGATTCCCGTAATGGCAGGCGCGCTTATCGCCTCAGGCAGTCCGATGACAGCGGTAAGCTTTCAATCATGGGCGTTTGCCGCCGCGCAGTTCATTTCGTCAATCTGCCAGAGCTTCATTATTCCCGTTGTCGGCGCAGTCGTTGCTCTTGACATTTCCGGTTCCGTAATGCCGGACTATCAATTTGACAGCATCACGGCATTTATTAAAAAAACAGTAATATCCGTTCTGTCATTCACATCTACTCTTTATATCTCTTTCCTGGGAATAAAAGGCGTGCTTTCGTCGTCAGCGGACAGTGTAGCGGGAAAAGGAGTTAAGCTTCTAATAAGCTCCGCCGTTCCGGTGGTCGGCGGTGCGTTAAGCGAAGCTTACAGCGGAATAATCGGCTCGCTGACTCTTGTAAAAAGCACTGTCGGGGTTTTCGGAATTATAGGTATTGCCGCAATAACACTTCCGTCTGTAATTCAGCTGCTTTTCTGGATATTCGCTTTAAGGCTTTGCGCCGCCGCAGGTGAAATTTTCATGCAGAATGAAGTATCACGGCTTTTGAAATCTCTTTCCTCTGCATTGACGCTGATGAATGTAGTACTGCTTTTCAACTGTGTTCTGTTTATTATTTCTCTCGCGCTTCTGTTAAATCTAAAACAATCGATATAGGGGGCGTTTGCATGGAAACGATTCACTCATGGGCATTGGGATTATGCGCCGCCGCGGTAGTCGGTTCTGCCGCCGCTGTTCTCACTCCCTCTGGAACATTTGAAAAAAGTATCAAAACCGTTATTTCGGTCTTTCTTATCTGCGCTTTAATCATGCCGCTTTTTAAAGAAAATTCCGCTTTACAAAGCTATTTATCGATAAATTTAGATGAAGCTGTCAAAGTTGACGAATCTATTTCCGAACAAATTTATATGCAGACTGAGAAATATTTTAAAAATACCGTTTCGGAAATTCTGAAAAAAAACGGAATATCGTTTAAGGATATCGTCATAGAAATTGAAGCGGCGGAGGATACGGTCAATGTTAAATCAGTCACCGTTATTTCACCTGACCGGGAAGCTCAGGCCGTTAGAGATATATTGAAAAATGAGGCGGGTATTGATGCCGATGTGGTTACGCAATGAAAAATCTAAATAATTCGATAAACAAGATTTCGGAAAAATTTAAAGTAGATAAAAAATCAGTAATCGTAATAATAATAGGTGTCATCGGAATCATTCTGCTTGTTGTATCAGAGCTTATTCCGTCAGAAAGCAAAAATGATTCGAAAAAAAACGAAGATGATACGGTTGCAATCACTTATTCCGATTATGAAAAAGACGTTGAAGAACGGCTTGAAAGTCTTATATCAAAAATTGACGGCGCGGGTTCGGTAAGGGTCATGGTAACGCTTGACTGTACGGTTGAAAGCGTTTACGCGCAGAAGGAAAAGGAAACCGCCGGTGAAAATAAAAGCCGTGAAAATGAGTATGTGATAATCAAAAGCAGTGACGGTGAAAGCGGAATTCTTTTAAAAACAACACAACCCAAAATCCGCGGCGTAGCCGTAGTATGTTCAGGCGGTAATTCGGCGGTTGTAAGGCAGAATATAACAAACACAGTCACAGCGGTACTCGGCATAAGCTCTGCGCGGGTAAATATTTCGGCAATGAAGAGTACGGTAACACCGCACGATTAATTTGTACGGATTGCGAGTAGGATTTTTAGTCAGAATGATTGAAAATTTTGCAGGCATAATTGCGTATTTTAAAAATTTTTCAGGCAATACAGCGGATGGCGAACTTTGAATTACGCAGTATTGCCGTAATAACGGAGGATAATCTATGAGCATTAAAATCAAAAAAGGCCACGCGGCTCTTTTAGCTATGATTCTGGCACTCGGAGCGGCGGTTTTCATCAACTGGTACTATACTTCACCTAAAGCGGAAACCAAAATCAGCGAAACCACATCATCGTCACAGAAAAAAGCAAATCTCGGCGACGCGGAATATGTCGGCGCGACAGCGGTATCACAGCAGAATGAATCATTCGCTAAATACACAGTTGAGCGTCAGACAGCTCACGATAAAGCGAAAGAAACGCTTCAGCAGGTCATAAGCAGTGAAAGCTCATCTCAATCGGCAATTGACGATGCTTCGAAAGCACTCGAAGAATTAAGCACCGCCATCAAGCGTGAAAGTGACCTTGAAACACTGATAAACGCAAAAACAGGAAGTGAAAATATTGTTATAATCGACGGCGGCGATATCAAAGTAATAACAGCAAAAGGTACGTTGAACGACACCGTAACCATGCAGATAAAAGAGCTGATTCTGAGTGAGGGCGATTTTCTGCCTGAAAAAATCTCTATTTTTGAGCTGAAATGATTTATAATTAAAAAACTGCATAACATATTACAGCGTAGTGTACAAAGCATTGCGCTGATTTGTTTTTCGGAGCTGGTTTTATGGACTTTTTTGATATACTCAAACTGTGCGGAGGACTCGGACTTTTTCTTTTCGGAATGCGGTATATGGGTGAAAAGCTTGAAAAACAGACCGGTAAAAAGCTCGAACCGCTTCTTGAACGCTTCACCGAAAATAAATTCAAGGGCTTTCTTACAGGAGCGGCGGGAGCGGCGCTTATGCAGTCTTCATCTGCCGTAACCGTTATGGTTGTGGGATTTGTTGATTCCGGACTGATAAGTCTCAAAAACGCAACGGGAATAATCATCGGCTCAAATGTGGGAACGACACTTACATCATGGATATTGAGCCTTACCGGAGTTGAGGGCGGCACTCCTTTGCTGGATTTGCTCAAGCCTTCATCTCTTGCTTCTGCAGCCGCTGTCGCGGGAATACTGCTTTTCAACGGCAAACGTTCCCAAAGAAAAGATATAGGCGGCATTATTTTAGGCTTCGCGGTGCTTATGACAGGTCTTAATATCATGGCGGATTCCGCTTCAGGCATTAAGAACGAACCGTGGGCGTTAAATATGCTCACCCTGTTTTCACATCCTCTGGCAGGCGCCGCGGCAGGTACACTTCTGACAGCAGCGGTGCAAAGCTCGTCAGCTTCTGTGGGAATACTGCAGACACTTTCACTTACAGGAAAAATCTCTCTCTTTTCTTGCGTACCTATAATTCTCGGGCAGAATATCGGCACCTGTGCTACAACGCTGATTTCAGGGGCAGGAGCAGGTGAAAACGCAAAGCGGGCGGCACTGATTCATTTATATTTCAATGTATTTTCATCAGTCATATTCTACTCTGTTTTTCTCATCATTCTGAGATCCGTTGGTATTCCCGGAATATATGCGCCTGCCGGTGCGGTAAGTATCGCGGCAATTCACACTGTATTTAATGTGTTTTCAGCGGCGGTGATGCTTCCGCTTTCATCTTTTCTTGAAAAAGCGGCAATAAAATCAATAAGAAAGACAAAAAAATGTTGACCTCACGCTGATTTTATTATACAATTATGGGGATTCTGAAAAAAGGGAGGGAATAATCTGGAAAAACGAAAAAGACGTGTCCTGACAATCAGTCTTCTTAAATTCGCAACAATCGGCTGTACCGTTCTTTCTGTTGTTTTCATTGCCCTTCTTATTCTTTCGTGGAATGACCACGTTCAGCTGTGGTGGAAAACTTATCAGGATTATCTTGCGACAGCGCAGATTCAGGTTGAAGAACTGGGAAACAAAGGCTATCTTATATTCACAATCATGTTTCTGTTCGCGTTCAAGGCATTTATTCCGCTTTACCCTCTCTCACTTGTATGCGCCGCGACAGGCGCGGTTTTCCCTGTGTATCTTGCCGTACCCATAAATATTCTCGGAATGATAGTTCATTACACGCTGAAGTATGTTTTCGGCAAAAGACTCGGACCCGGCGGAGTAAATGTCATTCTGCAAAGGAGCGAAACAATCCGCTCAATTATGAAAACAGATGATGCCGGCAATCCGTGGCTGCTGGTGATTCTCAGACTTATACCTTTCTTCCCGGTCAATCCAGTAAGTCAGCTTTACGGTTCGCTGGGATTCAAATACCGTAAATTCATACTGCTGTCGCTTTTAGGATATTTACCGCTGCTGCTTTCATACACGATTGTCGGCCGCAACGTATACAATCCCCTTTCGGCAGGCTTTCTGCTTCCGCTGATAGTCCTCGCTGTTTTGGGCGCGATAGTTTCTTACGCAATCAGAGTTCTGCTGTTTTACAGCGCAAAAAGGAGAAAGAACAATGTCAAAAATAGAAATTTTAAAAGAAAAGCTTAACGCAGGTCAGTTTGATGATATTCTGCTTTCGGTATATTCTTCCGCTTCACTGGAAGAACAGAAAAAAAGGCACCGCTCGGTACTCGATACATACGCCGAGCTTTACGGTAACGACGGTGATGTTTTCATGTTCAGCGCACCGGGCAGAACAGAAGTAGGCGGAAATCACACAGACCACAACCACGGCAAGGTTCTCGCCGCAAGCATAAATCTTGACACTGTTGCCGCCGCCGCGAAAAGAGATGACGGCATAATATGTGAAAAATCATCGGGTCACGGAATGAATACGGTTGACCTTTCAGACCTTGAACCCAATGAAAATGAATACGGCAAATCATCGGCTCTTATCAGGGGTATGTGTGCCGGATTCAGAAAATACGGCTATAACATAGGCGGATTCAACTCAACAGGCGTAACTCAGGTGCTTTCAGGCTCAGGGCTTTCTTCGTCTGCCGCATATGAGGTTCTTATCGGCACGATTCTCAATTATCTTTATAACGACGGCAGGGTTTCAGGCGTGGATATCGCTAAAATCGCCCAGTTCTCGGAAAATGTTTATTTCGGCAAGCCCAGCGGACTTATGGACCAGATGGCATGCTCTGTCGGCGGATTTATTTCAATAGATTTTGAGAATAACGAAAATCCCGTTATTTCTAAAATTGACTTTGATTTCGGCGCAACTGGTCACTCACTGTGTATTATTGACACCAAAGGCAGCCACGCCGATTTAACAGATGAATACGCTGCTGTCCGCGGTGAAATGGAAGCAGCCGCGGCTGTTTTCGGCAAGGGCGTTTTAAGAGAAGTTGACGAAAATGAGCTTTATAAAAACATCGCACTTGTAAGGGAAAAATGCGGTGACAGAGCGGTGCTTCGCGCAACCCATTTCTATAACGAAAATCACAGAGTCGACAGACTTAAAGAGGCTCTTTCAGTGGGCGATTTTGAAGCTTTCAAAAACACAATAATAGAAAGCGGTCATTCTTCATATATGTTCAACCAGAACGTATTTTCAGCTAAAAACACACAGAGCCAGCCTGTTTCGGTAGCGCTGTGCGTATGCGAAAGAATCCTCAACGGCAAGGGTGCCTGGCGCGTTCACGGCGGCGGATTCGCAGGAACAATTCAGGCCTTTGTTCCCGATTCGATTCTTGATGAATTCAAAAACGAAACAGAAGCCGTATTCGGTGAAGGCTCCTGCCATATTCTGAAAATCAGAAACGCAGGCGGTACGAAGCTTTATTGATTATCATTCGGGCGGACTGCGGTTCGCCCTTTTGTAATGCGCCGTATCAGCAATATTTTCAACTTAACAAGGGAGTTTCAAATGATAAAAGTTGTTGAAAACGAATACGATAAGCTGAAAAAAATATGCTCTCACGATGTTTTCGGCACACGGATAGAGGCATATTATGACACATATGATAAAAAATTTGACTTCCTGAAAATCTGGATTCAGCTTGATGAAAACGGGAATCCGCTGGCTGCGGTTTCACTTATGGATAATGACATGACTGTCACCTGCCGTGATAACGCTGACTTTGATGAGCTGGAAATTTTCATAAAAATGACAGACTTCGCCTCACTGCAATGCGGCAGAGATATTTTAAAAAGACTCAATATAAAAGAAAGCCTTTGGGGATATGTTGTAAGCTATGATGAAATTATGCCGGTGAAAAACGACAATATCGACTTCAGTGTTGATTATAAAGAAATGTATTCACTCATAAGCTCGGTAAAGCTTCTTGGTGTCGGCGAATATCTTCCATGGCTTTCAGATATAACATACAGGGTGAATCACGGTACGGCTGTAACCGCGTCAGTCACAGAAAACGGTACTCTTTCGGCCTGCGCTGCGGCACTTTTTATAACAGATAAGTCAGCGCTGCTCGGCGCGGTGGCAACAAATCCCCAGTGCAGAGGCAGAGGACTCGGCGGTTCGCTTGTGAAAATTCTCGGCAATAAAATGCTTGAGAGCGGCAGACGGGTCGAACTGCTTTGTAAAAACGATTCGATTGTTGAATTCTATAAATCTGCGGGATTCAGAATCAGCGGCGAATGGGCAATATCGGGACAATAAAATCTGTTTCACACCCTCAATCCGGAGTAAAGGAGACCGAGTCAGGAACAGCTTACTGAAAATTAACGGAATACTATTTCTTGTCAATAAAACATTTATTGATTATGATAAAATACGGAGGCTTGTTATGCTTATTCACTCTGAAAAACCGCCTATGGGCTGGAACACGTGGAATGTATATCTCGGTGTTCCCGATGAAAACATTCTCAAAAAAAGTGCTGATTATATGAGCAGGAATTTGCTGGGTTCGGGTTATGAATACTTTGTCATTGACGCACTCTGGTATAAAAATGATATCACCGGCGAATGGAGCTTTGATGAATACGGAAGGTTACAGGCGGACAGCCGGAAATTTCCGCACGGTATGTTATCTTTTTCGGATTATGTTCACAGCCTCGGATTGAAATTCGGCGTTCACATGATGCGCGGGGTAAATACTAAAGTTATCAATCAAGGCTGTAAAATCAAAGATACTGACATCTCTGTCGATGATATTATTGATTACAGCAGCCCCTGCTCATGGTCTGCAAACGGATGGTACGGAGTGAAAACAGACAGTCCGTATGCACAAAACTGGTATGACAGCATCATATCTCAGTTCGCAGAATGGAAAGCGGACTTTATTAAATATGACGATTTAGGCAGTCCGCTTCACAAAGAAGAAATTTTATTTATTGAAAACGCAATCAATAAATTCGGACGTGATATGGTGCTTTCACTGTCTCCGGGCAATCACGCCGAAACCGGTGACGCTGAATTTTATGCAGCTCACAGCACAATGTGGCGAATAACAGGCGACTTCTGGGATAATCAGATGAATTTCAGCAGAAGCTTTGATAAAATTGCGGAATGGAACAGGATTTTTCATCACGGCGGCTGGCCCGACCCGGATATGCTGCCTCTTGGCTGGATATGTGAAAATCCGCATATCAGCGGAGACATACCGCGTACGTGCAGATTTACAGATGAAGAAATAAAATCACTGATGACGCTGTTTTCCGTTTCGAAAAGTCCGCTGTTTCTCACATGTAATCTATTGAGAAACACTGACGATTTCCTGTCTGTTCAGACACAGCCTGACTGCATAAATTTAAATCAGCACGGCAATCCCGAAATACTTTTATCTGATCGCGAAACTCAGATATGGCGCTCAAAAGCGGGCGATTCTGATTATCTTGCCGTATTTAACCGCACGGAATTTAAAAAGAATATTGAAGTTGATATTCCGAAAGAGCTTGCGGGGAAACAGGCAGTTAATGTATGGGACAGCACAGCGGTAACGATAAATCTCTCCGACCCGATTATAACATTTAATGTTGCGCCTCACGGAGTAATGCTCATAAAATGTGTTAAATAAAAGAAACCGCCTGCCGTGGTGCAATTGCCTCGGCAGGCTTTGGTTTGTTTAATCGAGAGTATTTCAAATTCCCTGATTTTTCATATTCCGCTGTCGATTATTCAATAAAGTCAGACATTCATATCGTGTGGCCTTATGTCTGATTTAGGAAAGGCGTTACCGTATTTTCCGTTTTCGCCGTTCCGCCCTGCTTTCCTCTCGGCGGCAAACACAGCATACAGAGACATTGTCACGTTTCTGTTATTATTGTAATCAGATTATTGTCAGAAAGAGTTTTTATAAAATCGGTTACATCGTCCCGGCACTCCGAAACAGATACTTCACATTCATCTGCAACGCCTGAAATAATATCATTGAGCGTTGACGGATTATCAAGCATCTGCCATATGAGAAAGCCTACGCCTTCAAGATCATAAGACCTGCCCGTTTCCATATTCAGCACAACGGTTCTGCCGTTTATCGTAGCAGAATAAACAATATCATTCTTTTGGTATATATTATTTAACATCTTGATTCTTCCTTAAATCCAAATCGTATAGCAGTAAATTTGTTCCTTTTTTCTGATTCATTACATCGGAGAGCTTTTTACCCTTCAGCCGAGATGAAATCAGGATGCCTAAAAGTCTGAAAATCTGATAAATCCACGCAAAAGGTACAAGAATTTTGTGTTTTTGAGCCGCCTTCCAGTTAAACAATCCTCCCGCCTGAAGCTGTTTGAAATTTATGCCCCTGCCGATATAATTTAACACAGATATATTAAAGCTGTCATTTTTTCTTCCGAAGTTTCCCGATGAATATATCTCATTCATAAAACGGCGGCATAATTCATCATCTGCGGATGCGGTAAAACTGTGCGTGGGTAATCCGAAATAAATCTCACACATACGAACGGTATGTACAGCAAATTTTGTAAGATTCAGCTTCTCCAAAACGGGGAGGAATTTTTCATTCCAAAAATCTTCAGTTAATTTTTTATCTGCGAAACACATAAAATCAATTACCTGACGCATACCTGCGCCAAGATCGAGCATATGGTGCTTCAAATGTTCCAGCAGGATAATGCCGTTCATAACATCGTCATAGCAATAAAAATCATCCTGCTTTTCGGGTACCGCGTTTTTGATCATCTCATCAAGCAGATAATCACTGTCATCAAGCTGCAGTGAAAATCTCCTATGAAGCTCATATTCGATGTCATTTTTGCGAAGCTGAATATGCCTTGAACGGTAAAATTCATCGTCACGGTTTTCATCTGAAAAGCCGTTTGATACAAGAAATTCCGCAACAGCTTCTTCGTCTTTTTCACTGTCAATAAAGAAATCAATATCGCCGTATGTACGAAAAGCAGGTTCGGGATAATACTTGCCTGCCGCAGAACCTTTGATAATAACGGGAGTCACTCCGTTTTTCTCAAGCAGCTCCGTAAGTTTTTTGCCTGCGTATCTTATACAGAAAAAATATGAAATTCCGTTCTGCACATCGTTTTTCCATTCTTCGAGAATGTTTTCGGGAATATCAATAAAATCGTCAAGCCTGTTTTTTGTCCCGGCAAGGGGGCGAATAGCATGCTCCCTGAAAAGGGCGTATATGCTTTCCCAGTCTGAAATTTCCGGTATATCACCGCCGAAAAGAAAATATGATATTAAACTGAAAAATGATTTATTCACATTACACTTCCTGTTCTGCGCTTTTATTTTGTGATATTATTCTGAAACCTTCAAAATTAATTTCATTCCGCCCCACGTTATATAAGTAATTTTTTCACAATACATCACCCTGAGCTGCAATTATATCATAGTTTGTTTAAAAATGGAATACATAAATTTAAGATAATACCTCACTGAGGTGCAGGTTTACATTGATGTGTTGTAAAAGACAAAAAAAGAAGTGACGAATAGCCAAAGCCTGTGTTACAGTTAAGTTGCTAACACCAAAAGCAACAAGGAGGCTATCCGTCAATGAATACTGTAACACAAACAACAGTAATGAAAACTCCGGGTACCATAATGAGACATAACAGAATTGATATTACCTTTTCATAATATTACCCCGCTTCTTCAAGATACGAACGTATTCATTGTATCATGCTTTATCTGTTAAAATTTGCCTGATCATTGAAAACGCCGTGCTTTCTTCCGCAGTCATATTTCCGGCGGTAAGTCGGATAACCGAATCACCTTCACGGATTTTCACCAGTGAATAGCCGCCGCACATTCCCGGCAGCCTTATGCCGGAAGAATTTCCGGTCAGGTACTGCTCTTTGATTGCGGTTATTCTGTCCCATGTGTCGTTGGTGGCAGGATAACTGCAATGGATTTCCTCATCATAACCGACATAGTTGCGGTAATAATCGATCTGCAGCTTTCCGTCTGCACGGCGGTTCAGCACCCATTCCGTATATCCGTCACCGCCGACTGTCGCAACAGTTTTATCGCAGTATTCGGCAAGGAATGTCAGAGTATCATCCGCAGGTGATGTCTTGCCCATCTTCATCGGAACACCTGCTCCGACCGGTGCGTCAAAACCTGTCGGTGGTGCAATCGGCGGCACGGGAACAGCTTCATCCGATGCAGGAGCTTCTTTCATCGGCGCACCGCATTCCGCGCAGAATTTTGCGTTCCCGATAATCTGATAACCGCAGACCGTGCATATTTTCATCAACATATTACCGAACATAGGAGAAACACAATAGTACTTATCATCATTTTCACCAACAACGATACATAAAATATCTCTGAGTGACTCTTTTTCTGCATCTTCACATTTGATACGCATAGCATCTTTAATAATTCTCAGTTTGACCGGTTCAAAATTTTCTGTAAATAAATACGGAGCTTCGTTGGATACTTTTAATTTAAGTATGTCAGTATCTCCGCTTACCGGTACTCTAATAGGGTACTGTGTCATTTAAAACATCTCCTTTTTATTTTTATATTCTTTTAAGGTTTCGTTTTTGAGAAGCTCCATATCCTTTTCTCTTTCAAGATACTTAGCAGCTCCTTTTAAAGCATCAAGTCTTAATTTAATAATATCGAGGAATTTATTGTATTGCTGTTCTGCTGTAATATTAAATGGGTTAATGGCCTTGTAGTCTGTTTCGTCAGTTCTGAAATATAACGCATCGTCTCTTATTATCATTTCTACCGGTTCTCCGTTCATCGTGAACAAATAAGGTTCAAGGTTCTTTATATCGAACATCAACAATGTTGTTTTGCCGTCTTTATTAATAACATTAAGTTTTAGTGGTTGAAGCATCTTTGTCATCTCCTTTTTTAATAAAATAATATCTTTTATAAAATTTACTGCCTTCGCCGTAATTCGGTACATCAACAGTGACGCCTGTGCCATACACTCCGTTATAAGGTTTTTCTATGCAACCTTGGGTTCGTGAAAGCTGTCCGCTTACTACTGCTCTGTGATGAAAAAACAAGGAAGGGTCTTCATCACACTTTTTTAAAACCGCTATAGCCTTCTCGATGTTTTCTTGTTTTATCTGGCTGTGTTTGTTTGGTTTACCGTTTTTATTGTACTTTGTTTTTTGAAGTAATTCGTCATAGTTTAATTTCATTTCATTTCGTCATATCCTTTTTTTAAAATTTATATATAAGTGTTTAACACTGACGTTTATTTATGTTCTTACATTGCAAGCTTTTTGTTATTTTTTATACCCCATCTTTCCCGGAACAGAAGCCACCCAAATGTGTTTAAATAAATAAAACGACTTAAGTTCTGGGGGACGGGATAAATAAAGAAAGGATATGAAAACAAGAATATTGTTATTGGTGTTAGCACGGCGACCACGGCATCAAGGAATACAGCAAAATTATTTAGAAAGGAATAGAAATAATTAAGTGTAAAACCGTGGCCACCGTTTTGTGAGACTTTTTTAAATCTTGTGTAAACCTTCAGAATGGTATAGAATAGAAATACCATTTTGGAGGTTTTGATTATGCCAAAGTACAAAGACAGTCCTGAGATAAGGGCAGCAAAAAAGGAAAGAAAAGAGAAATTCAGAGAA
>JAZLLB010000141.1:0-10071 GCA_045597925.1 Acutalibacteraceae bacterium
GAGTGCGGAGCAAGACTTTGAAATTAAAATGATATAAAAAAGCACAGGATTCTTTTGAAGCCTGTGTTCTTTATTAGTCCGTTTAGTTCTGATTAACAGACGGATTATTACTGCTCTACAGCGTAAACGCTGACCTTTTTGCGGTCTTTGCCTACACGCTCAAACTTAACCTTACCGTCACTAAGAGCAAAAAGAGTGTCGTCCTTACCCTTGCCTACGTTGTTGCCGGGGTGAATGTGTGTTCCGCGCTGCTTAACAAGAATGTTGCCTGCGAGAACGAACTGACCGTCAGCACGCTTAACGCCGAGTCTCTTTGATTCAGAATCACGGCCGTTACGGGTAGAACCCATACCTTTTTTATGAGCAAAAAGCTGAATATTGATTTTAAGCATTATGGCACCTCCGTTATGATGTAAGTTTAATGTTTTCAGGATAATCCTTACTCAGAGCTTCAAGATGAAGTTTAAATCCCCTGAGCACAGTCTGCGACTCATTTCCGGGTTTAATGATGAATTTAAAAAATCCGTCATCATTAAGGTCGATTTCAGCATCAATACCGATTATCTCAGTGATAGTGTTTGCAGTCATATATGCGGAAGATGAAACCGCGGCACATACAACATCGTTACCTTCATCAGCATAACCGCTGTGACCCTTGATTTCAAACCCTGTCAGAAAATCGCCTTCGGTAAAAAATCTTGCTTTAATCATGAATTAAGCATTGATAGCTGAGATTTCAACCTTAGTGTAGGGCTGTCTGTGACCCTTTTTGCGCTTTTCGTTTTTCTTTGATTTGTAAGTGAAAACAACAACTTTCTTTGCTTTGCCGTTCTTTTCAACTTTAGCTGTAACAGTTGCGCCCTCAACATAAGGAGCACCGACAACGATACCGTCGTCTTTACCAACTGCGACAACCTTATCAAAGGTAACTTCGTCGCCGGCTTCAACATCAAGCTTCTCAATGAAAACAGAATCGCCTGCTTCAACCTTGTACTGCTTGCCGCCTGTAACAATAATTGCGTACATTTGAACTAACCTTCCTTTATTATGGACTCGCTACTGTGGGGCGGATATGAACATCACTTGTGCCGCCGAAAAGGCAGCGCCCGAAATATGCGGTATAAGTGAGTATATCACAGTTGACAAATGCTGTCAAGACTTTTTTGTTAATATTCACGTAAGAGTGAATTCGGTTTATTTTTGTTGTGAAATGTATAAATCTGTGATATAATCTCAATGACATATATGAAGATATAACATTATGTGAAGGAGTATGTCTTAAATTATGTGGTGCGGTCTTGGATTTTCATAACCGTACTGTATATTATTTTAAGCGAAGTGAACAGATGAGTATTCTTGATTTTATTGAAAAGGAAAGAAAAATACCCGTTAACATTATCCACGGCACTGACTGGTGGACAGATTGTGATGATATTGCCGCATTGAGAATTCTCTGCCGCGCGCACAAAAGAAATCTCGTGAATATCAGATGTGTATGCGCCGACGCTGTCGGAAGATACACCGCACAGTCAATTGACGCGTTTATAAAAAGTGAGGGGCTTGATATACCGATTGGTGTTGATAAAAGCTACAGCGCGGACGATTCAAAATGTAAATATCAGAAATTCCTTTCGCAGTTTCCTAATTCAAAAACAAACGATGACTGCCCTGACGGATACAAGCTTTACCGCAAGATGCTGTGGGAAAGCGAAGAAAAATGTCATATAACAGAAGTCGGTTTTCCGCAGATAATTCATCAGCTCATGATAAGCGAACCCGACGAAATCTGCCCGCTCGGCGGTATGGAGCTTGTCAGCCGAAAGGTTGAAAAAATCTGGATGATGGCAGGGGACTGGAGAGGCAGAGTGCATAAAGAATATAATGTTGTCGCAACCGCCGCGGGGCTTGAGGCGATGAGATTTATTCTTGATAATTCTCCGGTACCTGTAACCTGTCTCGGCTTTGAGGCAGGCGAATCCGTAATAACAGGCCAGACGCTTCAGGATGATGATATTCTCAAACAGGCTTATACATATAACCGTCACCCCGACGGCAGATCATCATGGGATCCGATGCTCACACTGCTTGCGGTAATCGGCGATGAGGAAAAGGCAGGCTACAAAAAAATAAGCGGAACAGCATTCGTTGACGAAGAAGGCTATACGGTTATGAACGAGTGCGAAAAAGGGCTTCATTCATATGTTGTGAAAAAACACGAGGATAAGTTCTATGAAGATTTGATTAACGAAATTCTGGAAGGAAGATGATTACATGATTGGCGGAATCCCGTTAAAGGAACTGATCGAAAATGAGATAATCGAGCGCGCTCAGGAGGGATGTATTGTTCCGGATTACCGTGAAAGGCTTAAAAACGCGGACAGTACGGAGCTGCTTAAAATTTATGATGAGCTTGATGCGCTTGAAATAAGTGCGGACTTTCCTTATTATGAGCCCGAAAAGCTCAAGGATATCATTTCACAGACCAGCGGCTGTAATTATAAAAAAGAGCCGTCAGCGGATACTCTTGAGGATAGGTTTTACGGTGCGTGGCTCGGCAGAATTTCGGGCTGTATTCTCGGCAAGCCTTTTGAAGTGTATCCCTACACAACGGGAAACGGCAGGCTCGACGGCTGGGAATGTATAAAGCTGTGGCAAATGGGTGCCGGAGATAAATTCCCGCCCGAAAGCTACATAAGCGGTAAATCATCTGCGAAGGAAGAATACGGTTTTAATCTGATATGCGAAAAAAGCCGGCGTGAAAATATCAGTTTTGCGGAAAGTGATGACGATATCCGATATCTTGTGCTGGGCCTTCTCATAAATGAAAAATACGGAAACAGTTTCACACCGAATGATGTTGCGGATATATGGCACACATACCTTACAAAAAACATGGTGTTTACAGCCGAATATGTCGCTATGCTCAACAGTTTTGAATGTGAGCTGAAAGACCCTGAGGCACAGGTCCGATATTGCCGAAGTCATCACAATCCTTACAGAGAATGGATAGGTGCGCAGATAAGAGTTGACCATTACGGATACTATAACGCCGGCGACCCACTTGCGGCGGCAAAATCGGCATATAACGACGCCTCATTTTCTCACAGTAAAAACGGGGTTTACGGGGCGATGTTCTGTGCCGCTCTCATAGCTTCTGCGTTTACTGAAAATGATGTTTCTGAATGTGTGAAAATCGCGCTTTCGGTTTTACCGCAAAAATCAAGGCTGTATGAAGATATTATTTTCGCCGTAAATGCTGCTGAAGAAAGTAAATCAGCAGATGAATTATATAAAAAACTCTGGAACAGATTCAGAAATCTGAGTGCTGTTCATACAAACAACAATGCCGCTGTATGCGCCGCATCGGTTATTTTCGGCGGCGGAGATTATATTAAAACTGTTGCGACGGCCGTAGGAGCCGGGTGGGATACCGACTGCAACGGTGCTACCGCAGGTTCGTTCGCCGGAGCTTTTCTCGGAGCGGATAAAATACCGTGTAATTTAAAAGAGCCTCTTAACGATATTCTCTGCTCATCGATTCCGGGGTTTCATCCCGCAAGCATAAAAGAATGTGCCGATCGAAGTCTGAAACTTTTTAAGGCGGCACATCAATAAAAAAGTGTGAACCGGTTGCAAATTAAATTAAAAATTGGTATAATCTTTGTGCTTTGGCTTCAGCTTTTGCAAATTTATTTTTAGGATTTGATATTATGAAAAAGTTAATGAAAAAAATCATATCGGCAGTTGTCGCGGCGGTAATTATTGTCGTGTCAGCGGTAACAGGCTTTGCCTCAGAAGACACTTTCGCTTCCGACGCATACGCCACGATTATTACGGCTTCCGACTTTCAGAATTCGGGAACACAGGCTTATGACAGATTCGGGAAGATTCTTGATATCGCGATAAAAGACGGCATGCCCGATGCGGATTCAATGCTTGTCGGCGGCGATTACACCATGCTTCTTTTTGACAATGCGGTTCCGGGAATTTCACGTATAAGAAGAACATATCTTGACGCTTTCCCGAAAAACGACCCTGCTTCTGTTGTGTGCATTCAGGGAAATCACGATAACCCTAAAGCTGAATTCACGGATACCGGATTTTACAACATGGGAGCATACTGCCTTTATGTTATCAACGAAAACGATTTTCCGTGGAAACAGAGTATGAAAAAAGATGACGGAGTAAAGGAGGTTGCCGCTGATATTGAAAAAAATCTTAACGATATGATTAAAGAGGGAGACAACAGACCCGTTATTGTAATGACTCATGTGCCGCTTCATCACACAGGCAGAAGCGGATACGGTGACAACATGTATGCCTCATATATTTTCAATGTACTCAATGAAAAGGGCAAACAGCTTGATATAGTTTTTATTTTCGGTCACAACCATTCAAGTGCTTATGATGATTATATCGGCGGTTCGGTTAATTTTATGGCTCCCGGTGAAAAAATCCGTATTCCGTTCCCTGATAAAAAGGGCGAGGACTGCTACAGCGAGGAAACACTTAATTTCACATACACAAACTGCGGATATATCGGTTACTCCAACAATCATAAAACCGAAACATCAACTGATATTCTTACACTCGGATTTATTCAGCTGACACCTGAAAAGCTCCGCTTTATAAAATACAGCGAAAACGGTGTTTATTCAGTCAAAGAGGTCGGCAGGGTTAATAATAATTCCGATGTGAAGTCACCCGAGTATCCCGCGATTGACGACAACTGCATTTGCCATACGGACAATCCCGTACTTAAGGTTATATGGAATGTATATATGTTCTTTTGCAGACTTTTCAAAATAAACGCTTCGTGCGTATGCGGTGAACGTCATTATTAAGGTAAACCGCTGAGCTGATAATTCCGGAATACATATTCGCTATTCCGAAAACCTCAATTGAAAAATTTCCCTTGTAGCCGCTTTGCTCAAGGGATTTTTTTATTTCCGCTATAGGAATAATGCCTGTTCCGACGGCGGCGCAGCGCAGTTTTCCGTCATTATAAATTCTGTCCTTGCAGTGAACATTCATGATTTTTTCTCTGAAAAGATTGAAAAGCCCGTTGATGTCCTCACCGCAGAAAAGTGAATTGCCTGTATCAAGATTGAATTTCAGGTGCGGAGCTTTTGAAAACAGCCATTCAAGTTCATATTTTCTTTCGGTAAGGGAATGGTGGGAATCAAAATTTTCCACACCGACGGAAACGCCTTGCCCGCTGCCGTAAATGGAGAGCTTTTTGAGCATTTCGGCTGTTCTGAGAGAAAAATCACAGCTGTCGAGCCAGCTGAAAATATCATTTTTTTCTTTCAGCTCCTTAAGTGAACAGATTGTTTCTTCCGGCAGCTTTTCGGCAACAAACATAGCTGCCGCGCCGAGAGAGCGAGCGGTATCAATAACTTTTACCGCTTCATCAAAAACGCCGTCTTTCCATAAATCAAAAAATGCGTAAACGCTGTTGACTTTCATACCCGATTCGGTTACTTTGTCGGGTATACCGTCTTTTATGTGCTTATAGTCAAAATCAAGTGCGGAAATGCCTGCTTTTCCGAAATCCGCAAGAACGGTATTCATCGGAAGACCGCTTTCTTTTGCGGCATCGAGTACATTTGAATAAAAAACGGAAATTTCACTCATATTATCAGCTCTCTCTTATTTGTTGCTTATAATGTATTTTATATCATGTTTTCTCTTTCCGCAAGTTGAAAATATTTTTTTACAATGATATAATGACTTAAAATGAAAAGGGGAGTGCTTTATGGCAACAGGATATACAGTTTCACGAAAAAACACGCTCACATCGCTTGAACCGCTTCGTTTCGGTGAAAACGGCACATTTAAAATACTTCATATTACGGATATTCATAAGGTTCACCCTGATATGGACGATGATATCGACAGGAGCATACCCGGCAGAAAATCTGAAAACACATTAAACACAATCAGAGAAGCTATTGAAAAGACAAACCCCGACCTTGTGATTTTTGGCGGAGACAATATCGGCGGTCACTGGGAGGAAATGACAGATGAGTATGCTTTGTGGTGTCTTGAGAAAATAATCGGTGAGGTTGAAAAATTCAATGTTCCGCTGGCGGTTGTTTTCGGCAATCATGACGCGCAGAATGAGCATATCGCAAAACTGCTCAGCAGAGAGATTCAGATGAGCATTTATATGAATTACGATAATTTCAGAGGGTGCTTCAACGAAGCTGATGTTTACGGCTGCGGAAATTATCATTTGCCCGTTCTTTCGCGTGAAAACGATGATGTTGTGTGGAATATATGGTGCTTTGATTCCAATGATTATCACAACGGACCTGAAGGACCTTTGATTTCTCACGATGATAACCGTGTTTATGACAGTCAGCTTCAGTGGTACGAAAGTACTGTTAAAGCCGAAAAAGAAAAATACGGCAGAATAATCCCCGCTGTACTGTTTCAGCATATTCCCGTAAATCAGGTTTTTGATTTTATTGAGGAGTGTGACGAAAAGGACTGCGATTATCAGCATAAAGGAAGATTTTTTAAAGCAAAGGACGGAGCGTTAAAAAGCGGACAGCTCCGCGAAAAGCCCTGCCCGTCGCCGTTGGACAGAAGCGAGCTTGAAGCATGGAAGCGCTGCGGTGATATAAAGGCGGCTTTTTTCGGTCACGACCACGTAAACAGCTTCTGCTTTGAAAAAGACGGAATAGAGCTTTATCAGACAATCGGCTGCGGATACGAAACCTACGGCATGGAGCACGGCGGCAGACTCATAAATCTCAATGAGAACGGAACATTCACAACAGAAACGGTTGTTGTAGAACAAAAATACTGAGCATAGCAAATCAAAAATTATGGAGGTGAAACGCATGACGTATTGCGGTAGTGATTGTTGTAAAAAATGCAGTAGAATTGCCGAATGCGGCGGCTGTGAACAGTGCAGCGGACATCCGTTCGGAGGAAGCTGTATTGCAGAAAGAAACAAAAATTTTGATGAATTAAAAAAGAATCTGATTGATGAAGTAAACGGTTTATGCATCAACGGACTGGTGACAGATGACCTTTTTCTGTTGAATGGTGCTTACGTGAACCTTGAGTATCCGTTGTCTAACGGAACTGCAGTTAAGTTTCTGAAAGACGAAGACGTATATCTGGGTAATCAGATTGAAAGAGTGAATTCCGAGCGTTGTTACGGCGTTGTTGCCAATGAAGAATTTATTCTTGTCTGCGAGTATGAGTGTGATGGCGGCAAACCTGAGATCGTCCTGTACAAACGCAGATAAATAAACGCAAATTAAACAGAGAAACAAAACAAAAGTCCCGCTGAAGAAGGTGAAATTTCTTCTCGCGGGATTATTCTTTATAAGCGGATACGCATATTTGCGGAAACAAGCCTTCGGACTGCTGTCCGTGCAGTATGAACGGAATCTTCTATACTTATTCCTTTGATAAAAACGCTCTGAAAAATTTTATGACATCATGAAGCCGCCGGGGTATGGACATATCAGTATCTTTTTCTGGTGCGCAGTGATATCCGTTTTTATTGAGATAACAGCATAGTTTTATTGCCGCCGGCTTAAACTGCTTATAATTCTTGCAGCTTTGCTCCGACCACGCATTTTCTGAGAATGCGAACCATCTGGGCAAAGCCATGTATTCAAGCCGCTCGTTATTGTCAATAAACTCTGTCCACAAAGGTGTTTCTGTACCGATTATGTTGTTTCTGCCGTTTTCGGTCAGCGATTTACAGCCTGACGGATTGAAATTATACACATGTTTTAACGGATACATTCCGTACGGATAGTCGAAATAATACGGCTTGAAATCGGATATGATTATCTCATTACCGCTGTTCGCGGCTTTGAAAGCATTTCCTTTCGGATCCATCCAACGCTGAACGATTGAATCACGGTCAAGCCTGCCGCCTTTGAGAATATCGTTCCAAACAATTGCCTTTTTACCCTTTGATTTCAGATATTCCTTTATGCTGTTTGAAAATACGCACTGAAGCTCAGCGGAGCTTGAAAGTCCGTTATCCTTAATCGCTTTCTGACATAGCGGGCAGTCCTTTCTGTAATTATCCGGAGCCTCGTCACCGCCGATGTGAAAATATTCCGACGGAAACATTTCACACAGCTCGTCAAGCAGCTTTTTAATAAATTCAAAAGTATCACTGTTTCCGATGCACAGATTATCCTTATAAATTCCCTGCCGTGTTTTTACATCTACAGGCTCCTTTTTACAGCTCAGCTCGGGGAAAACATGAAGTATCGCCGATGTGTGACCGGGCATGTCGATTTCGGGTATGACGTCGATAAAACGCTCAGCGCAGTAGTCGATAATCTCTTTTATCTGTACCTTGGTGTAGAATCCCGAATATTCCTTATCGCTTCTGCACATGGAGCCGAAATTGTCGCACTTTCTGACGCTTCCCAGCTTTGTCATCTGCGGAAAGCCGTTAAGTTCAATTCTGAATCCCTGGTCGTCGGAAAGATGCCAGTGAAATTTGTTCATTTTAAGTATAGCCGCGGCATCGGCCATCTTTTTGATTTCCTCAACGGGTATCATGTGACGCGCGCTGTCAAGCATGAATCCTCTGTATGAAAAAGCGGGCGAATCCTCAATTTCAAGGCAGGGGAGTGCGCCGTCACATTGAATCATGAGCTGCTTCAGCGTCATCTTACCGTAGAAAAATCCTCTGTCAGATGACGCATATATTTTAACGCCGTCCTGCGTGATTTCCAGCTTATAGCTTTCATCTAAATTTATAGATGAATCGTTGATATTGATTATACTTTCGGCACTTTTACAGAATCCGCCAAGCTCTTTTATCTGCTTTGGCTGCGGTATTATTCTTATCATCCGGCACCCTCCTTATCGATGTTTGTCGATATAGTCAGCGATACTAAATCCCCGGCGTAATGAAGATTTTCTCTGAATCCGTATTTAATGTAGAATTTATATGCCGAGGACTTTCTGTCTATTGTGTTCACAGAGAGCGAGAGAATTCCTTTTTTGTAAAGGTGTGCTCTAAGTTCGTCAATCAGTCCTGAACCGAAGCTCATTCTCTGAAAATCGGGAAGAATGTCAATGTGAAGATGAACGCCGTTTTTTCTGCCCTCAAGAATCATTGAGCCGAGATACGCCATGCACGCGGGGAACATACCGAAATCACTTTTAACCGCTCTCTTGAAATATTCCTTAACAAGAAGCTTTTTGAATTGTTTCGCGTCTGAGCAGCAGATTATGTACCCAACCGCTCTGCCGCTGCCGTCGTCAACAACAAAGATGTTCTGCGGCTCGTTTTCGGTGAAATAATCGTTATAGAGTATCGGTACTGAATTAAGCAGACTTTCTCTTTTTCTGAAAAATCCGCCTGCCGTTTCTCTGCATATGAATCTTAAATTTTCCCTGTCCTCGGCTTTATATTTTCTGATAAACGGTTCCATATCATTCTCCGGCGTTTTTATTTAATCTTACTCTATCACGGCGTAAAATTCAATATATTTATACGTCATTAAGATAATTTATGTTCAATTTTGACGGTTAATATTGAAAACACACATTGATTTATGGTATATTATAAGTGCAAATAATAATTCCAGTTAAAATATAGGAGGATTTTTATGTCAGACAGATATCTTATCATCAACGCCGACGACTTCGGAATGTGCAACGCATCGGTCAAGGCAGTTACAGACCTTTTTCAGAATGAAAACAGCGCACTCACATCATCAACAATCATGATGCCCTGCCAGTGGGCGAAAGCGGCATGCAAATTCGCAAAGAAAAATCCGCAGTTCGCAATCGGCACACATCTTACATTCACAAGCGAATGGGGTGATTTCCGCTGGGCACCTGTAAACACCGAGAAAACAGGTACTCTCCGCGACGAGGAAGGCTTCATGTGGCACGAGAGTGTTGACGTTGAAAAGCACGCAGACCTTGACGAAATTGCGGGTGAAATCCGCGCGCAGGTTGAACTTTCAAAGAAGCTGGGACTTACTCCCTCACATATTGATAATCACATGGGCTCTCTTTACGGCATTGAAACAGGCCGCTTTGAGCTTCTTCTCAAAACTCTTGACA
>JAZLLB010000142.1:0-7685 GCA_045597925.1 Acutalibacteraceae bacterium
GTGTTATTATATTCATGAGAAGTACTTCTTTCTTGGATAATGGTTTGTGGTGAATTCATTATACCATATTTGAAAGTTACTTCTCTTTTTTATTGGGTCATATCATTTTAGCACATACAGGCTAAAAAGAACCGTAAAATACTTTCTATTGATTTTTTCAGATGTATGTGATACAATACATAAGTATCATAGTGGAATAATAAGGCAGATTTTTTTATTTTTAACAATGAAACAGAGGAATTGTATGATTTCTGTAGTTATTGCCGCCTATAACGGCGGAAAATATATAACGCAGCAGCTCGAATCTGTGCTGAGCCAGTTAGGCGAAGGTGATGAAGTTGTAATATCCGATGATTTGCCATCCGGCAGCACATATCCGGCGATAAAGCCGCTTTTAGAAAAAGACAGCCGTATAAGATACATTGAGGGTCCTGGAAACGGCGTCGTCAGAAATTTTGAAAATGCGGTCAGAGCCTCAAAAGGGGACTGTATTTTTCTTTGTGACCAGGATGATATATGGCTTGACGGCAAGGTTGAAGCCGTTAAAAAGGAGCTTGACGGCGGTGCGCTTGTGGTTATGCATGATGCATATATTGCCGACGATAAGCTTAATATAAAAGAAGAATCTTTTTTCGCTTATCACGGAAGCTCTGAGGGATATTTTAAAAATATAATCAGAAATTCATATATCGGCTGCTGTATGGCATTCAGCTCAGAGTTGAAGCCGTATATTCTTCCGTTTCCCGATAATCTGCCGATGCACGACCAGTGGATAGGACTGATCGGTGAAAAAACCGGGCGGGTAAAGTTCATAAATAAGCAGTATATTTACTGGAGACGTCACGAAGGTACCGCGACAGGCGGGAAAACGTCTTTCATTCAGAAAGTCAGGTGGCGTACTGCCATAATAAAGGCTCTTGCAGGAAAGCAGGTTGATTTAAAATGAACCCCAAAATTACGGGATGTATAGTAACCTATAACAATATGAAAAGCATAAAGACCACAATCGACACTGTTCTTAAGTTTACAGACTCTGAGCAGTTCAGACTTTATGTTGTTGACAACGGCTCGTCAGACGGAACGCCTGAGTTTGTCAGGAAGAATTATCCCGATGTCTTCCTTATCGAAACAAACAAAAACAGCGGCTTCGGTGCGGGTCATAATATTGTGCTTCCGATGATAGAGTCAGAGTATCACATTGTTATTAATCCGGATATTATTATCAAAGATAACGCTGTTGAAAAGATAATTGATTTTATGGATAACAATAAGGATATCGGCGTTGTATCGCCGAAAATATGTTTTCCTGACGGCAGAGAGCAGATTTTAGGCAAGCGGAATCCGCACCTTAAATATCTTGTTGCCAGCCGTTTGAGAGATGATAAAAATCCCTCAAAGCTTCTCAGAGAATATGCAATGCTGGACTGCGATTTAACAAAGGTTACAGATATTGATGTTGCCACGGGCTGCTTTATTGTTTTCAGAACAGAACTCTTTAAAAAGCTCGGCGGCTTTGACCGAAGATTTTTCATGTATTTTGAGGATTTTGACATTGCCCGCAGAGCCAATGAAATAACGAGGGTTGTGTATTACCCCGGAGCAACGATATATCATGTATGGGGCAGGGAAAGCAAACGAAATATGAAGCTGATGCTTATTCATATAAAGTCCATGTTTCGTTATTTTATTAAATGGAAAACAATATGAGGTGAAGGAATGAACTCGGAAGTAAAAGAAAAAAATTCTGTTAAGCAGTATCTGAAAAATGCTTATAAATACAGATATCTGATGCAGGAAATAATCAGAAAAAATGTTAAGCTTCAATACAGAGATTCTTTTCTCGGAATGTTGTGGACTTTTCTTCAGCCTCTGTTTACAATGATAGTTCTTGTATTTATTTTCGGCAATATTTTCGGCAAGTCAAATAACGGGGTTGTGTGTTACCCCGTATATCTTCTTACAGGCCGACTGCTTTTTGAGTTTTACACACAGTCAACAAAAAGAGCCATGAGGTCAATAAGAAACAGCGCCTCGGTGCTTAAAAAGGTGTATGTTCCGAAATATATTTATCCGCTTTCAAATGTTCTTTCAAATTTCGTAACATTCGCGATTTCTCTGACTGTTCTTATTGTTGTTGAGGGCTATTTCCTCATAAAAAATTCTCTCGCAGGCGGTACGATTTATCCCGACCTTCATTTGTCGTGGCATATAGTGCTGTGCTTTGTGCCGATTATAATTCTCTGCATTTTCTGCCTTGGAGTAGGACTTATTCTTTCGGTGCTGAATGTTTTCTTTAAAGATATTGAATATATTTATGATGTTGTATGTACAATGCTTTTCTACGCGACACCTATTATGTACAAGCTTGAAACACTCAAAATAGGCTCAAACGCCGTAGGTACGATATTGAAGCTGAATCCGCTTTACAGCATAATTGAAATGTTCCGCTGCTGTGTACTTTACTGCCGTGTGTGGGACTGGAATCATTTCTATTACGCCGCGGCGGCTTCCGTGGTTGTTCTTTTAATCGGTATATGGGCGTTTTATAAGAATCAGGATAAATTCATTCTTCATATCTAAGGGGGGAGAGCATTGGGTAAACCCGCAGTTGAAGTTAAAGATGTCAGCATTCTTTTTAATCTTAATAAAGAGAAGGTTGACAATATAAAGGAATATTTTGTGAAGCTTGTAACAAGAAAGCTTATGTTTACGGAGTTCTGGGCACTGAAGGATATTTCTTTTACCGTTGAAAAAGGCGAAAGGCTCGGTATTCTCGGCTTTAACGGAGCAGGAAAAAGCACGCTTCTCAAAGCTGTCGCGGGCGTTCTGAAGCCCACAAAAGGTACCGTCAGGGTTCACGGAATTATAGCTCCGCTGCTTGAGCTCGGAGCGGGATTTGACAGCAATTATTCAGGTAAGGAAAATATTTTTCTTTACGGCGCCACAATGGGATATTCGAGAAAATATATCGAAAGCAAATATGATGAAATAGTTGAATTTTCAGAGCTTAAGGATTTTATTGATGTTCCGATTAAGAATTATTCGTCAGGTATGCGCGCACGTCTGGGTTTCGCGATAGCAACGGCGGTTGAACCTGAGGTTCTTATCCTTGACGAGGTTCTTTCGGTCGGAGATGCGAAATTCAGAAACAAGAGCGAAAAAAAAGTTCAGTCCATGATAGACAAGGGTGTAACCGTACTTTTTGTTTCGCACAACACCGATCAGGTAAGAAGACTTTGCGACAAGGCGATTATCCTTGAAAAAGGAACATTGATTGCAAGCGGCGAGGTCAATGAGGTTTGTGATATTTACGACAGATTAGTCGGAAAGAAATGAGGTAAATAATTATGGTAATAGCAGCGGTTTTCGCAGGCGGAAAAGGCAGCAGAATGGGCAACACGGAAACTCCCAAGCAGTATATGATGCTTGGCAGCAAGCCTATTATAGTTCATACAATCGAAAAGTTCTTTATTAATTCAAATATTGATAAGGTTATAGTTCTCTGCCCTGCAATCTGGGTGGAGCAGACTAAGGACCTTGTAAAAAAATACATGGGAGAGACTGAAAAGGTCAGCGTTATCTGCGGCGGCGGTACAAGAAACGATACACTCATGTGCGCGCTTGAATATGTTAAAGAAAACTACGGTCTCAGTGATGATGATATTATTCTCACACATGACGCTGTCCGTCCGTTTGTGACACACAGAATTATTGAGGACAATATAAGCTGTACACTTAAAACAGGTGCGTGCGATACGGTTATCGGAGCTACGGATACAATCGTTGAAAGTCTTGACGGTGATGTTATCAGCTCGATTCCCGAAAGGAAGCTCATGTATCAGGGGCAGACTCCCCAGAGCTTCAAAATCAAAAAGCTTTATGATATATGCAATTCTCTTACAGAAGAAGAAAAAGAAATTCTTACAGATGCCTGCAAAATTTATACTCTCAAGGGTGAACCTGTAAGTCTTGTTAAGGGCGAAGTGTTCAATATTAAGATCACCTATCCCTATGACCTTAAAATCGCAAATGCTTTGTTAGAAGGGGAAAAGAAATGATTAATGCAGTATACAGACTGACAGCTCCCCGTCTTATCGACGTATGCTATCAGGAAATGCCTCTTGATGAGGGCAAAGTAATAATCAGACCTCTCAAGCTCTCAATCTGTAAGGCTGATCAGCGTTATTACCAGGGAACGAGAAGCCGCGAGGCACTTGCCAAAAAGCTCCCTATGGCTCTTATTCACGAATGTGTCGCTGAGGTCGTTTTTGACCCGACAGGTACTTTTAAGGCAGGCGAAAAGGTTGTTCCGATTCCCAATATTCCCACTGAAAATGATGATATTATAGCTGAAAACTACCGTTATTCGAGCTTTTTCAGAGGAAGCGGGTACGATGGATTTATGCAGGATTATATTGCCTGCGACCCTGAAAGGCTTGTTACTATTCCCGACGGAGTCAATCTCACCGTCGCGGCGTTTACTGAAATTATCAGTGTGTGCGTTCACGCGATTTCAAGATTTGACAGCTTTTCTCACGCAAGAAAAGAAAAAATCGGTGTATGGGGGGACGGCAATGTCGGCTTTATTGTAGCGTTGCTTCTTCACTACATTCACCCTGAGTCAGAGCTTTATGTAATGGGTACTATTGAAGAGAAGCTTGCCTATTTCACATTCGCGCAGGCCACATATCATGTTGACAGTCTTCCGAAGGATTTTGTTATTGACCATGCGTTTGAATGCGTAGGAGGCGCGGGTTCAAGACCCGCCATAAATCAGATGATTGACTATATCAACCCGGAGGGAACAATTTCTCTTATGGGTGTTTCCGAAAATTTTGTTGACATAAACACAAGGATGATTCTTGAAAAAGGTCTTCGTGTTTACGGTTCAAGCAGAAGCGGAAGAGAGGATTTTGTCCGCACTGTTGAGCTGCTTCGTCAGTATCCTGCGCTTTCACGCTATTTTGAAAATATCGTGGGTGATGAAATTCCCGTTGCCGCAATCGAAGATATTCACGAGGCGTTCAGGCTTGATTACAGCCGTAACTTCGGCAAAACTGTAATGGATTGGAATAAGTAACGGAGGAATCCGTGTGAAAAGAGTACTCTATTTATTATATGCGGCATTTTTTAACATCTGCCGCATTTTCCCTGTGAAAAACAGCAGGGTAACCTTTCTTTCACCTCACAGAGAGAATTTTACCGACAGCCTCGGTGCGGTCGTGAAAGAGGTTGAAAGCAGGGGAAGGTACGGTATTGTCAGAATATCCTCAGCGGACCTGAATTTGGCGGGACTTTCGTCAATCCCGAAAGTTCTGGGATTTTTCACCGTCCGGGCGTATCTGCTGGCGACATCGAAATACGTTTTTCTGAATGATAACTTTATGCCGATGAGCAGTCTGCGTTTCAGTAAAAAAGCTGTTGTAACCCAGCTATGGCACGCGGAGGGTGTTTTTAAAAAATTCGGGCTTCATATTCCTCAGCCTGAGAATATCCGCAGAAGAGAAATCGAGGGCGCGCAGAAGCTCACATGGGTTGTCTGCTCGTCAGAAAGTGTTGTTCCGTATTATGCCGAGGCGTTCGGTGTTGATAAAAGCAGAGTTCTCCCACTCGGTGCGCCGAGAGCCGACAGATTTTTAAGCTGTACCGATACCGAGCCTTATAAAAAGAAGATATACGAAAAATATCCCGAATGCAGGGGCAAAAAACTCGTGCTGTATGCTCCGACATTCAGAGATGACGAGAAAGAAGATAAAAAGCTTCTTCAATCCGTTGATGCTGCGGAGTTTAACCGCAGGCTCGGTGATGAATATGCACTTCTCATAAGGCTTCACCCGCAGATTCACCGCTGTGAAAAGATGATTGACGGTGTAATTGACGTTACCGGTTATGAAGATGTGGGTGAGCTTACCCTCGGATGTGATATTATGGTGACTGATTATTCTTCTGTCTGTATGGATGCCGCGCTTATCAGGAAGCCTTTATATTTCTATGCTTTTGATTTTGAAAAGTATAACAGAGAACGCAGCTTTTATTTTGACTATGAAAGCTATGTACCCGGACCCGTAGCAAAGGATTTTACAACTCTTCTTACTATGATAGAACAGGGCAGTGCGGCTGAATATACGGAAAAGGCGGAAAAATTCCGGAGCTTTAATTTCGGAAATCCCGACGCTGACGCGGCAAAAAGAGTTGTTGATACAGTAATCAAATAAGTTCTTTTTAACTTTAAAAGGTTGAAAATGACATATATTCATTTGTTTTGAACAGATAAAAAGGAGCTGAAAAAATGTCTGAAAATGAGAAAAAAGTAGTGCCTTCAACCGAAGGTATGGAGTCTCACATTGACACATGGCGAGGTCTCATCAAAAACAAGCAGAGAGGTATTTTCGCCTTTGACGAGCTTGCTGAAATCAAATTAAAGACACTGAAAAAGAGAATTTACACCGACTTTGAAAACACCGCGCCGTGGAAGATGCGCGAGTGCATTTATAAAGATATCGGTGATTATGAATATTTATATGAAGGCTGGAAGGAACTTGAGGTCGGCGGCTACTGGGGCGGCAACGGAATCAGCTCTTTCTTCAAGAATCAGATAGTTATTCCCGAAAAGTTCGCAGGCAAAAAGGTTACACTTTATGTTTATTTCGGCGGCGACTCACTTGTTTCCGTTAACGGTGTTCCTTTCCAGGGGCTTGACCCGTTCCGCAAGGCTGTTGTTCTCACAAATTGCGCAAAGGCGGGCGAGGTGTTCGATATTGATATTGTGTCATACTTCGTATGGCATTCAAACGAATCAGAGCTTAAAAAGCTTGAATGTTCATTCATCGCTACAACAGACGATGAAATCAACGAGATTTACTGGGATATCAAGGCTGTTTACAACGCGCTGTTTATGCCCGGTATGGGTAACGATTACGCGACGCTTATCCGTGAATCCCTTAAAGAAGCGTTCTGCTATGTTGACTTTGACGACCCCGATTTCGAGTCCTTCAAAGCAAAGCTCCGCGTCTGCAAAAAGGTGCTTTATGACAGGGTTTACAATAATCCCAACTATAAATGCATGGGTAAGCTCGACCTTATAGGCAACTCTCATCTTGATATGGTTTATATGTGGGCGTATAAAGAATTTGTCCGCAAGGTCGGCAGAACTCACGCGACAATGCTCCGTCTTATGGAGCAGTATCCCGACTTTATTTTCTCACAGAGCCAGGCCGGTATGTATGAGGAAATGCGAGTTCATTACCCCAACCTCTTTGAGCAGGTTCAGCAGAGAGTAAAAGAAGGCAGATGGGAATACATCGGCGGCATGTGGGTTGAGCCTGACTGTAATATTATTTCAGGCGAGAGCTTTGTCCGTCAGTTTCTGCACGGTGTAAGATACGCTGAAAAATGGTTCGGCGTAACTCCGAAAACCTGCTGGCTTCCCGATGTTTTCGGCAACAGCTATTGCATGCCTCAGATTATGAAAAAAGCGGGTATGGAATACTTCGTTACTCATAAAATGGGTATCTGGAACGACACAAATCCCTGGCTTTATAACTCATTCTGGTGGGAAGGCCCCGACGGAACAAAGGTATTCGCGGCAGTTCCTCCAACGCATTTCATCGGTTCAATGGAGCCCGATTCACTTAAAACAAACTGGATTAAATATTCTGAGAAAGAGACCATCGGCGAGTCAATGT
>JAZLLB010000143.1:0-4824 GCA_045597925.1 Acutalibacteraceae bacterium
TTCCAATATGCTTCAAGGTATTTTTCCTTTTCGAGAGCGTGGAGGACGGGGTACAGCGTTCCCTCGCTCATTTCAAAGGCGTTCTCGCTTCTTATTTCCAATTCCCGTATAATCTTATATCCGTACAAATCATGCTTCTCCAGAATAGACAAAATAAGAGTGGGAGTGCTTCCTTTAAGTAATTCCTTTGAATATCTCATATTGACACCTCGCATTATTAGGTATTTACATCGTAACACAAGGTATTGCCGTCTGTCAATAGTTTTTTGCAGAATCAATCAAGCGGTAGGTACAGTACGCTGATGCCTTGTTCTGTAAAACTGCATATTGACAGGACACTTATTCATAATGATTTTCACCAAAATTTAACCTCTCCGTATCATTGCAAAAACAATGGTGCGGAGAGGTTTTGCTTATATTTTTGACAATTAAAAGTCAATTATCTGATTATACTAATTTTTCAGGCAGCCTATCGGAATAACAAATACACCGTCATCTCGTCTATAACCATATTGACTGCCGGTGATAACGATTTTTAAATCGGGCAGACGAAGCGGACATTGTTTTTCCTTTTCGTTATATTCTTTTATCAAATTTTCAATTTCACACAAATGCGTTGCGCCGGTTTCGATTTCTTTTGAACCGAGTTTGAATTCAAGCAGTGCATATCTGCCGTCATTTAAGTGTAAAACGCCGTCCGCTTCAAGTCCGTATCTGTCGTGATAATATGATATTTTACCGTCAAATGCCGATGAATATATTTTTAAATCGCGAATGCAGAGAGATTCGAATAGAAATCCGAGTGTTTTGAAATCCGTATTGAAATATTCGGGTGAAAGACCGAGTGCAGCAACAGCAACAGACGGATCAACAAGATTTCGTTTTTTCGAGGAACGGAGATTGCTTTTTGAACGGATTGCAGGACACCACGCATCAATATCCTCAATAATATACAGTTTTTCAAGAGCATGAATATAATCATAAACTGTTACAGGGGTAACATCGTAATTTGCGCGAACATCACCAATTATCGTTTTTGATTCAGCAAGTGTGCATATATTTCTGCTGTATGATTGAAGCACTGCCTGCGCACAACCGGCATTCCGCTTTTTGCCATCGATATTCGAAATATCGACCGAATATGTCTGCACATATAAATCTCTGGCAATTTCAAGCTTTGCTCGCGGGGTTTTATTCAGCAATGCTCTCGGCCAACCACCGCGGCATATTGCAAAAATCAGGCCATCTATTGTCAAATCAGATTCACAACCCTCAAATGAATCCGGGTTGTTAAAAAGTTCAAGCAGCGATACAGTGCCGTTGGATTCTTCGCTTTCGAAAAGACTCATTGGGTACATCTGCAGTTGACTTATACGCAGTGTACCGGTGTGTGGCACACTTATTTCTTTTGAGGATGAGCCTGTTAAAATATACTGACCGTTTTCACCGCTGTCGTCAATATCTTTACGAATGGTTCCCCACAGTTTCGGGGCATCCTGCCATTCATCAAACAGTCTCGGTCGAGCGCCGATAAGCAACTTTTTGGGGGCTGTTTCGGCAACCGCCAAAAGGTTATCACGCACATCTTCATCTTGAAATTCAACAAAACTTTTTGCTTTCTGTTTTGCTGATGTTGTTTTACCGCATCCTTTGGAACCTTTTATAAGAGTTGCTCCGAATGATTCAAGTTTTAAATCAAGCAAATCGTCAATAATTCGTTTTTTATATTCCGTAAAACCACGACCTTTCTGATATTATTTTAGCATTGTTTGAGGCTTTTGTAAAGTGTATTAAACAAATTCGTTGTATTTAGTTAAACATTTTCGTTGTGTTTCATTAAACAAATTCGTTGAGTTTTATTAAACACTTTCGTTGTGCAAATGTCATTCTATCCATTATTTATAATATTACTGTTATATTCTTCAAAACTGCATATTGACAGGACACTTAACTTGTGTTATATTTTTCTAAATTAAATTTGAGGTATTGCTATAATGAACACATATCTTTTCGTAAAATCTGATATGTATGACCAGCAGCTTGCACATGATCCTGTGTGCAGGTCTATACCTCTGTATTCATTTTTGAAACCGTAAGGTTATAAATGATTATAACGGTGTAGGCTTGAACAGGAGCTTACACCGATTTTTTATTTAAGGAAGTGATATTTATGAAATTATTTAAAAGGAAGCACAAGCCGGCTGAACACAAAACGACAGGGAACGCAGTTATTGATTTTTACACCCGTTACGACGAGGACGGCAGGCTGCTGAGAAAAAGCAGAATGCCCGAATACCTGAACACAATGCAATACATCGAAAAATATCTTACGCCCGATGCAAAAATAATAGAAATCGGCGCAGGCGCGGGGCGGTATTCCTTTGCCCTTGCCGAAATGGGCTATGATGTTACCGCGGTGGATCTGACACCGAAAAATGTTGAGATTATGAAGAAAAAGGTTAAGCCGCACCACAACATAAAAATACACAAGGGCAACGCCTGCGATTTGTCGGCGTTTGAAAGCGAAACATACGATATTGTTCTGTTGTTAGGACCTATGTACCATCTTTTCACCGAGGAAGACAAGCACAAGGCTCTCGGCGAAGCGATAAGAATTGCCAAAAAGGGCGGCGTGATATATGCTTCATACTGCAATAATGACACAACGGTTTATAAGTTTTTTTACAAAAGAGAAATACTTGATTATGTTGACAGAGGTATGATAAAAGAAGATTATCACACTGTATCGAGTATGCCCGAGGTTTTTGAACTGTACCGCAAATCCGATATTGATGAACTGATGAAGAATTATCCCGTTAAAAGACTTCACTTTGTGGGCGTTGATATGCTGTCATATCTTTATGACGATAAATTAGACAATCTCAACGACCGTGAATTTGAGGAGTATATGAAGTTTTTGTCCAATCTCTGCGAGCGTGAGGACTGTGTAGGACTGTCAATTCACATGCTTGATGTTTTCAGAAAGGAGTAATAATATGAAAATCTATTTGGTAAAACCAGACTTGACCTATTTTGAGGATTATAACGATATGATGCGTGAATGGGGCGATCCGAATACTGCAGCCCCGTGGTTTCTTGACTATCCCGCTGCGACAATTGAAGAATTTGCAAAGTATGTTAAACACCTTGATGACTGCTCTTACGGCAGACTGCAAGAAAGATATTGCTCAACGACCTCATATTTTGCGGTTGATGAAAATGACCGTCTTGTAGGTGCAGGAAGCCTGCGGCACTATCTGACGGTGGAGGGATATAATACGTGGGGACACGTCGGCTACGGAATACGCCCCTCGGAAAGACGGAAGGGCTATGCAACGCAGGTGCTTAAATTACTGCTTGAAGAGGCAAAGAAAAAAGGTATAAGAAGAGTACGCACCGGCGCATACGCAAGCAACATCGGCTCGTGCAGAACTATTGAAAAATGCGGTTTTACATTTTTTGAAGAAATACCGAGCCCGTATGACGAAGGCGAAGTGATAAGAAAATATAAATTTGATAACAAGTGATTTGTTCTGATATTTTCAGAAAGGAGCCGGCAATATGATAAAATATCCCGAATATGACAGAAGTATACTTTCAGTTACTTCTTCTGTGTTAAATCATTTCGGCGTAAAGGACTGTCCACATAAGTCTTTACCCGAATTTGATAAACTGTTAAATAAAAACTGCAAAAATGTTATTGTAATGCTGTTTGACGGCTTGGGCGTATCTGCAATAAACGAGCATTTATCTGAAAACGACTTTCTGAGAAAACATTTTGTCTGCCCGATTTCATCGGTTTATCCGTCAACCACCGTTGCCGCCACCACGACGATTGAAAGCGGTTGTTCTCCCGTTGAAACCGCATGGCTCGGTTGGGACTTGTATTTTGATGAAATAGACGAAAATGTTGCGGTATTCAGAAACTCTCTGCAAAAGAACGGAAAACCTGCCGCAGATTATAACATTGCCGCAAAATATATTCCGTATAAAAGCATTTTTCAGAGAATAGAAGAGGTGAACGGCAGAAAAACGGCATATTGCATATCACCGTTTTCAAAATATCATTCTGAATCTGTTGCAGAAATCTGCAAAACCGTTTACAGACTTTCTAAGAAAAGAAAGCATAAATACATTTATACATACTGGTATCAGCCCGACAAGGCGATGCACGCTTTCGGTGTGAGCAGTCAGCAGGTGCACGAGCAGATTCTTATGATAAACAGTAAGGTGGAAAAGCTATGTAAGAAGCTTAAAAACTCGGTTGTTATCATCACCGCCGATCACGGACATATTGACGGCACAAATGAATACCTTGAGGATTATCCGCAGCTTGAAGAAATGCTGAAAGTGCCGCCGACAATAGAGCCAAGAGCATTAAGTTTATTTGTAAAAGATGGAAAGCAGGACGAATTCAAAGCGGAATTCAACCGGCTTTTTGGTGATTCATTCAGACTGATGACAAAGGAAGAAGTGTTCAATTCAAATCTTTTGGGTCTCGGCAAACCACATAAGAAAGCAAGCGATTTTGTCGGTGATTTTCTTGCCGTGGCAACGGGCGAAAAATCAATTTATATAAAGCGTGAAAAGCGTGAATTTATCGGCGTTCACGCAGGACTGACCGAGGATGAAATGACCGTTCCGTTTATAGTGATCGAAAAGGAAAAAGGAGAACTGATATGTGCGGATATATAATGGAACTGAGAAAAATCGTAGGACACCGAACGCTGATTCAATGCGGTGCGGGTGTTATAATCGTCAACAATGTGGGAGAAATACTTCTCGGCAGGCGTACCGATAATCACCTGTGGGGTTATTTTGGCG
>JAZLLB010000144.1:0-2825 GCA_045597925.1 Acutalibacteraceae bacterium
AAAAGCTGTCGGCGTGAGCCGCGCCGTTTTCATCTGCTTTTCCACTTCGCCTACGGCTCCGTTCCAAAGCAGATGAAAACATTATACCATTTAGTTCCTTCTTTTTTAGGAAAAATGGGTCACATCTATTTACAACGCAGATTTTGTGAGATTTTTATCTTTTTTATTTTGAAATATATTAGGTTATGTGTTTCTAAAAAACTTGCAATCAATATTATATATTATTTTTTGATAAGAGTCAACAAATATTCTTCAGCATAACGTAATAATGTAATGCGTCTTATAATCTTTTGCGTTGTATATTAATTCCAAAATGTACAGCGGTTAAAGGAATATAGTACAGGGCTACAAGCAGCCTCCATATTAAAATTATTCCTCCGATAGCTCCACCGATAAAGAAGCTGAATATAAGTGTTGCAAGAATACCATTTAAGCCGAACAGTGGGAACACAATCAGTCTTGTTATGCCGAAAGGTATTCCGCAGAGTATAAACAGTTTTACATAGTCAACCGTTCCGGCGGAGTCAGTGCAGATATTTATAAACATTGAGTAAAGGAATATTGCGAATAATATCGGTATTATTGTTTTGATTACAAAGTCTTTTGTTATCTGTAATTTAGTCATTCGGTTTGCCTCCTTGCTTGTGCTTCAAGTAATAACTTTCTTGCTCTGTTAAAGTATGCGTTGTCTATTGGCGGAATGTCCCAATAACAAAAATCGCCTTGCATATCCTCTAATGTGAATGTTGGCTCTACCCATTGTAGGATTTTGATGTAGGATTGCTTTCTTGCTTCTTCATAGGTCAGAGTTCCGTCCTCGACACCCTTAATTAAATCTGCTATGACAATCTGCATTTGTGCCTCTGCCTCTTTGTAAAAGTCGGGGCGCAGGTACATATCCCTTTGCTGATGAATTGCGTTTCGTGCGATTGCCATTGCGGTAACGTAGGCTTGCTTCCTAAAAATGAGTCAACTGAAATTTTAATTAAAACCTGTATAAATCAGTTGAATTCAACAAATGAAAACATTGTTGTCATCAGAAATGAAATGGACAGGCTTGCAAAACAATTACCTGAATACAACACCGTTATCGGAATGTACGGTGTCGGTTCGGTACTTGCTCCGCAGCTTATTGCTGAAATCGGCGAGGCTGACTTATCTCAAGGAGCACAAAAAGTCTCAGTATTCCATAATGCTTATGAACGGCACATTAAACAGTCATCTGCATGAGATTGACGAGCAGGCAAATAAAATCCTTGAACAGACGGTAAAAGCATTTGCTGAAGCTGACGGTTGCGATGAAGAACTGAAAGCTGCTGATCAAATGAAATGGGTAGGATTGATGAATAACTACCAGCACTGCGCAGTGGAAATCATTTTCAAAGAACTGATTTACATATAAAGTTCCTATGAGCTGATACTGAATCCGCAAAAGTGATGTTTTTATCTGCAAAAGTGATGTTGACTTTATACCCGATATTACTTATAATAAAGCAAATAATATGAAAGGAGGCGGACAAAATGACAATGAAAAATATGCACCGTACAGAACAGCACATATTTTATCAAAACGACAAGTGTCGTTTTGCCTGCTTTCGTAAGCCACGCTATCTTTAATCAGGCGAAACAGTATAATTCAGGCGCTTCCGACAAAACGGAGGCGCTTTTGTATTTTGTAATATTGAGGTGAATGAAGATGCACATCTGCATTTGTGATGACGATAAAAGTCAGCACGAGATAATCAAGAACTACATAAACGATTTTTTGCTTCTTACGCAGAAGCCTGAAATCGTTTCACGTTTCAGCGGCAATGATTTGATTAAAGACTGTATGTCGGGAATCAGTTATGACATACTTTTTATGGATATTCAGCTTGATTGTGTAAGCGGTCTTGAGGTTGCTCAAACAGTAAGACGGCTTAATTCCAATGCCATTATTATTTTTATTTCAAACCATCCGGATTATGTCTTTGAGGCGTTCAGCGTTGAGGCTTTGCACTTTATGGTAAAGCCTATAACCGAGCTTGAATTCAAGCGTATTTTTGTCCGTGCCATAAGCAAGTATAACTCGCTTCATTCTTTTCTGCCCTCGGGATTTTTGAGCGACAGAGCGGTTATCTGCATCAATGATATACTGTACTGTGAGGGTTATAACCGCCATGTAATGATTTATACTGACAACGGTAAATATGAAAGCGTTTCCAAGCTCAGCGATATTTATGAAAAGCTTTCCACCCACGGATTTGTTCAGACGCATCAGGGCTTTATTGTAAATATGAGCCGAATCCGCCGTTTTGATAAAGAAAGCGTAACGCTGAATAACGGCACCGCAGTTCCCGTCAGTCAACGCAGAAGAACTCAGGCACTCAGAATATTTGACGATTATTTGAAAGGAGTTCTTTGGTGATGAAGGAAGCCGTAACCGCTTTATCGGGAATGTTTGAAATATTTATTGCGTATATGCTGTTTGGCAAATTCGGTAATGTGAAATATAAAAAATCCATCTCCGGTCTCATTTTAATCGCAGCCATGCTCCTTGAAGGCGGAATGACTTTTATTTTCAGCATGACGCCTTATATGTCTCTGTTCTTTTTCACTTCTGTGTTCCTGATAACGCTGATTTTTGATTTCGGATTTTTGAAAAAACTGCTTTTATGCTTATTGTTTCTCGCCATAACCATCGCAGCAGAAACCGTTGGTATCTATGGTGTTTGTACCGTTTCGGGCGTCTCCATAGACGAAACGAAATCCAGCATTCAGCTGAATACGCTTTCGCTTATTATTTCGCTTTTTCTCACCTTGCTGTTTGAACAAATGATTCGAAG
>JAZLLB010000145.1:0-2305 GCA_045597925.1 Acutalibacteraceae bacterium
GCGCCGACGTATATATGGCAGGCTTTATCGGTCAGGACGGAATATTCCTTGCCGACTATCTGAAAGGTGCAGGTGTTAATACTAAGCTTATAAAAACAATCGACGGCTTTACGGGTCACGCTGTAATTGAGGTTGACGCAAACGGTCAGAATCAGATGGTGCTTTTCCGCGGAGCGAATCATAAAATCACCGGAGAAGACTGCGACAGAATTCTGAAAAATTTTGAAAAAGGCGATTTAATTCTTTTGCAGTATGAAATTTCACAGGTTGAATATATTATAAATTCAGCATATGAAAAGGGTATGATTATTGCTTTTAACCCGTCGCCGTATGTAAAAGAGATTAATTCACTGCCTTTTGATAAAATAGATTATCTTATTCTCAATGAATCGGAGGGAATGAGTATAACAGGCAAAACGGAAATCGGCGATATTGTCTCTGAGCTTAAAAAAATTATGCCGCGCGGCAAGGTTATTCTCACCCTTGGCGGCGACGGCGCGGTTTTTGCGGATAAAGACAGCTTTGAGCGTGTTCCCGTGTTTAAAGTCAGCGCTGTTGACACAACCGGGGCAGGCGATACTTTTACCGGGTATTTTCTTAACTCGTATCTGAACGGTGCTTCACCGAAAGATGCTTTGATTAAGGCAAGCGCGGCTTCTGCCGTTGTTGTGGGAAAGTGCGGAGCGGCGGAGACAATCCCTTCAGACAATGAAGTTGAAGCCTTTCTTATAAATAATAAAATGTAAAAATTTGATTTAGTTTGTTATGAAATGAATTGTTGTAAATTTAAAAATTGACGCTTCCCCGATAAAAAATATATGAGGTGATATTTAATGTCAGTCAGTATTAAAGAAAAACAGAAAGAATTTCTCGACTGGGAATTCGGTGTGTTTTTTCATTTCGGAATACGCACATTTTATGAAGGTCACAAGGACTGGGATTTAAAAGAAATGCCCGCCGAAGCCTTTAACCCCAAAGAGCTTGACTGTGAAAACTGGATAAAAGCCATAAAAGATGCAGGCGCGAAATATGCTGTGCTTGTGTGCAAACATCATGACGGATTTGCCAACTGGCCGTCAAAATATACAGATTATTCCGTGAAAAATACGCCGTGGAAAGACGGTAAGGGAGATGTTGTTGACGAATACGTCAAAGCCTGCCGCAAGCACGGCATTAAAATCGGACTGTACTACTCCCCCGCCCAGTTCGGCTCAGTCAAAATGAGCGCAAAAGAATATGACGATTATTTTATTAATCAGATAAGCGAGCTTCTGACGAATTACGGCAAAATAGATTACCTCTGGTTTGACGGCTGCGGAAGCGAGGGACACCACTACGACACAAAACGAATCATAAAAGAAATCCGTACTCTTCAGCCCGAAATTCTGATTTTTAATATGTGGGACCCTGATACTGCGTGGTGCGGCAACGAATCGGGCTACTGCGAAATGCCCAACAGAAATATCCGTGATTTTGAGGGTGAAAAGCGTTTTCTCCCATTTGAATGTGACTGCCGAATCCGTGACAGCTGGTTCTATTTTGACGCGGACAGGGACACATTAAAATCCCTCGATAAGCTGATGGGGATGTATCTTTACTCTGTCGGCAGAGGCGCGAATCTTTTGCTCAACATCGGTCCCGACAGACGCGGACTCCTGCTTGAAGAGGATATCAAAAGGGTTAAGGAATTAGGTGACGAAATCAAAAGGCGTTTCAGTTCACCGATTAAAACAGTTGAAAACCCAGAAGTAAAAGACGGAGAATTTTCAATAGTTCTCGATAAAGAAACGCCTATGAACGCGGTTATTCTCAAAGAAGACATTGAAGCCGAAAGCATCATTGAAGACGTTGATGTTTCCGTTTCGATTTATGACACAAAAGATGAAATTTATCTCGGCAGAGCAATCGGAGTAGGACATAAGCTGATTTTCACGTTCCCCGAAATTATCGCGAAAAGGCTCACAGTCAGAATGAAATGCGGCGGTGAAATCAAGCTTAAAGAAGTATCAGTCTGCGGATAATGAATGCATCTCAGCGTATTACATTTTTCTGCCCGATGATTTCTGCTCATCGGTACATAAACGTCATTTTTCCATACTGAACCGCAGGAAAAAGTGTCCGCAATCTATCAAAAGACTGCGGACACAGCTGTATACTTACGCCAGTGACGCTACGCCGTTGGTGATACTTTCAGCCATTTCGGCGCGTCTTTCGTTTAACTCGCGATACATTCTGTCACGGGTATCCTTGCCGATATCATACCAGCGCATGGGAATCATGCTGATAAGAACGAGTATCGCGGGAA
>JAZLLB010000146.1:0-9268 GCA_045597925.1 Acutalibacteraceae bacterium
AAAGCTGTCGGCGTGAGCCGCGCCGTTTTCATCTGCTTTTCCACTTCGCCTACGGCTCCGTTCCAAAGCAGATGAAAACATTATACCATTTAGTTCCTTCTTTTTTAGGAAAAATGGGTCACATCTATTTACAACGCAGAATTTTTGCACAAAATTTCCTGCAAAATCGGTTGACTGAGATATTTTTCAGTGATAAAATAATAAATTGAAAATATAGATTTTATATAGATTCAAGAAGGGAACCGAAATGAAAAAATTAAAAAGATTTGCTGCTCTGCTTATTGCCGCGGTTATCACTTTCGCCATGGTTTCGTGCAGAGCTTCACATAGAAAAGATACAGAAAGCACGGCACACAGCACGGCTTCGGTAAAAACTGCTCAGACGGTTACAGCTGTAACGGAAACGACTACAGAGAAAGTTGAAAAATCACGTGATATAGAAAATTTCAGGGGGAAAAAGCTGATTGCCATAACTTTTGACGACGGACCATATACGCCTGTTACCACCAGTCTTATGGAAAGGCTTGATAAATTCGACGCGAGAGTGACTTTTTTTGTTCTCGGCAGCAGACTTGACAGTAGCGAAAGCTACAGAAATACCATGAAAAAGGCATATGAAATGGGCAATCAGATTGCCAGCCATACATATTCTCATGCCGACCTCACGGGTCTTTCAGACACTGAGCTGAAAAAAGATATCGACAAAGCCAATAAAGCCATTAAAAACGTAATCGGCGTTGAACCGACGGCGATACGTCCTCCGTACGGTTCAATTAACGATAGGGTAAAAAACGCTTTGAAAAAGAATATTATCATCTGGAGCGTTGACCCTGAGGACTGGAAATACAGAAACGCGGATACAGTCTGCAATAATATCTGTAAACGTGCTTTTGACGGCGGAATCGTTCTGCTTCACGATTTGTATCAGACATCTGTTGACGGAGCGGTTATGGCTATGGAAAAGCTGTCAAAGGAGGGTTACGCCTTTGTAACCGTTGACGAGCTTGCTCAGCTTCGCGGAGTTGAGATGGATACTTCAACAAAATATTTTCAGTTTATGCCCGCGAAAAACTGAATTTTTTTGATAAAACCCTTGCAATCACACAAATTCTGTGATATAATCATTCGGCAAAACGCATGCGAGGTGTTTTCTGCACGAAGTTCATTGTGCGAAATTCGCATAATGTGTGCATTTTAAGCCCCGCAGAGGTACTAAACTTAGGAGGAAAAAGAAATGTCAGTAGTATCAATGAAACAGCTGCTTGAAGCAGGTGTCCATTTCGGACATCAGACAAGAAGATGGAACCCCAAGATGGCTCCCTACATCTTCACAGAGCGTAACGGAATTTACATCATCGACCTTCAGAAAACAGTTAAGAAGCTCGAAGATGCTTATATGTTCGTTCGCGACGTTGCCGCTAACGGTGACGAAATCCTTTTCGTAGGAACAAAGAAACAGGCTCAGGATTCAGTTAAGGAAGAAGCGGTTCGCTGCGGTATGCCTTTCGTTAACGCCCGCTGGCTCGGCGGTATGCTTACCAACTTCAACACAATCCAGAAGAGAATCAAGAGACTCGCTCAGCTCAAGACGATGGAATCCGACGGTACATTTGATATGCTTCCCAAGAAGGAAGTTATCAAGCTCAACCTCGAGATTGAAAAACTTGAGAAATTTATGGGCGGTATCACAGAGATGAAAAAGCAGCCCGCTGCTATGTTCATCGTTGACCCCAGAAAAGAAAGAATCGCTGTTGCAGAAGCTCACAGACTCGGTATCCCGATTATCGCAATCGTTGATACAAACTGTGACCCCGATGAAATCGACTACGTTATCCCCGGCAATGATGATGCTATCCGTGCCGTTAAGCTTATCGTAGGTGCTATGGCTGATGCTGTTATCGAAGGCAGACAGGGCGAGCAGACCGCTCCCGAAGCCGCTGAGGAAACAGTTGAAGAAGCTGCGGCGGAATAATTCAGTTTATATAAAACTCATTTCAGGAGGTAATAATTATGGCATCATTTACAGCTAAAGACGTTCAGGCTCTTCGCGAGAAGACCGGCGTCGGCATGATGAAATGCAAAGAAGCTCTTGTCGCTTCCGACGGAGATATGGATAAAGCAATTGATTTCCTCAAGGAAAAAGGTCTTGCTCAGGCGCAGAAAAAGGCAAGCCGTATTGCCGCTGAGGGCGTAGTTCTTGCTTATTATGATGAAACCGCAAAGGTCGGCGTTCTTGTTGAAGTTAACAGTGAAACAGACTTCGTTGCTAAGAACGAAAAGTTCACAAACTTCGTTAAGAGCATCGCTAAGACAATTGTTGCTGAGAATCCCGCTGATGTTGACGCTCTCAACAATACAAAGCTTGTTGATGAAGATAAAACAGTTGAGGAGCTTCGCCAGGAGCTTGTACTTTCAATCGGTGAAAACATGAAAGTTCGCCGTTTTGAAAGAGTTGAGGGAAACATGGCTTCCTATATCCACGGCGGCGGCACGGTTGGCGTTCTTGTTATATTTGATACAGACGATGCTACAGCTGCAAAGCCCGAATTTGCGGAGATGGGAAAGAACGTAGCGATGCAGGTTGCGGCTATGAGTCCCGAATATCTCGGACAGGACAATATTTCCGCTGATGAGCTTGCGAAGATGAAGAACATTATCGTTGAAAGCTCACTCAATAAGCCCGAAACACTTCCCAAGCCCATTCTTACAGCTCTCTTTAAGAAAGCGGTTGACGAGAAGCTTTTCAGCGATGAGGATATCGCGGCTTACGAGGAACAGAAAAATAATAAGTTCCTTTTCAACTTCCTTTCAAAGGATGCTGTTGAGGTTCTCGCGAAGCTTGCTGTTGACGGTAAAGATGAGTATGTTAACAATAAAATCTTCGCAGGTGCCACAGACGGACGTCTTAAGAAACAGATTAAAGAAATCTGCCTTCTTGAACAGCCTTTTGTTCGTACAGATCTCTTTGACGGCAGCGTTGGCGGCTACATTGCAGATGTTGCAAAGAAGCTCGGCGCGGATATCAAAGCTGTTAAGTTCCTTCGCTATGCAAAGGGTGAAGGCCTTCAGAAGAGAGAAGACAACTTCGCTGACGAAGTTGCGAGTATGATGTAATCGCTTTAAATATATATCAAGAGCTGTCGGTTTCGGCAGCTCTTTTTGGCAGTATGACAACACAATTTAATATTCTGCTATCAGGATGTCGGGAAAGGCTGTATGCTGATGTAAAACGATTTGCAATACAGATTATTTTATGTTATAATAAAATTTGTTAAGATTTTATATTGACTTTAGCGATTAAAAGTGCTAAAGTATCAGCGTACGGTTTGTATAATTATTAATTGGAGGATTCAGAATGGTTATTACTGATTTTCTTGAAAGAAACGCGAGACTTTACGGCAGCGAAACGGCACTTGTTGAAATTAATCCGTCAAAAGAGCGTGATAACGCTGTGACTTGGAGAGAGGCGAGCCTTATTGAAGCTTCTCCGTCAAGCGCGCCGTACCGTCGGGATATGACATGGAAAACTTTTGACCGCAGAGCAAACAGAGTGGCGAACTTTCTTCTGAGCCGCAACATTAAACGAGGCACAAAGGTCGGTATTCTTCTGCTTAACTGCCTTGAATGGCTTCCTGTTTATTTCGGCGTATTAAAAGCAGGCTGCGTAGCGGTCCCGCTTAATTTCAGATATTCGAGCGATGAAATAAAATACTGCCTTGATTTGGCAGACATAGAAATTCTTGTGTTCGGTCCCGAATTCATTACCCGTATGGACCCTATTCAGGATGATATTCCCAAGATTAAACTTCAGCTTTTTGTAGGCGCTGAATGTCCGGAATACGCAGATGATTTTATGAAGCTCATATCATTCTGCTCATCGACGGTTCCGCCGGTTCAGCTTGACGAAGAGGATTACGCGGCCATCTACTTTTCATCGGGTACAACAGGCTTTCCAAAAGCTATTCTTCATAAACACAGCGCGCTTGTTCACTCATGTATATGTGAGCAGCATCATCATAAGCAGACACATGACGATGTTTTTCTCTGCATTCCGCCGCTCTATCACACAGGCGCGAAAATGCACTGGTTCGGCAGTCTGATTTCAGGCAGCAAGGCGGTTCTGCTCAGAGGAGTTACGCCTGAATGGATTCTCCGTTCCGTTACCGAAGAAAAATGCACAATCGTATGGCTTCTTGTTCCGTGGGCGCAGGATATTCTTGACGCAATCGAAAGCGGAAAGATTAATCTTGACCATCATCTTATCGAACAGTGGAGACTGCTCCATATCGGCGCACAGCCTGTCCCGCCCAGTCTTGTTCACAGATGGCTGAAATATTTCCCCAACCACAAGTATGATACCAACTACGGTCTCAGCGAATCTTTAGGGCCCGGATGCGTTCATCTCGGAATTGAAAATGTTCATAAGGTCGGCGCAATCGGCAAGGCGGGTTACGGCTGGGAAACAAAAATTGTTGACGAAAACGGCAATCCCGTTAAGCAGGGCGATGTGGGCGAGCTTGCTGTCAAAGGTCCCGGTGTAATGATTTGCTACTATAAAAACCGTGAAGCCACAGACGAAATCAAAAAAGGTGACTGGCTCTACACAGGTGATATGGCAAAAGAAGACGAAGACGGATTTATCTATCTTGTTGACCGTAAGAAAGATGTTGTTATTTCCGGCGGTGAGAATATTTATCCTGTTCAGATTGAAGACCACCTCCGCAAGAATGATAAAATCAAAGATGTCGCGGTTATCGGTGTGCCTCACGCACGTCTCGGAGAGGTTACTGCGGCTATCATAGAAATTAAAGAGGGGCTCACCTGCACGGAAGATGAAATACGTGAATTCTGCATGGAGCTTCCCAGATATAAACGTCCCAACCAGATTATATTTGATAAGGTTCCCCGCAATCCCACAGGCAAGATTGAAAAGCCTGTATTAAGAGAAAAATACTGCCACGGTCGTCTTGTTGAGGCACAGATTACCGGCTGATAAAAGGAATGATAAAAAATGAAATGTTTAATGCTGGGCAATGAAGCGTTTGCAAGAGGTCTGTATGAGGCAGGCTGTGCGTTCGTTTCGAGCTACCCCGGAACGCCGAGTACGGAAATCACTGAGTGCGCGGCTAAATACAAAGAAATTTACGCGGAGTGGGCACCAAATGAAAAGGTTGCAATGGAGTCCGCGTTCGGTGCGTCTCTCGCAGGGAAAAGATCATTCTGCGGTATGAAGCACGTCGGTCTCAATGTTGCCGCCGACCCGCTTTTCACCATATCATACACAGGCGTAAACGCAGGTATGGTTATCGCCGTCGCGGATGATGCCGGTATGCATTCATCGCAGAATGAGCAGGATTCACGCCACTACGCTGTTGCGGCAAAGCTTCCGATGCTCGAGCCGTCTGACGCGGCGGAGTCGCTCAATTTCGTGAAACGGGCATATGAAATATCAGAAAAATTCGACACTCCCGTTATTGTAAAAATGTGTACGAGAATCGCTCATTCACAGTCAATTGTTGAAACAGGTGAAAGAGCCGACATCGCACAGAAGCCCTATGAAAAAAACGGTGTAAAATATATAATGATGCCCGGAAACGCCAAAAAGCGTCACCCGGTTGTTGAAGAAAGAACAAAGGCTCTTACGGAGTTCGCTGAAACTGACGAAATCAACAGAATTGAAGCCGGCGAAGATAATTCAATGGGAATTATTACATCTTCAACGGGTTATCAGTACGCAAAAGAAGTTTTCGGAAATAAATATCCTGTTCTTAAGCTCGGTATGATTAACCCCATGCCTGTAAAGAAAATCCGTGATTTCGCGGCGGGAGTCAAAAAGGTTGTTGTAATTGAAGAGCTTGACGGAATTATTGAAGCTCACTGCAATTCAATCGGCGTTAAGGCTGAAGGCAAAGAGATTTTCGGCTGTATTGATGAATTAAGTCAGAATATCGTCGCCGAAAAGCTCGGTGCCGAATGTGTAAAAGGCTATACGCTTGACGAGAGTATTCCCATGCGCCCGCCTGTTATGTGTGCCGGCTGCCCTCACAGGGGACTTTTCTATACACTTAAAAAGAATAAGCTCACCGTTATGGGTGATATCGGCTGCTACACTCTCGGCGCGGTCGCTCCGCTTGCCGCTATTGACTCCACAATCTGCATGGGTGCGTCTGTTTCGGGTCTTCACGGCTTTAATAAGGCAAATGAAGGAAAGAGTGACAGCAAAACAGTCGCGGTTATAGGTGATTCAACCTTTATGCACTCAGGTGTAACGGGTCTTATTAATATCGCGTACAACGAGTCAAATTCAACCGTTATTATTCTCGATAACTCAATCACCGGTATGACAGGTCATCAGCAGAATCCCACAACAGGCTATAATCTCAAAGGCGATCCATGCGCGAAGATTGACCTTGAGGCTTTGTGTCACGCGGTAGGAATAAAGCGAGTCAGAGTTGTTGACCCTTATAATCTTGAGGAATGCGACAGAGTTATCAACGAGGAAGTCAATACCTCTGAACCGTCTGTTGTTATTTCAAGACGTCCGTGCGCTTTGCTTAAATATGTTAAGCATCCCGGACCGATTACGGCAGACCCCGATAAGTGCATAGGCTGTAAATCATGTATGAAGATTGGCTGCCCCGCAATCAGCATCACGGGCAAAAAAGCTAAGATAGACAATACACTCTGCACGGGCTGCGGCGTATGCACACAGCTCTGTAAATTAAACGCCCTCGGCGGTAAGGAGGCTTGACCGTATGAAAACAAAAAATATTATGATAGTGGGTGTCGGCGGTCAGGGAACGCTTCTTGCCAGCAAGCTGTTAGGTAAAATTCTTCTTACCAAGGGCTTTGACGTTAAAGTAAGCGAGGTTCACGGAATGAGCCAGCGCGGTGGCTCGGTTGTAACGTATGTGCGCTACGGAGATAAGGTTTACTCTCCTATTATCGATAAGGGCGAGGCTGATGTTATTATATCTTTTGAGCTTCTTGAAGCCGCAAGATACACTGAATTTCTCAAGCCCGACGGAGTTATAATCACAAACAATCAGAAAGTAAATCCCATGCCCGTTATTACAGGCGCGGCGGAATATCCCGAAAATCTTGAAGAAAAAATGAGAGAAAAGGGTATTAACCTTGATTCGATTGACGCTCTTTCACTTGCGATGGAGGCGGGCTCCTCAAAGGCGGTAAATCTTGTTCTTTTAGGCAGATTTTCAAAATATTTTGATTTCACAGATGAAGAGTGGAAATCAGCGATAGAAACGAGCGTTCCGCCGAAATTTATTGAGCTTAACAAAAAAGCATTTGAGCTTGGGAAAAACGCTTAAGGTGACGGAAATTTATGGAAAATTATTATCAGAAAGAAATCGAGTGTGCCGACCCCGCGAAAATCAGGGAATGGCAGACCGAAAGACTTATTAAGCAGGTTAAGCATGTGTGGGATAATGTACCTTACTACCGCAAAAAGATGGAAGAAAAAGGCGTTACTCCCGATGATATAAAAACAAAAGAGGACTTGTGCAGACTGCCGTTTATGTCAAAAGCAGACCTCAGAGACGCTTATCCAGACGGACTTCTTGCCGTTCCCAAATCTGAATGTGTCAGAATCCACTCAACATCGGGAACGACAGGCAAAAGAGTTGTCGCGTTCTACACTCAGCACGATGTTGATTTGTGGGAGGAATGCTGTGCCCGAGCTTTGGCGGCGGCGGGAGCCACAAAAGATGATGTATGCCAGGTAGCGTACGGCTACGGACTTTTCACAGGCGGTGCGGGACTTCACGGAGGAAGTCATAAGCTGGGAAGTCTTACACTCCCCATGTCTTCCGGGACAACTGAAAGACAGCTCCAGTTTATGGAGGATTTAGGTACAACGGTGCTTTGCTGTACCCCGTCATACGCTCAGTATCTTGCCGAGTGTATCAACGAAAAAGGTCTGAAAGATAAAATTCATCTTAAATCCGGCATTTTCGGCGCGGAAGCGTGGAGCGAAAATATGCGTCAGGATATCCAGAGTCAGTTGGGTATAAAGGCTTATGATATTTACGGACTTACGGAAATAAGCGGTCCCGGTGTTGCCTTTGAATGCAGTGAGCAGAACGGTATGCACATAAATGAAGACCACTTCATAGCTGAAATCATTGACCCTGAAACAGGTGAAGTGCTTCCCGAAGGGAGTCAGGGTGAGCTTGTTTTCACCTCAATCACAAAGGAAGCTTTTCCGCTTCTTCGGTACAGAACGAGAGATATATGTATTCTGAACAGAGAAAAATGCTCCTGCGGCAGAACATTCATGAAAATGTGCAGACCGATGGGCAGAAGTGATGATATGCTCATTGTCAAGGGCGTCAACGTGTTCCCGTCTCAGATTGAAACAGTTCTCATTGAGCAGGGCTATCAGTCCAACTATCAGATTATTGTCGACAGAGTAAACAACAGCGATACTCTTGAGGTTATGGTCGAGATGACACAGGATAATTTCTCTGACAGTCTCGGCAAAATCACTTCAATGGAAAAACAGCTTGTTGCGGCACTCAAAACAATGCTCGGTATTTACACAAAGGTTCGTCTTGTCGCACCTAAATCAATCGAAAGAAGCGAAGGCAAGGCTGTTCGTGTAATTGATAAGCGTAAGATATAAGGAGGCTTGTCATGAAGGTTATCAAACAGATTTCACTTTTTCTTGAAAACAGGTCAGGTCAGCTTCTTGAAATCACGAAGCTGCTTTCAGACAATAATATTGACCTCAAAGCTGTTCACATTGCCGAAACAGATGACTACGGTATTTTAAGGCTTATTACAGATGATTATGAAAAAGCGGACGGACTTTTAAAAGACAACGGTTTTCTTGTTTCGGTAAATTCTGTTTTCGCGGTTGCCGTTCCCGATACCGCCGGCGGACTCAATGAGCTTCTGACCATTATGGCGGATAATGATATCAATGTCGAATATATGTATTCGGTTTTCGGCCACAAGCACGGACTTGCCTATATGGTATTCAGAGTTGACCATGCTAACAGATTTGAAGAAATCATAAATGAGCATAATCTTGTAACGGCAGATTCAGCGGAGCTCGGTTTAAAATAAGGAGGAGATTATCATGCAGGAACTCAGCAGAAAAAATAAATTATTTACAGATTCCGTCATCAGAAGAATGACAAGAATCGCGATTCAGCACGGGGCGATTAACCTTGCTCAGGGTTTCCCCGATTTTGACCCGCCCAAGGCGATTACGGACAGACTTGCCGAAATCAGCGCAATAGGCCCT